>NZ_JNZR01000026.1:0-91979 GCF_000717585.1 Micromonospora globosa
CCACACAACCGCCCATGATCGACGGTGGCTGCACCCGTTCACACACCACACCAAGCCCCAGCTCAGCCAAGGTCAACATCCCCGGCTGGAGTACTAGCGAGCGCCCGCGCAGTCGAACTCCAGCCGCCGTTGGGCTGTCTGAAGTAGGACTCCTGGCGATCACCACCGGGGAAGTAAGTAGCGTGCTGAGCGAACCAGGAAAGAAAGTCGGCCGCAGTTCCAGTGCGCACTGAAGTGGCATTCGTAACGATGTCAACTGGACCGTACAACAGGTTTCCGGGGCTGTGCAGTTTGTCATTGAGCTGACGAAGTAATGTTGATTTCCCGCTGTTGTTTCCGCCAACAATGGCGGTGACGCCGGGTGCTGGCAAATCATAGGACTTATTGTGAAACAGTTGAATTGACTTTGCCCAAACTTTCACCCTGGCTGGGTCTCCGGGGCTAATCCCCAGCTCGCTTGACCAGTTGGGCACGGGCAGTGGCTCATCAATATGCACAAGGGCAACATACCTCGAAGTGCAGCATCCGTCGATTGCCGGAGGTGCCATAAAAATGCCCCCGAGTGCCCGCGAGAGACTGCCGAATTGGCCTCGTTAGGAACAAGGCGGCCCGCGAACTGGGCCGCGCCCGCTAGCCCGGGCCTGCTGGCGACCTGCGGGCCGGCATCGGCCGGGCCACGCTGAGGGACGACCGGGGGCATGAAGGGTTGAGATAGGACGATCGCCGGGAATCTGCAGGTTAGTGGCGGGCATGCGCGACGGTTGCTCTCCGACCTCGGACAACGCTTACCAGACCCTCTGCCGTAAGTAGGGCGACAGCGCGGTGCGCTGTACCGACAGAGATGCCGTGTGCGGCCGCCAGCTTGGGAACCGCGGGGAGCTGGTCGCCGGGCCGGAGTTGACCAGTGGTGATCTGCTGACGCAGATTAGCGGCGACCGACTGGTACGGGCTGCTGGGCGTAGCCCGTTGCGTCGGTGTGAGCGGCCGTGGTGGCATTCGGGCGGCCAGCTTTCCGGCAGCACGCTGGTCCGACTCGGACAGCCAGGCGGCGTAGACCCTTAGCGTGGTCGTGCCGCCCCCGCCATGCCCCAGCCGTCCGGCGACCGTCCGCACGTCAACGCCCGCGTTGATCAGCTCAGTTGCTGAGTAATGGCGGAGCGCGTGGATGTGGCTGTCGATACCCAGTCTGCCGGCGAGCCGGCCGTACCGCTGGGTGATGGTGTCGGGGCGGTAGCCGCGGCTGTTGTCCGGCTCGGGGGGAGAAGACGTAGTCGGCAGGGTCGGCGTCTGCGTCGAGCTGCGCCAGGCGGTCGACGTACCGGCCGTGCAGCTCGCGTAGCACTTCAATCGTCTCCGGGTCGAGCGCCACCCGCCGCTGCTGGTGCGTCTTGGTGTCCTTCTCCTGTAGCTGGCCATGCTCATCCAGGTAGGCACTGCGCCGCAGCGTCAGTACACCGGCGGCTAGGTCGAGATGGTGCCGGCGCAGCGCGGCCAACTCGCCGCGACGGGCGCCGGTCGTCATGGCGAGCCAGACCAGCGCGCCCCAGTCTGGATCGCGCCACGCCTCGGTGATGATGCGGGCCGCATCGGCGGGATTCGGCGGCTGCGGGTCGGGGTGCGGCGGCGCGGGTGGCTCGGCCTGCCCGGCGGGGTTGACGGCGATCCAACGCCACCGGACTGCCTGGCTGAGAGCACCACTGAGGATCCAGTGGATTTGCCGCACCGACGAAGCGCTGAGCGGCTTGCAGACGTGCGGCCGGCACTTCGCGGTGCAAGTGTGCTCGCCCTCCACACGGTGCTTCACGAACGCCTTCCCGCCGCACCAGTCGCGGCAACGGCGCAGGCTCGCGTAGAACGACTCCAACGTCTCGGCGTCGAGCCGACCGACCGGCAGCTTGCCGAGCACGGGCCGTACGTGCTTGTTGAGCTTGTTGACGTAGCCCATACGGGTGGTGGCCTCGATGTCGGCCACCTCTAGCCACCGGTCTAGAAGTTGGTCGAGCGTGGCGCGGGTTCGCGGGTTGCGCCGCTCGTCCACCTGGGCCAGCAGCCGGGTACGCGCCTTCTCGGCTTCCTTGGCGGCAGTGCGGCCGGCGGGGATGACCTCGGTCAGGTAGTGCCGCTTACCGCTGATCGGGTCAACGCCGGCATAGACCTTCACGCGTAGTGACCCGCTGGGGAGCGTTTCGATCTCGCCGCGTTGGCGCTTGGTGCGTCCGTTCGAGGCTGCCACGGGACCACCGTTAGCGCGCTCGCACCACGAATGGCCCCACGCGAGCGGGTCAGAAGGGGAAATTGCCTGTGCGCCCGGCAGGATTCGAACCTGCGGCCTTGGGATTAGAAGTCCCCTGCTCTATCCGCTGAGCTACGGGCGCGCGCCGACTGTCGTCGCGCCAAGAGGGTACCGCCGGTCCCGGCGTGCCCGGGGGTACGGGTCGGCGCGTCCGTTCCGCCCCTCAGCGTCCCATGCCGGGGCCCGGACCGGCACCACAGTTGCGGCGGGTCCGGCGCGGGCGGGCGGGACGCGATCCGTACCCTCGTCGGATGCTGCTCGACCAGGAAACCGAGAACGAGATCGTCTTCGAGCTGTGCCAGCTCCTCGGGCGGGCCATCCTGCCCCTCACCGGCTCGGATGCGCCGGGCGCTCCGGCGGGCGTGCTCGGCACCGCCTTCTTCTACAGCGAGCTGGTCGGCGCCACCGACGACGGCGAGATCGCGCACGAGTGGCTGCTCACCGCCGACGCGCTGACCGACCGCGCGTACGGCGAGATCGGGTTGCGGCCGAGCGTCACCGACCCGGCCGAGGGCGCGGACGAGCCGATCGACCTGCCCGGTTTCGCCGACCACTGGCTGCACCTGCCGGAACTGGGGCTCGCCGCGATGCCGACCGGCGGACTGCACGGCTGGGCCGACGACCGGGGCTGGCGCTGGCGTACCCAGCATGTCACCGAGGCGGTGGCCGCGCCGGCCGACTCGGTCGCCCGGATCGGCGCGGCGCCCGCGTCGGCGTTCGTGCTGGCCCTGGGCGTCGGCGACGGCGGGTCGCGGCCGTTGGAGGCGGTGGTCGAGCGGGTCGCCCGGGACGGCGGCGAGGTGCGGGTCACGACGGAGCTGCCCGCGGGCTACGTGGGCGCGCCGGTGTTCGCGGTCGAGGCCGGGCCGGACGGCGGGCCCGCGCTGCGTTGTCTCGGCGTGGTGCTGCCGCCGCAGGCCGGTGGCCATCCGATCGCCACGTTCGACCGGATCCGCGCCGCGCTCACGGCGGTCGTCGCCGACTGAACCGGCCGTCCGGCGGCGGGACGGCCGACCGAGCCGGGCGTCCCGCCGGCGGGGGCGGACCGGCCTCAGCCCTCGGCGGTCGCGTCGGCCGGCCGGCGCGGTGACGGCGGCGTCGTGGGCTCCGGCTCGGTCGGCCCGGCGCGGAGGAATCCCTCCGCCCACCGTCCGACCTCCGCGAAGACCTTCTCGCGTACGCCGGGACTGGACAGCGTGAGGTCGTGCAGCCCGCCGTCGAAGCGGGCGAGCGTGACGTGCCGGCCGAGGCGGGGCGCCCAGCGCACCATGTGCTCGACGTCGAGCACGGCGTCGGCGCCGGTCGCGCTGTCGTGCCACTTCGTGCCCCGGAAGCTGCGCGTCGAGCAGGCGAGCAGCACCGGCACCGGGATGTCCAGCCCGGCCCGCAGGCGGCGCTGACCGGCGCGGATCGCGTTGATCCAGCCGGCCCGCACCGGGAACCCGGCGAGCGGCTTCCAGGCCAGGTCGTACCGCCACTCGCCCCGGTGGTCGGCGTGCAGGCTCTCGCCGTACACGGTGCCCAGGCCGAACGGCAGCACACGCTGCGGCGCCCTGCGGCCCAGGCGGGAGACGGCGGCCGCGAGGGGTCGACGGACCATCCAGGGCGCGTTGATGTCGAAGAAGGGGCTGTTGAGCACGATGCCGTCGACCAGGCCGGCGTCGCGGCGGTCGTGCGCCCACAGCGAGATGATCAGGCCGCCGGTCGAGTGGCCCATGGCGAGCAGGGTGTCGTGGCCCTCCTCGGCGCGGATGATCTCCGCGGCGGCGTCCAGCTCGGGGAAGTAGTCGCTCAGGTCGCGGCAGAAGTTCGGGGTCTGGTGCGGGAGCAGGCTGCGGCCGTACTTGCGCAGGTCGAGCGCGTAGAAGTCCCAGCCGCGCTCGGCGAAGAAGTCGGCCACGTGGGTCTGGAAGAAGTAGTCGACGAAGCCGTGCACGTAGAGCACGGCGCGGCCGGTCGGGCGGTCGGCGCGCCGCCGCACCAGGGTCGCGACCACCGGCCCCTCGTCGTCGGTGCCCAGCTCGATCGTCCGCCGCTCGTAGGGGGCGCCCAGCACGTCCGGTTCCACGACCGCGACGGTACGCCGCCTTGCTACCCGGCGGTAGGGGTGCTGGGTTGTAAGGAGGGGGCCCTTGTTAACGCATCCGGTAGAGGAAGGGCCCCTTGTTAACAAACGGCACGGCCCGCCCGCCGGCACCGTGCGGGCGGGCCGTGCCGGACTTCAGGCGGTCTCGGCGTCCTCGCGCTCGGCGTCCTGCAACGGGGTGCCCTCGGGCTGGTCGACGGCGCGCAGGTGCTTGTTGTGGCGCGGCTCCTGCCGGGTCTTCGCGTCGTTGAGCTTGCGGCGCAGGTCGTCCCGGACGTCGTTGAGCGCGGCGTGCAGATCCTCCTCGGTCGAGGTGGTGACGATCTTCTGCCGCCCGGCGACCCAGCACTCCAGGGTCACCTTCTGGCCCCGGGCCTCGCGGTCCTTGACGGACACCTCCAGCTCGGTGGCGTCGGCGTGGAAGCCGGCGAGCCGGGCGTCCAGGGTCGCGAACTGCTCGGCGATCCAGTTGCGGTCGCCCTGGGAGAACCCGGCGCCGACCCGCAGGCACTCGGCCACGGTCGCGGGGTTCGCCACGGCGCTCATCGCGCTGCCTCGCGGACGTCTCGGAGAAGCATGGGAGCTCCCTTTCTCTCGGTTGATCAAGTACTTACCCAACCGGCGGGATTCCGGAACGCCTGCTTGCCGGTTCCTTTCGATCATGCGTCGCCGCAGGTCAGGCACGTAGGGCCGGTCGGCCTAGCAGATCGGGACCTTGATCAGGTGGTTGTCCACAGGGCGGCCCGTCGTCCACAGGTCCGGGCCGGCGGGTGGCCCGGGCCGGGCGACCGGCCGACGCTCACCGGGACAAGTCGATCCCTGGGAGGGGCGATGTTCGATACGTACGTGACGATCGTCGGCAACGTGCTGACCGCGCCGGAGTGGCGCCGGACCACGCAGAGCGGAACGCTGGTGGCCAACTTCAAGGTCGCCTCGACCGCCCGCCGGCTCGACCGCGACAGCGGCCGCTGGGTCGACGGCAACAGCCTTCGGGTGCGCGTCAACTGCTGGCGCCGCCTCGCCGAGGGGGTGGCCGCCTCGGTGGCGGTCGGTGATCCGGTGATCGTCGCCGGGCGCCTCTACACCCGGGACTGGACCGACGAGGCGGGCACCCACCGCACGCTCTACGAGCTGGAGGCGGTCGCCGTCGGGCACGACCTGTCCCGGGGCCGCGCCCGCTTCCTGCGCAACCAGCCCCGCGCGGCCACCAGCACGGTCGAGGACACGGAGGCCGAGCAGCGGGTGCACGGCGAGGCGACCGAGCCGGTGCCTGATGCCCAGGCGCCGACGACGTTCGACGACCGGCCCTTCGACGACGACTTCCCGCCGTCGGAGTACGGGGGCAGCCGGGTCGGGCTGGTCGGCACCGTCGAGCGGGTGGGCGAGCCCGACCCGTTCGACACCCGGCCCGGTGCACGGGCCACCGACTACGACCGCGGGCCGGGCGGTCCGGAGGAGGACGAGCTGGGCGACACGGAGGACGACGGGCCGGTCACGTCCGAGGACGACGAGCTGGGCGAGGTCCCGCCCTCGGAGGTCGACGGATCGGGTGCTTCCGGGCCGGGTGGCTCCGGGCCGGGTGAGGGCGAGCCGGGCGGCGCGAGCCCGGGCGGGACCGATGGCACCGGCGGGACCGCGTCGGGGCGCCGTGGCCGGCGGCGTACCCCGGTGCCCGCCTGACCCTTCGTCCGACGGGGGCGCGGGGTGGTGACGTCGGCGTCACCACCCCGCGGTACGACTAGGCTGGCCGGCCGGAGGTGGTGACGGGTGCGGCAGGCGACCGCCATGGCGAACGCGACCGGGTTGGTGGCGGGCTACGCGCTCGACGCCCTGCTCGGCGACCCCCGCCGGTGGCATCCGGTGGCCGGCTTCGGCACGGCGGCCGGCGCGCTGGAACGGCGGGTCTACCGCCCCGACCGGACGGCCGGCACCGCCTTCACGGCGCTCGCCGTCGGCGCGCCGGTCCTGCTCGGCGCCGCCGCCGCGCTGGCGACCCGCCGCCATCCGGTGGCCCGGGCCGCGCTGGTGGCCGCCGGCACCTGGACGGTGCTGGGCGGGCGCACGCTGCGGCACGAGTCCCGGGTGATGGCACGGGCACTGGGCCGGGCCGACCTGCCCGCCGCCCGGTCCCGCCTGGGCAACCTCTGCGGACGCGACCCGTCGGCCCTCGACGAGCCCGAACTCGCCCGCGCCACGGTCGAGTCGGTCGCCGAGAACACCTCGGACGCCGTGGTCGCCCCGCTGGTCTGGGGCGCGGTCGCGGGCCTGCCCGGCCTGCTCGGCTACCGGGCGGCGAACACGCTCGACGCGATGGTCGGCCACCGCTCGCCCCGGTACGCCCGCTTCGGCACCCCGGCGGCCCGGCTGGACGACGCGCTGAACCTCGTGCCGTCCCGGCTCACCGGGCTGCTCACGGTGGCCGTCGCGCCAGTGGCACACGGGGACCGCGCCGCCGCCTGGCACGTGTGGCGACGGGACCGGGCCGACCACCCGAGCCCGAACGCCGGTCAGTGCGAGGCGGCCATGGCGGGCGCGCTCGGCGTCCGGCTCGGCGGGCGCAACGTCTACTTCGGCCGCGCCGAGACCCGGCCCTTCCTCGGTGACGGGCCCCGCCCCGAGGCGCGGCACCTGAAGCGGGCCGCCCGGATCTCGGGCGCGGTGGGTGTGGCCGCGCTCGGCCTGGCCGCGCTCTACCCGGTGACAGTCGGTCGCCTGGTCGGCGCTGCCGGCCGGGCCGCCCTGGACGCCGTCACCCGAGCGGCCCGTGGCTCAGGCCGGGGGAGCGGGCGGTGAGCGGCGGGCTGCTGGTCGCCGGCACCACCTCCGACGCCGGCAAGAGCGTGCTCACCGCCGGCATCTGCCGCTGGCTGCGCCGCCGGGGCGTCCGGGTCGCCCCGTTCAAGGCGCAGAACATGTCGAACAACTCCGCCGTGGTGGTCGGCCCGGACGGTCGCGGCGGCGAACTGGGCCGGGCCCAGGCGATGCAGGCCGCCGCCTGCGGGCTGGACGCCGACCTGCGCTTCAACCCGGTGCTGCTCAAGCCGGGCAGCGACCACGCCAGCCAGGTGGTGCTGCTCGGCGAAGCCGTCGACACGGTCACCGCCGGCAACTACCACGAGGTACGGTCCCGGCTCGCCACCACGGCGTACGCGGCGCTGGCCGAGCTGCGATCCGAGTACGACGTGGTGATCTGCGAGGGCGCGGGCAGCCCTGCCGAGATCAACCTGCGCGACGGCGACTACGTCAACATGGGGCTGGCGCGGCAGGCCGGGCTGCCCACGATCGTGGTCGGCGACATCGACAGGGGCGGCGTGTTCGCCTCGATGTTCGGCACCGTCGCCCTGCTCGACGCGGCCGACCAGGCGCTGCTGGCCGGGTTCGTGGTGAACAAGTTCCGGGGTGACCGCGGCCTGCTCCAGCCGGGGCTGGACATGCTGCGCCGGGTCACCGGCCGCCCGACGTACGGGGTGGTGCCCTGGGCCCTGGACCTGTGGCTCGACGCGGAGGACTCGCTCGCGTACGGGCGGGTGCTCGGCCGGCCGCCCGCGCCCCGGGGCACCGACTGGCTCGACGTCGCAGTGGTCCGGCTGCCCCGGATCAGCAACGCCACCGACGTGGAGGCGCTGGCGACCGAGCCGGGTGTGCGGGTACGCCTCACCGTCGAGCCGGCCGAACTCGCCGCCGCCGATCTGGTGGTGCTCCCCGGCACCAAGTCGACAGTCGCCGACCTGGCCTGGCTGCGGGAGACCGGCCTGGCCGACGCGGTCCGGGCGCACGCCGCCGCCGGACGGCCGCTGCTCGGCATCTGCGGCGGCTTCCAGATGCTGGGCCGGGCGATCCACGATGCGGTGGAGAGCCGCCGGGGCACCGTACCCGGCCTCGGGCTGCTGCCCGTCGAGATCACCTTCGAGCCCCGCAAGACGGTCCGCCGGGCCGAGGGCACCGCCGCCGGCGACGTGCCGGTCCACGGGTACGAGATCCACCACGGCCGGGTCACGGCCGCCGACCCGGGCCTCGCGCCGCTGCTGCGCTACGCCGACGGCACCGGCGAGGGCGCGCGCCTCGGCACCGTGTACGGCACGCACTGGCACGGCGCCTTCTCCTCGGACGCGTTCCGCCGCCGGTTCCTGACCGAGGTTGCGGAGGCGGCCGGACGGACCGGGTTCAAGGTCGCGCCGGACACGTCCTTCGCGGCGGCCCGGGAACGGACGCTGGACCTGCTGGGCGACCTGGTGGAGGAGCACCTCGACACCGACGCGCTGTGGCGGCTGATCGAGTCCGGCCCACCGCCGGGACTGCCGTTCGTGCCACCCGGTGCGCCACCGGCTCAGTAGCGCACGTCGGCCGGGCGGTCGGACATCGGCAGTCCGGCCTCCCGCCAGCCCTGCACGCCGCCGATCATGTCGGTGGCCTGCCGCAGTCCCAGCGTCTGGAGGCTGGCGGCGGCCAGGCTGGAGCTGTACCCCTCCCGGCACACCACGACGATCTCGCGGTCGTACCCGGTGGCCTCGGGTATGCGCCACGCGCTGGCCGGGTCGAGTCGCCACTCCAGCACCGTGCGGTCGATGACGATCGCGCCGGGCAGCTCACCCTCCTCGCGGCGCTGCGCCTCGGTACGCGTGTCGATCAGCAGCGCGCCGCCACGGACCGCCTCGACGGTCTCGTGCGGGGTGAGCCGGCGGAGACCGGCGCGGGCCTGTTCCAGGAGGGCGTCGACGCCCGGACACATCACGTCATGGAGCACCCCCCGATGATGCCCAGCGCGCCGCGCCGCCGCTCGGCGAAACGGTCCGCCCGGGTCGCAGTTTCCAGCGGACGGGGGAACGTTAGCGTCGGTCGGGTGAACGTTGCCCTGATCGAGGCGTACGCCGGGTTGGCCCGTCGGGTGCTGGCCGGGCCGGCGCGGTTGGGGCGTACCCGGCTGGTCGCCGTCGACGGGCCCAGCGGCGCGGGCAAGAGCCGGTTCGCGACGCGCCTCGCGGACGCCCTGGCGGCGGGGGCGGGCGGCGTCCGCCCGCCGCTCGTGCACACCGACGACCTGCTCGACGGCTGGGACGACCAGCTCACGTTCTGGACCCGGCTGGAGGAGCAGGTCCTCGGCCCGCTGCGGGCCGGCCGGGCGGGCGGTTACCGCCGCTACAGCTGGGTGCGCCGTTGTTTCCTGGACCGGGTGGTGCCGGTGCCGGCCGGTCCGGTGCTGATCGTCGAGGGGGTGAGCGCCGCCCGCGCCGCGGTACGCCCCGAGCTGACGCTGTCGGTGCTGGTCACCGCGCCGGCCGACCTGCGGTTGCGCCGGGCGCTGGCCCGCGACGGCGAGCAGATCCTGCCGGAGCTGCGCCGCTGGCACGCGGGGGAGCGGTCGCACTTCGCCGCCGACGGCACCGAGGCCGCTGTGGACCTGGTCGTCGACGGCGCCCCGGACCTGCCGCACGACGCGGACCGCTACTACGTGCGCGTGGGGCGGCGATCGGGCTCGGGCGACGTGGCGGGGTAAGGCCAGCATACGATTCCGGTCATGACCACTCCGATCCTCTCCGAGTCCGAGGTGCGGGCCGCCGTCGAGCGGGAACTCCCCGGCGTCCGTGCCGACCTCGAGCGACTCGTCCGCATCCCGGGCATCGCCTTCGAGGGCTTCGACCACTCGCACGTGGAGCGTTCCGCCGAGGCGGTGGCGGAGCTGCTGCGCGGCTGCGGCCTCGACACGCGGATCGTCCGGTCCGGCGGCCAGCCCGCGGTGATCGGCACGAAGGCGGCCCCGGCCGGCGCGCCCACAGTGCTCATGTACGCGCACCACGACGTGCAGCCGGTCGGCGACCTGTCGCTGTGGGAGTCGGACCCGTTCGAGCCGGTGGAGCGCGACGGCCGCCTCTACGGCCGGGGCGCCGCCGACGACAAGGCGGGCATCATGGCGCACGTCGCCGCGCTGCGCGCGTTCGGCGACCGGCTGCCGGTCGGCGTGGTGCTGTTCATCGAGGGCGAGGAGGAGTACGGCTCGGACTCGCTGGAGCGGCTGCTCGCCGAGCACCGTGACGACCTGGCCTCGGACGTCATCGTGATCGCCGACTCCACCAACTGGGACGTCGGCGTGCCGGCGCTGACCACCTCGCTGCGCGGCATCGTGAACTGCTTCGTGGAGGTGCGCACGCTCGACCACGCGGTGCACAGCGGCATGTTCGGCGGCGCCGTGCCGGACGCGCTCACCGCGCTGGTGAAGCTGCTCGGCACGCTGCACGACGAGGCGGGTGACGTAGCGGTGGACGGGCTGGCCGCCCGCGAGGGCGCCAGCGTCGACTACCCGGAGGACCGGTTCCGCGCCGAGGCCGGCCTGGTCGACGGCGCGCGGCTGTTCGGCACCGGCCGGATCACCGACCGGCTCTGGACGAAGCCGGCGCTGGCGATTCTGGGCGTGGACGCGCCGTCCACCGGCGAGGCCCCGAACGCGCTGGTGCCGTCCGCGAAGGCGAAGCTGAGCGTACGGCTGGCGCCGGGCGACGACCCGAAGAAGGCGTACGCGGCGCTGACCGCGCACCTGGAGCGGCACGCGCCGTGGGGCGCTCAGGTGTCGGTGACGTTCGAGCACGACGGCGCGCCCTGCGTCATCGACGCCTCCGGGCCGATGTTCGACGCGGCCCGGTCGGCGTTCCGGACGGCCTGGGACGGCACCGACCCGGTCGACATCGGGGTGGGCGGGTCGATCCCGTTCATCGCCACGTTCCAGGAGATGTTCCCGCGGGCCGCGATCCTGGTGACCGGTGTGGAGGACCCGCACGCGCGGGCGCACGGGCCGAACGAGAGCCTGCACCTGGGCGAGTTCGCGCGGGTGTGCCTGGCCGAGGCGCTGCTGCTGGCCCGGGTGGCCGAGGCCGGAAACCGCGCCTGAGGTGTCGAAACCGTAACTTCGGGGCGGATGTCGGAGTTTGTGGTGTGTCGGCGGGCGGGGTGTTATAGCCTTTCGAACATGCGTACGAACGACGAGATGGAGCGGCTCCAGGCCGCCGTCCGTGCTCTGGGGGACGTCGACGTCTCCGCGTGGTCCGAGGACACGCTCAACGAACAGATCGGCGAGCTCTCCGCCGCCCTGGTCACGCTCGACGCGCTGCTCACCCGGGTCGCCGAGGGCGTGCGCGGGCGCGGCCTGCGCATCGAGGAACCGGTCTCGGCCTGACCGTCGGCCCGTCGGCCCGGCGCACCCGTGCGGTGTGCCGGGCCGCCGGATCCACCCCGATGTCACACGCGACTGGCAGGATGTGGGCGTGCGTTTCGCGGAGCTGGCGGCCACCTCGGCCGCGGTCGGGGCCACCAGCGGCCGACGGGCCAAGGTGGAGCTGCTGGCCGCCGCGCTGCGCGGGCTGGAGCCGGGCGAGATCCCGGCTGGTGCCGGCTATCTCGCCGGTGAGCTGCGCCAGCGTCAGACCGGTGTCGGCTGGGCGGGCCTGCGTGACCTGCCCCCGCCGGCCGCCGAGCCGACGCTCACCGTCGCCGCCGTCGACGCGGCGATCGAGGAGATCTCCCGCGTCGCCGGGGCCGGTTCGCAGGCCCGGCGCCGGGAACTGGTCGGCCGTCTCTTCGCCGCCGCCACCGCCGACGAGCAGCGCCTGCTGACCGGCCTGTTCCGGGGCGAGCTGCGCCAGGGCGCGCAGGCCGGGCTGCTGGCTGACGCGGTCGCGCGCGCCGCCGACGTCCCGGTCACGGCCGTCCGGCGGGCCCTGCTGCTCGCCGGTGACCTGCGGGCGGTGGCGGTCGCGGCGCTCACCGGCGGCGCCGCCGCGCTGGCCGGGTTCGGGCTCCAGGTGGGCCGGCCGCTCGCGCCGATGCTGGCGCAGAGCGCGCCCTCGGTCGACGAGGCGCTCACCGCCACCGGCGTGCCGGCGATGGTCGACGTGAAGCTCGACGGCATCCGCATCCAGGTGCACCGCTCCGGCCCGGACATCGCGGTCTTCACCCGCAGCCTGGACGAGATCACCGGCCGGCTGCCCCAGGTGGTGGCCGCCGTCCGCGCGCTGCCCGCCCGCGAGCTGGTGCTCGACGGCGAGGCGATCGGGCTGGACGCCGCCGGCCGGCCGCTGCCGTTCCAGGAGACGTCCAGCCGGGCAGCCCGGCGCACCACGCCCAGCACCACCGGGCAGGCGCCGGTCGCGCCCGCCGTGCTGGCCGCCGCCGAGCGCACCGGCGAACCGGTGCTCACGCCGTACTTCTTCGACCTGCTGCACCTCGACGGCACCGACCTGATCGACGCGCCCGGACGGGAGCGGTGGGCGGCCCTGGCCGGCGCGGTCGACGCCTCGCTGCTCGTCGACCGAATCGAGGTGGACGACGTGGAGCAGGCGGCCACGGCGTTCGCCGCGGCTGTCGACGCCGGCCAGGAGGGCGTGGTGGTCAAGGACCCGGCCGCGCCCTACGACGCCGGCCGGCGCGGCTCGGCCTGGGTCAAGGTCAAGCCGCGGCACACGCTCGACCTGGTGGTCCTCGCGGTCGAGTGGGGCAGCGGCCGGCGGGAGGGCTGGCTGTCCAACCTGCACCTCGGCGCCCGCGATCCGCGCACCGGCGAGTTCGTCATGCTCGGCAAGACGTTCAAGGGGCTCACCGACGAGCTGCTGCGCTGGCAGACCGAACGGTTCCTGTCGCTCGCCGTGGAGAAGGGCGACTGGGTGGTGCGGGTCCGGCCGGAGCAGGTGGTCGAGATCGCGTTCGACGGGGTGCAGACGAGCAGCCGGTACCCGGGCGGCATGGCGTTGCGCTTCGCCCGCGTGCTGCGCTACCGCGACGACAAGACCGCCGCCGAGGCGGACACCATCGACGCGGTCCGCGCCATCCACGCCGGCCGGGTCACCGGCTGACGGCTCAGCCGGCCGACAACGACCGGGCGTAGTTGACCTGGTTGTTGAGCTGCTGCACCTGGAACTGGTCGGTCACCGGGATCCGCGCGACGTACTGGTGCCCGCCGCTGTTCACCGTCACCTGCACGGTGCCGTAGTGCCGCGTTTCCTTGACCAGCAGGAAGAGGAGGCTGAACACGGTCAGGCAGAAGAAGCCGAGGATCGCGGCGACGATGGCCCACTGGGCGATCTTCTCCTCCTTCTGCCAGTAGTCGGTCACGTACCAGGAGGCGCCGGCGAGCGGCAGGACACCGGCCGGGGTGCGGATGACAGGCGGCGTCACCATGATCTCGGCGATCTGCACGGCTACCGCCGACTGCGTGGGCGGCACCGGCCCGGGCGGTGGATACGCCCCGGGTGCGGGCCCGTAGTACGGCGCGACCACCCCGGCCGGCGGTACGGGCGGCGCCGAGAACTGCGCGGGCGGCGCCGAGAACTGCGGCGCGGCCGGGAACTGCGCGGTGGCCGGCGGCGCGGAGAGCGGCGCCGGTGGGGCCGAGAACGGCGGCGCGGAGTAAGGCGGGGCCACCGGCGGGGCGGGGAACTGCGCGGTGGGGGCGGGAGTGACGGGTGCCTCCGGCGCGGCGATCACCGGGAACTGCTCGGTGGGCGGCGCGACCGCAGGCGGCATGGCCGACCACGGGTCGTACGCGGGTGGCTCGGCGGCCGGGGGCGTCGTGGCGTCAGAGGTCACCGCGACCCCCACGATTGACGATCATCCGCGGACCCTACAACGTCCCCGCCCCCAGGTGTGCCCACCGGGAGGGCGACGTACTCAGGCGGAGGTGGGGGCGGCGGGCTCGGCGGCGCGGTCCACCGGCTCACCCGGGGTGTCCAGCCCGGCCCGGCGGCGGGCCTCCCGGCGCGCCACCCAGCCGTAGCCGAACAGGCTCATCACCGCGAAGATCCACCACTGCCACACGTAGCCGAAGTTCTGCCAGTTGTTGGTGTGCCCGATCTGGACCGCCTGGAAGGCCGGGTCGGCGGCCGGCGTCTGGCCGTCGAGCAGCACGTAGCCGCCGGTCACCGGGTAGGGGAGTTGCTCGGCCAGGCGGGGGATGTCGATGCGCCGGGCCTCCAGCTTGCCGTCGCGCCGGCTGACCGCGCCGCCGCCGCTCTCGCTGCCGACCACCCGGCCGGTCACGGTCACCTCGCCGGCCGGCGCCGCCGGCACCTCCGGCTGGACTGTCGCGCCGGCGCCCGGCACGGGCGGGATCCAGCCCCGGTCGACGAGCACCGCGGTGCCGTCGGCCAGCACCAGCGGGGTGAGCACCTCGAAGCCGACGGTCCGGTCGACGGTACGGCCGCGGATCAGGACGGTGTTCGCGCTGTCGTACCGGCCGGTGGCGGTGACCCGGCTCCAGGTGAGCTCCTCGGACGGCGCGGGACCGACGTCGCCGCCGCTGGGCGCGGGGAGCGCGTCGCGCAGCGGCGCGGGCGTCATGGTGGCCCCGGCGTCGATGCGCTCGTTGACGGCCGTGCGCCCCCGGTAGCGGTCCAGCTGCCAGTTGCCCAGGAACACCATCACCGTGGCGGCGACGAGCGTGAGCGCGAGGTAGCCGAGCCAGCGCGGGGTCAGCAGGAACCGGTACACGTTGGCCAAGGCTACCCGTATGAGCGATGCCACTCGCCGCTGCCAGGCAGAAACAGCGGTGTGCGCGGCTCTCGCGCGCCGGGTCGGACGGGTATGGTCACGCGGGCGGAAACCACCCACATCAGGAGTCGATGATGACCGACGTGCCGCGCGTCGTGCTGAGTGCGCCCTCCTCGGGGCACGGCACCGGCGCCGTCTCCCTCGGCCTGCTCGCGGCGTTCACCGACCGGGGGATCCCGGTGGCCGGGTTCAAGGTCGGGCCGGACCAGGTGGACGCGGCGTATCTGGGGCTCGCCGCCGGGCGCGCCGGGCGCACGCTGGACCCGAGACTCGTCGGCCCGGAGCGGATCGCCCCCCTTTTCGCGTACGGCGCGGCCGGCGCCGGGTTCGCGCTGGTGCAGGGCACGATGGGCCTCTACGACTCGGTCGGCGGACGACCGGAGAGCGAGTCCACGGCAGCAGTCGCCACCGCGCTGCGCAGCCCGGTGGTGCTCGTGGTGGACGTGGCCGCGATGGGCCAGTCGGTGGCCGCGCTGGTGCACGGCTTCCGGGCGTACGACGACGAGCTGTGGCTGGGCGGCGTGATCCTCAACCGGGTGGCCTCGCCCCGGCACGAGGCGCTGTTGCGCGAGGCGCTCGACGACGTGGGCGTGCCGGTCTACGGGGCGTTGCGCCGGCACGAGCTGCCCCCGGTGCTGCCCGCCCGCCGGTACGGCACCGGTCCCGTGGTGCGTGCCGACGCGGACGCCGAACGCGGCGTACGCCGGCTCGGTGAGGCGGTGGCCGCCACCGTCGACCTCGACCGGCTGCTGGCGCTGGCCCGCTCCGCCCCCGCGCTCACCGTGGAGCCGTGGTCGCCGGAGCCGGCCGACGCGCCGCAGCCGTCGGGGGAGCGGCCGGTGGTGGCGCTCGCCGGCGGACCGGCCGGCGCCTACAGCCACCCCGAGACCGCCGAGCTGCTGCGCGCCGCGGGCGCCGAGGTGGTCACGCTCGACCCGCTGCGCGACGAGGCGCTGCCCGCCGGGGCGCGCGCGCTCGTCGTCGGCGGCGGGCTGCCCGAGACGTACGCGGAGCAGCTCTCCGCCAACCGCCGCCTCTGCATCGCGGTGGCCGAGCTGGCTCGTTCGGGCCGCCCGGTGATCGCCGAGGGGGCCGGCCTGCTCTGGCTGGCCCGGGAGCTGGACGGCCTGCCCATGTGCGGGGTGCTCGACGCGGTCGGCACGATCAGGGACGGCCTGGTGGTCGGCTACCGCACGGCCACCGCTGTCACCGACAGCGTGGTGGCCGCGGCCGGCACGACGGTGACCGGGCACAAGCAGCACGCCGCAGTGCTCACTCCGCGGGCCGGTGACCGTCCGGCCTGGCGCTGGGAGGGTGGCAACCCGGAGGGCTTCGTCCGGCAGGCGGTGCACGCCTCGCAGCTCGTGCCGCACTGGGCCGCGCATCCGGACATCGCGGCCCGGCTGGTGGCCGCCGCGCTGGCGCCGGTGGGGGCGCCGGCGTGATCGGGCAGGTGGCGGTACGCCGGTTCCCGGCGCTCACCGTCTCGACCCCGCGCATCGAGGTGCGGCACCTCGTCGTCGCCGACGCGGAGGCGGTGGACGAGGTGTTCGCCGACCGGCAGACGCAGCGCTGGCTGCCGCTGGCCGAGGCGTCCGGGCAGATCGACGGGCGGGCGTGGTGCACCGAGCTGGCCCGGCAGCGGCGTGACAGCGGCGACGGCGACCACTGGGCGGTGGTCCGCCGGGAGGACCAGCGGGTGGTCGGCTCGCTCTGGGCCCGCCGTACCGACTGGGGCGCCCGGCTCACCGAGCTGTCGTACGCGATCGCGCCGCACGCCCGGGGTTACGGCCTGGCGGTAGAGGCGGTGGACGCGGTGGCCATCGCGTTGATCCTGGAGCACGGGTTCCAGCGGGTGGAGCTGCGGGTGGCGGCCGGCAACGTGGCGTCTCGGCGGGTCGCCGAGAAGGCCGGCTTCAGCTACGAGGGTCTGCTGCGCAACGCCGGTATCGTCCGCGGCGCCCGGGTCGACCTGGAGCTGTGGTCCTTCGTCGCCGCCGACCTCCGCTGACCGCTCCCGCCCCACAACGTCGATCAAGGAGTTCGCGTCGGCGGATCGGCCGATCCGGAACGCAAACTCCTTGATCAACTACCCGGGCGCACCCCCGGGCGGATCAGGTGGGTCAGCCGACCATCTGGTCGGAGGGTGGGGTGAACTGGCGGGTGGGCTGGCCCTTCAGGGAGTCCCGCAGGGTCTGCGCCACCGCGTTCACCGGGATCTGCGACTGGCCGTCACCCACCGCGTTGAACGGATTGTCCGGGTCGGCGATGAAGCTCGCCGCCGCCAGCTCCGGCGTGTAGCCGACGAACCACGCCGACCGGGTGCTGTCCGTCGTACCCGTCTTGCCGGCGACCGGGCGGCCCACGGTGCCCCGCACGCTGTCGGCTGTCGACCAGCCGCCGCAGCTCCCCTTGGCCGGGGTGTCGCCGGTCGGGCAGCGCGCCGCGTCCGTGGCGGCGCGGGCCGCGTCGGCGTTCACCACCTGCCGGCACCGCGGCTTGGCGACCTCCCGCTGCACCCCGCCCGCCGTCGTGTACGTGGCCGGCGTGCCGTCCCGGTTCATGATCGCGTTGACCGGGATGGCCTCGCAGTAGCGCCCGTCGGCGGCGATGGCGGCGTACGCGTTCGCCATCTCCAGCGGGGTGGCGTCGGAGACGCCGAGCGTGAACGCGCCCCACTTCTTCGCCTTGCCCGGCGACGCCTGTTCCTTGTCCACGTCGGTACGCCAGCGCAGCCCCAGTTGCTCGGCCAGGCGCACCCCGGCGTCCGCGCCGATCTTCTCCTCCAGTTGGACGAAGTACGTGTTCACCGACTTGCCGAACCCGGACCACATGGTCTGCCGGCCGGTCATCGCGCCGCTGGCGTTGGACGGGGCCCACCCGTCGTAGACGGCCGACTTGTACGTGTGCGGCGAGTCGTACGCGGTGGACAGCGGCATCCCGGCGTTCAGCGCGGCGAGCATCGGGAACATCTTGAACGTCGAACCGGCCTGGTAGCCCGGTAGCGTCCCGCCGCCGAGCAGCGGCGCCACGGTGTTCGGGTAGTTCGCCTTGACCTTCGGGCCGGCCTCCGGGTTCGAGCTGTTCGGGTTCTCGGCCAGGTCGAGCGAGTAGTTCCGGTTCACCGCCATCGCCTTGATCCGTCCGGTGCCGGGTTCGGCGACCACGATGCCGTTGGCGAACGGGCTGCCGGTGTTGTCCTTGGCGCCGACGTTCTTCTCCGCCGCCGCCTGGGTCTTCGGGTCGACGGCGAGCACGATCCGGTAGCCGCCGCGGCGCAGCTTGTCCATCCGTTCCAGCCGGTTCTCGCCGAACGCGGGCTGCGAGCTCCACCAGTTCTTCAGGTAGTCGCAGTAGAAGCCCCAGCTGCGGTGGCCGCCGTCGATGGCGGCGCAGTCGTTCGGCGGGGTGGTCAGCTTCAGCTTGATCGGCTGGCCCTTGGCCGCGGCGGCGGCATCGGGCGACAGGTAGCCGAGGCGGGCCATGTTGTCCAGCACGTAGTTGCGTCGCCCGGTGGCGTCCTTCTGGTCCGAGGTGATCGGGTCGTACTCCGACGGCGACTTCACCAGCCCGGCCAGCGTGGCCGCCTCGACCGGGGTGAGCGTGGCCGGGGTCTTGGAGAAGAAGATCTGCGAGGCGGCGTAGATCCCGTACGCGCGGTGACCGAAGTAGGCCGAGTTGAGGTAGCGCTCCAGGATCTGCTCCTTGCTCAGGTGCTTCTCGATGTCCAGCGCCATGCGCATCTCCTTGACCTTGCGCAGGCTGGTCTGCTGGGTCGCCTCCTGGACCTCCTTGGGCGTGGTCGCGCTGTCCCGCAGCGCCATCCGCACGTACTGCATGGTGATCGTCGAGGCGCCCTGGGAGACGCCCCCGGATCGGGCGTTGGACACGAAAGCACGCGCCACGCCCTTCGGGTCGACGCCGTGGTGCTGGTAGAAGCGGTTGTCCTCGGCGGCGACGATCGCCTGCTGGATGTTCGGCGACATGTTCTCGATCTTGGTGTACTGCCGGTACTCCTCGTAGAACATCGTCAGCACGGTCTTGCCGTCCGGCGCGTAGACGTACGAGGTCTCGGCCGGCAGCGCGGTCTTGAGGATGCTCGTCTTCTGTTCGATCGCGTGCGCGGTGGCCTTGGCCCCGATGCCGGTGACGGCGACCAGTGGATACAGGGCGGCGGCGACCACGATGCCGGCGATCAGCCCGGCGCGGAGAAGGGGAACGAGACGGCCAGCGGAAGCAAGGGGACGACTGCTCACGGGGTCAAGCTATGACATTTCCGATTCGAAAATGAGAAGAACTCATAAACCGGCGGACCGTGACGCGACCCACGCCGGGATGCGCTGTCCCGGGCGGCGGCTACCCGGCAGGATCGCGGACATGCCCGCAGCACCGACCGGGAGCGCCGCCGCGCTCGACGAGCCCGACCTGGGCCACCACGGGGACGCCGAGGCCACTCCCGGCCTGGTGGACCTGGCGGTGAACGTGCGCCGCGCCCCGATGCCGGACTGGCTGGCCGACCCGATCACCGCCGCGCTGGGCGACCTGGCCGCGTATCCGGACCCGGCACCGGCCCGCGCCGCCGTCGCTCACCGGCACGGGCGACCCCCGGAGGAGGTACTCCTCACCGCCGGCGCCGCCGAGGGTTTCGTCCTGATCGCCCGCGCGCTGTCCGGCGTCCGCCACCCCGTTGTGGTGCACCCGCAGTTCACCGAGCCGGAGGCCGCGCTGCGGGCCGCCGGGCACCGGGTCGACCGGGTGCTGCTCGACCCGGCCGACGGCTTCCGCCTGGACCCGGCCCGCGTCCCCGGCGACGCCGACCTCGTCATGATCGGCAACCCCACGAACCCGACCTCGGTCCTGCACCCGGCGGACACCATCGCCGCGGTGGCCCGTCCCGGCCGGGTGCTCGTGGTCGACGAGGCCTTCGCCGACACCACAGCCGCGCCCGGCGTCGACGGCGAGCCCGAGTCGCTCGCCGCCCGCCGCGACCTCCCCGGCCTCGTGGTGGTCCGCAGCCTCACCAAGACCTGGGGCCTGGCCGGGCTGCGGATCGGCTACCTGCTCGGCGACGCCGCGCTGCTGGCCCGGTTCGCCGCCGCGCAGCCGCTCTGGGCGGTCTCCACCCCGGCGCTCGCCGCCGCCACCGCCTGCGCCGCGCCGGCCGCCGTCGCCGCCGAACGCGCCATCGCCGCCGAACTCGCCGCCGACCGCGACCACCTGGTGGCCCGCCTGTCCGGCCTGCCGGGGGTACGCGTGGCGGGCCGCCCGGCTGCCGCCTTCGTCCTGATCCACGTGGCCGGCGCCGCCGACGTACGCGAGCGGCTGCGCGCCCACGGCTGGGCGGTACGCCGGGGCGACACGTTCCCCGGGCTCGGCCCGGACTGGCTCCGGATCGCCGTACGCGACCGGCGCACCACCGACGCGTTCATCGAGACGCTGGCACGGATCCTGGAGGCATGATGCTGGAGTCCACAGTCGCGGCGATCCGGCCGCTGGACGAGGCCGCCATGGCGGCGGCCCGCGAGTTGCAGGGGCGGCTGACCAAGCCCGCCGGCTCGCTCGGCGCCCTGGAGCCGCTCTCGGTACGCCTCGCCGGGCTGGCCGGCGCCTGCCCACCGCCACTGCCCGAACCGGCCGCGGTGGCGATCTTCGCCGGTGACCACGGCGTGCACGCCCAGGGCGTGACCCCGTGGCCGCAGGAGGTCACCGCCCAGATGATCGCGAACTTCCTGGCCGGCGGCGCGGTGGTCAACGCGTTCGCCCGCCAGGCCGGCGCCTCGGTCACAGTGGTGGACGTCGGCGTGGCCACCCCGATCCCCGGTGCCGACGAGCCCGGTGACCCGGCCGGGCCGCGCCTGGTGGCCGCGAACGTACGGCCCGGTACCCGCGACATGACGGTCACCGCGGCGCTGACCCGGGACGAGGCCCGCGCGGCCGTCGAGACCGGCATCCAGGTCGCCGGCGAGCTGATCGACGCCGGGGCGGGCATCCTGCTCACCGGCGACATGGGCATCGGCAACACCACCCCGTCCGCCACGCTCATCGCCGCGTTCTCCGGCGTGGACGCCGAGGCGGCCACCGGCCGGGGCACCGGGGTCGACGACGAGACGTACGCCCGCAAGGTGGCTGTGGTGCGGGCCGCGCTGGCCCGGCACGAGCCCGGCCCGGCCGACCCGCTGGGCGTGCTGGCGACCGTCGGCGGGCTGGAGCACGCCGCGCTGACCGGCCTGATCCTCGGCGCCGCCGCGCGCCGGGTGCCGGTGCTGCTCGACGGCGTGATCGCGGTGAGCGCCGCGCTCGCCGCCGCCGCGTTCGCGCCGGACGCCGTGGGCGCCATGGTCGCCGGGCACCGCAGCGCCGAGCCGGGCGCCACGGCGGCGCTGCGGCACCTCGGCCTGGAACCGCTGATCGACCTGGGGCTGCGGCTCGGCGAGGGCACCGGAGCGCTGCTCGCCCTGCCGGTGGTCACCGGCGCGGTCCGGGTGCTGCACGAGGTGGCGACGTTCGACTCCGCCGGGGTGGCGGAGAAGTGACCGGGCCGACGCCGCCGAGCCCGTACCCGCTGGGGTTGCGGCTGGGCGGGCGGCGCGTGGTCGTCGTCGGCGGGGGAGCGGTCGCGACCCGGCGGGTGCCCGCGCTGCTCGACGCCGGCGCGGACGTGCTGCTGGTGTCGCCCGAGCTGACCCCGGCGCTGCGCGCGCACGTCGACGCCGGGCGGCTGCACTGGGAGCCGCGCCGGTTCGTCCCCGGCGACCTGGACGGTGCGTGGCTGGTCCAGGTGGCGGTCGACGACCGGGCCGCCGCCGCTGCGGTCAGTGCCGCCGCGGCCGAGCGGCGGATCTTCTGCGTACGCGCCGACGACCGGACGGCGGCGAGCGCGTGGACCCCGGCGGTGACCCGGCACGGACCGGTCACAGTGGCGGTCCTCGGCGGCGGCGACCCCCGCCGAGCGATGGCGACCCGCGACGCCATCCGCGCCCTGCTCGGAAGGAAGGGCCCCCTTTTAACGCCTGCGGTAGAGGAAGGGCCCCCTCTTAACACCGGAGGGCGCGTCGCACTCGTCGGATCCGGACCGGGCGACCCGGAACTGATCACCGTGAAGGGGTGGCGGCTGCTCACCGAGGCCGAGGTCGTCGTCGCCGACCGGCTCGTGCCCGGCCTGCTCCTGGACGAGTTGCGCCCGGACGTCGAACTGGTCGACGCCTCCAAGATCCCGTACGGGCCGTCCCGTGCCCAGGAGGAGATCAACCGGATCCTGGTGGACCGGGCGCGGGCCGGCAAGGTGGTGGTACGGCTCAAGGGCGGCGACCCGTACGTCTTCGGCCGTGGCGGCGAGGAGTTGCTGGCCTGCGCCGAGGCGGGCGTGCCGGTGACTGTGGTGCCCGGCGTGACGAGCGCGATCGCTGTGCCGGAGGTGGCCGGGGTGCCGGTGACCCACCGGGGCGTGGCGCACGAGTTCACAGTGGTCTCCGGGCACCTCGCGCCCGACGCGCCCGCGTCGCTGGTGCGCTGGGACGCCCTGGCCGGGCTGCGGGGCACGCTCGTGATCCTGATGGGCCTGAAGAACCTCGCCGCGATCGGTGCCACCCTGATCGCGCACGGCAAGCCGGCTGACACTCCCGCCGCGGTGATCCAGGAGGGCACCACAGCCGCCCAGCGGATGCTGCGCTCCACGCTGGGCAGGGTCGCCGCCGACGTCGAGGCCGCCGCGCTGCGCCCACCCGCGATCGTGGTGCTCGGCGACGTGGTCCACGCCCTGACCCCGCCCGCCGCCCCCTGATAGCGCCGATCTTGCACTTGGTGCCCGCCCGGTGCCCGTTATGGCCCCTTCGCCGGGGCAGCAAGTGCAAGATCGCCGGGCTGGGGGCGGGGCTGGGGCTGGGGCTGGGGTGGGACGGGGACGGCGGCGGGGACCTTGGGTCCTCGCCGCCGTCTGGTGCTTTGGTCAGGTCACTGCTTGAGCATGTTGTCCAGCAGCAGGGCGCAGCGGATCAGGCCGAGGTGGCTGTACGCCTGCGGGTGGTTGCCCAGCCCGCGCTCGGCCAGCGGGTCGTACTGCTCCGGCAGCAGCCCGGTCGGCCCGGCCGTGTCGACCATCTGGGTGAACAGCTCCTCGGCATCGCTGCGGCGGCCGGTGCGCAGGTACGCCTCGATCAGCCACGACGTGCAGATGTGGAAGCCGCCCTCCCGGCCGGGCAGGCCGTCGTCCCAGTGGTACCGGTAGACGACCGGACCGCTGCGCAACTCCGCCTCGATCTTGAGCACGGTGGAGAGGAAACGCGGGTCGTCGCCGGCGAGCAGCCCGGAGATGCCGATCCACAGTGACGAGGCGTCCATCTCCTCGTACCCGTAGGCGACGCTGTACGCCTCGGCCTCCGGGTGCCAGCCGTGCTCCAGCACGTTTGAGGCGATCCGGTCGCGCAGCTCGACCCACTCGGGCCGGTCCTCGCCGCCGTGGCGGCGTACGACGTGCAGCGCGCGGTCCACCGTCATCCAGAGCATGACCTTGGAGAAGACGTGGTGCCGCGGGGGGAGGCGGGCCTCCCAGATGCCGTGGTCGGGCTCGTGCCAGCGGCGGCGTACCGCCTCGACCATGTTCTCCAGCACCCGCCACTCGTCGTCGCGGATCGAGCCCCGGGCGTCGGCCACCGCCGCGATCAGGTCCGCGACCGGGCCGAAGACGTCGAGCTGGAGCTGGTGGTTGGCGAGGTTGCCGACGCGTACCGGCCGGGAGCCGGCGTAGCCGGGCAGCGTGTCGATGACCGCCTCGGCGCCCAGTTCGAAGCCGTCCACCGTGTAGAGCGGGTGCAGCCGCTCCGGGTGCCCGCCGGTGCGCTCGACCACGCCGTCGATCCAGCGCAGCAGCCCTTCGGCCTCCTCGGTCGAGCCGAGGTCGACCAGCGCGCGGGCGGTCATCGCGGCGTCCCGCAGCCAGCAGTAGCGGTAGTCCCAGTTGCGGACACCGCCCAGTTCCTCCGGCAGCGACGTGGTGGCCGCGGCGAGGATCGAGCCGGTCGGTTCGTGGCAGAGACCGCGCAGCGTCAGCGCGCTGCGGGCGACCAGGTCCCGGGCAGTCGCGGGCAGCCGCAGCGAGGCCACCCAGTCCTTCCAGGGCTGCTCCGCGGCGGCCTGCCGCTCGTGCAGCGGCAGCCGGTGCGGCTCCAGGCTCTGCGTGCCGAAGCGCAGCTCCAGCACCACCTGGCCACCGGCGGCGGACAGGTCGACCACCGCCTTCGCGGTCTCGTAGCCGGCGTCGTTGGTGACCTCCCACTCGACGCCGGGGGAGTGCAGCGCGACCGGCTCGTTGGAGCCGAGCACCAGCAGGCCGTCGTCGAGCGGCTGGAGCTGCACCGCCACCTGACCGAACTCGGGGCGCGGCGCGAACTCGACCCGGGCCCGCCCGGTGCCGCTGAGCACCCGGACCAGTGTCGAGTCGCCGCTGACCACTGCGGGGTCGTCCGGCGTGGTCTCCCGTACCGGCAGGTCGAGCCAGTCGGTCACGGTCAGGCCGGACCAGCGGGTCTCGACCGTCATCGTGTTGCTGCGGTAGCGCTGGCCCAGCGGGATGCCGCCCCGCTCCGGGCCGACCGTGAAATGCCCGGCCGGGCTGCCGCCGACCAGGTCGGCGAAGATCGCCGCCGAGTCCGGCTTCGGGTGGCACAGCCAGGTGATCTTGGCTTCCGGTGTGACGAGCGCGACGGTACGGCCGTTGGCGAGCATCGAGTGCCGCTCGATCGGCACCGCCCGCTCGCCGAACAGCCAGTGCCGCCGCGTCTCCAGCAGCAGCCCGAGCGCCCGGGCCGCCTCGATCGGCTCGGCCACCCGGTAGTCGGCCCGGGTCTCCCCGGGACCGATCTTGATGCCGACGTCCGGCCCGGTCAGGTTGCCGAAGGCGTTCTCGTCGGTGACGTCGTCGCCGATGAACAGCACCGCGCTCGCGGCGAGCTGGGTGCGGAGCTGGTCGACGGCGGTGCCCTTGTTGGTGACGACCACCGACAGCTCGATGACCTCCTTGCCCTGGGTGACTGTCACGCCCTCCCAGGTCGCGGGGCCGTTGCGGACCGCCTCGACGGCCCGGGCGGCGACGTGCGGGTCGACACCGCGGGTGTGCACTGCGACGCTGGCCGGCTTGCGTTCCAGGCGGATGCCCGGGTGCTCGGCGGCGATCTCGCGCAGCGCCTCGCGGAGCCGGTGCCGGACCGCGATCAGCTCGGGGGTGAGCCGCTCGACGAAGCCGATGTCGAACTCCGAGCCGTGGCTGCCGACGAGGTGCACCTCGCTGGGCAGCCGCGAGAGCGTGGCCAGGTCGCGCAGCGCCCGGCCGGAGACGACGGCGACGCTCGTCTGCGGCAGCGCGGCGAGCGCGCGTACGGCCGCCACCGACTCGGGCAGCGGCACTGCCTTGCTGGGGTCCTCGACGATCGGCGCCAGCGTGCCGTCGTAGTCGCAGGCGACCAGGAGTTGCGGAACCCGGGCGATACGGCCGATGGCGGCACGCAGTTCGGGATCCAGCACGCCGCCGTGGGCGGCGGCGGGGGCGGGCGAGGTCACGCAGCCTCCGTATCGGGGACGCCGAGCTCGCTGAGGAACGACTTGGCCCAGTGGCCCACGTCGTGGCTGCGCAGATGGCGCTGCATGACGCGCATCCGGCGGCGGGCTTCGGGCTTTTCGACATGCACGGCCCGCAGCAACGCGTCCTTCACCGCGTCCGGGTCGTGCGGATTACACAGGAACGCCTGGCGCAGCTCTGTCGCGGCGCCGGCGAACTCACTGAGCACGAGCGCGCCGCCCTGGTCGGCGCGCGATGCGACGTACTCCTTGGCCACCAGATTCATTCCGTCTCGCAGCGGGGTCACCATCATCACGTCGGCCGCGACGTACATCGCGGCCAGTTCGGAGCGACTGTACGACTGATGCAGATAATGCACTGCAGGCACGCCGACCCGGCCGAATTCACCATTGATCCGGCCAACCTCGCGTTCCACCTTCACCCGAAGTGCCTGGTAGTGCTCCACGCGCTCGCGGCTGGGCGTGGCGACCTGCACCATAACCGCGTCCGGAACTGTCAACTTTCCGTCAGCGAGGAGTTCTCGGAAGGCCTTCAGCCGGAGTTCGATGCCCTTGGTGTAGTCGAGCCGGTCGACGCCCAGGATGATCGTCTTCGGGTTGCCCAGCTCCTCGCGGATCTGCTTGGCCCGGGCCTGGATCGCGGGGTCCTCGGCCAGCCGCTCCATCTCCTTGGTGTCGATCGAGATGGGGAACGCGCCGGCCTTCACCTGCCTGCCGTCGACCTGGATCATCTGGCCCTCGTAGCGCAGGCCGAGCAGGTGCCGGGCCAGCCGGACGAAGTTCTGCGCCGCCAGGCGCTGCTGGAAGCCGACCAGGTCCGCGCCGAGCAGTCCACGCAGGATCTCGGTGCGGAACGGCATCTGCATGAACAGCTCGATCGGCGGGAACGGGATGTGCAGGAAGAAGCCGATCCGCAGGTCCGGCCGCAGCTCGCGGAGCATCGCCGGCACGAGCTGGAGCTGGTAGTCCTGGACCCAGACCGTCGCGCCCTCGGCCGCCACGTCCGCCGCGGCCTCCGCGAACCGGGCGTTGACCAGCCGGTACGCCTCGCGCCAGCGCCGCTTGTAGGCGGGCGTCTCCACCGCGTCGTGGTAGAGCGGCCAGATCGTCGCGTTCGACTGGCCCTCGTAGTAGCGCTCCAGCTCCTCGGCGCTCAACGGCACCGGGTGCAGCCGGATGCCCTCCAGGTCGAACGGCTCGGGCGCGGCGCCGGTGCCGCCGGCCCACCCCACCCAGGTGCCCTGGTGCTCGGCCAGCACCGGGTGCAGCGCGGTCACCAGCCCGCCGGGGCTGCGCCGCCACTGCCGCCCCTCGGGTGTGCTCACCTCGTCGACCGGCAGACGGTTGGCCACTACGACAAAGGAGCTACGGACGGTCACGATCGGCCACCTCCGGGTACTGACGGGTCCACCGCGATGAGCGTACTGAGCGTAGCTGCGGCGTCTGATCCCCCGTGCCGGAGTTACCTACCCGTCCCAGAACCGCCGAACCCAACGCGTGATCTTGTCGACACCCGGGCCCGTAGTTCGGCTCTTCCCGGTCGTACCGGAGACGTCCATGAGTGCTACCGGTGTCGGCGACGAGGCTCGCCGCCGTACCCCTGGGGTGGGGTGATGTGGGCGTGGCGGTCCGTACCTGTCAGGATTGACGGCGGCGTGCGTGCGGCCGGCTCCCGGCCGGCGGCGGCAGGCGGAGATCGACGCCCGCGCCCCGCACCCGACAAGCCCGCGATCGCAACCGACGGAGGTAGCCCGCACCGTGGCCCAGTTCATCTACGTCCTGGACAAGGCGCGCAAGGCGCACGGCGACAAGGTCGTGCTCGACAACGTGACGCTGAACTTCCTGCCGGGTGTCAAGATCGGGGTGGTCGGTCCGAACGGCGCCGGTAAGTCCAGCCTCCTCAAGATCATGGCAGGGCTGGACCGGCCGAGCAACGGCGAGGCCCGGCTCATGCCCGGCTACTCCGTCGGCATGCTCGCGCAGGAGCCGCCGCTCAACGAGGAGAAGACGGTCCTCGGCAACGTCGAGGAGGCGGTCGCCGAGACCAAGGCCAAGCTGGAGCGGTTCAACGCCATCGCCGAGCAGATGGCCACCGACTACTCCGACGAGCTGATGGAGGAGATGGGCAAGCTCCAGGAGGAGCTGGACGCCGCCGACGCGTGGGACATCGACTCCAAGCTCGAACTGGCAATGGACGCGCTGCGCTGCCCGCCGCCGGACGCCGACGTCACCCAGCTCTCCGGTGGTGAGCGCCGCCGGGTGGCGCTGTGCAAGCTGCTGCTGGAGGCGCCGGACCTGCTGCTGCTCGACGAGCCCACCAACCACCTGGACGCGGAGAGCGTGCAGTGGCTGGAGCAGCACCTGGCGAAGTACGCCGGCACCGTCCTGGCGATCACCCACGACCGGTACTTCCTGGACAACGTGGCCAACTGGATCCTGGAGCTGGACCGCGGCCGGGCCTACCCGTACGAGGGCAACTACTCCACCTACCTGGAGAAGAAGGCCGCCCGGCTCTCCGTCGAGGGACGCCGCGACGCCAAGATGAAGAAGCGGCTGTCCGAGGAACTGGAGTGGGTCCGCTCGAACGCCAAGGCGCGGCAGACCAAGTCCAAGGCCCGCCTGGACCGCTACGACGAGATGGCCGCCGAGGCGGAGAAGACCCGGAAGCTGGACTTCGAGGAGATCCAGATCCCGCCGGGCCCGCGTCTGGGCAACACGGTCATCGAGGCGCAGAACCTCACCAAGGCGTTCGGTGACCGGGTGCTGATCGACGACCTGTCGTTCTCGCTGCCCCGCAACGGCATCGTCGGCATCATCGGCCCGAACGGCGTCGGCAAGACCACGCTGTTCAAGACCATCGTCGGGCTGGAGCAGCCGACCGGCGGCTCGGTCCGGGTCGGCGAGACCGTCTCGCTGTCGTACGTCGACCAGAACCGGCAGGGCCTGGACGGCGACAAGACCGTCTGGGAGGTCGTCTCCGACGGGCTGGACCACCTCATGGTGGGCAAGGTCGAGATGCCGTCCCGGGCGTACATCGCCGCGTTCGGCTTCAAGGGGCCGGACCAGCAGAAGCCGACCAAGGTGCTCTCCGGCGGCGAGCGCAACCGGCTCAACCTGGCGCTGACGCTCAAGATCGGCGGCAACGTGATCCTGCTCGACGAGCCGACGAACGACCTGGACGTGGAGACGCTGTCCAGCCTGGAGAACGCGCTGCTGGAGTTCCCCGGCTGCGCCGTGGTCATCTCCCACGACCGGATGTTCCTGGACCGGGTCGCCACGCACATCCTGGCCTGGGAGGGCGACGACCAGAACCCGGCCAAGTGGTTCTGGTTCGAGGGCAACTTCGAGGCGTACGAGAAGAACAAGGTCGACCGGCTCGGCGCCGAGGCGGCCCGTCCGCACCGGGTGACCTACCGCAAGCTCACCCGCGACTGACCGGGGCCGACCCTTGTCTGACCGATTCGTCTACCACTGCGCGCTGCGCTGGTCCGACCTGGACGCGTACGGCCACGTCAACAACGCCCGCTTCCTCACGCTCTACGAGGAGGCCCGGGTGGCGATGATGTTCGCCGGCGGCCGGGCGTGGGGAGTGGGCTCGTTCGCCGACGGTGTGGTCATCCGCCGGCACGAGGTCGACTACCTGCGCCCGGTCGACTACGCGCTCGGCCGGGCCAGCGCGGAGGCCGCCCCGACGGTACGGATCGAGCTGTGGGTGGACCAGATCAGGGCCGCCTCCTTCTCGGTCGCGTACGAGCTGTACGACGGCGACACGCTGGCCGGCACCGCCCGGTCGCTGCTGGTGCCGTTCGACCTGACGGCGCAGCGCCCGCGCCGGATCTCGCCGGAGGAGCGGGCGTTCCTGCTCCGCTACGCGCCGGGGCTGAGCGGATGACCGGGCACGGGTTGACCGGGACGGCCGACGCCGGGGCCTTCCTGGCCCGGCTGGTCCGGTTCGACCCGGCCACGCTGGTCCGGCTGCGGCCGGTGCCCGGGGCGGGCCGTACCGCCCTCTGGGCGCGTCTGCCGTGGGGGGTGCTCGTGGTCCGAACCGTGCCCGGCACCGCTCCCGGGGACGTCACGGTCGCCGCGGGGGAGCTGCTGGCCGAACTCTCCGCCGGGGGCGCCGCGCTTCCGGTACGCCGGGACGACGGCTGGCGGTGGCAGCTCCCACCGGCCGCGAGCCGGGCGGTGGAGGCGCTGCCCGGCGCCGAACTGCTCCGGATCGCGGAGGCGGCGGCCGGGACGCTGCGCGAGGCGGCCACGCACGGCGTGGCGGGCCGCGCGGTCGGGCAGCGGGTGCTGCGGGACGCGCTGCTGGACCACGTCGCCGTGGTGGTGACCCCGGACGAGGCACCTCGCACACCCGTCGAGGTGTCGCAGCGGCTGGTGCAGGCCCTGGTCCGGATGGGTTTCCTCGGCGCGGGCGCGGACGACGTTCAGGTGCGTACGGCTGGTCGATGGGTCGGACTCGTCGGACCGTTCGGGGCGGCCTGGTCGCGTACCGTCGCCGATCTTGCACTCAGGCCGACGGTAGGTCATCCGAACGGATGACCCCGCTTCGTCCTTCCGGTTTGGGGCGGTCGTTGGGGGGATGCCTCACGCCGTCTGTCCGGGTACCGTCCATCCTCGGATCCAACGCACCGTAGGCGTCCGGATCCGCTGGGGAGTGAGGTGCGCGAGCGATGCCGTGGTGGTCATGGCGCCCTGGTCCCGCCGCTGGCGGGGAGCCGGAGACTCGAAGCGGGACCACAGTGGATGACACCATCCGGGTCGGCCCACCGACCCCTCGCCAGCCGGGGGACGACGTGGCGCCACCTGAGCGGCCGGTCCTCGCGGACATGCCGGCCACCGTCGCGCCGGTCACCCTGAGCCGGGTCTGCGACGCGCTCGACCTGCTCGACGTCCGCTATCTGGCCGACGGCGACGGCAACCTGCTGGCCATGTGGGAGCGGCACGCCGTGCTCGTCGCGCTGGAGGGCCCGGACGACGAGATCCTGGTGATGCGGGCCCGCCCGCACGCGACGGTCCCGCCGGACTGGGCCGACCGGGCCTACCGCGTCGTGAACGAGTGGAACCACACCCGGCGCTTCTGCAAGGCGTACATCGGCGACCCGACCGAGCGCGGTCAGCTTCCGATCTACGCCGAGTTGCAGGTCCCGCTCGGCGCCGGCGCCCACGACGCGCTGCTCGTCGAGATGCTCGACTGCGGCGCCGCGGTCGCCGTGACGTTCGTCGACTGGCTGCACGACGAGGGCGCCCTGCTCTGAGCCGGGCTCAGCCCGCGGCCGGGTCCTCCATCACGTTCACCATGAAGTAGGCGGCCCGCTCCAGGTAGTCCCAGAGCGCGGCGGCGAGCTGCGGCGGCAGGTCGAGCGTGTCCACCGCCCGGCGCATGTGGTGCAGCCAGGCGTCCCGCTCGGCCGCGCCGATCCGGAACGGGGCGTGCCGCATCCGCAGCCGCGGGTGGCCGCGCTGCTCGGAGTAGGTGTGCGGTCCGCCCCAGTACTGGATGAGGAACAGGGTCAGCCGGTCCGCCGCCGGGCCCAGGTCCTCCTCCGGGTACATCGGCCGCAGCAGCGGGTCGTCGGCCACACCGGCGTAGAACTCGTCCACCAGCTTGCGGAAGGCCGGTTCACCGCCGATCGCCTCGAAGAGGGTCATCGACTCGCCTGGGGAAGTCACGCTTCCATCCTGCCAGGTGCGGCCCGGCACCCGCGCCCGCCCGCCGGGCGGCGCGGATCACGTCACCGCGTGCCGGTGTCGCCCGTGCTCGCGGTTCCGGTCACCGGACGCGGGGCCGGGCGCGTGCGCGTGCGCCGGCCCGCCACCGGCCGCCGACTCGGCGCGGGCGGCCGCGACGGCCTCGTGGATCACCTGTGGCCGGGGCCAGGCGAGCGCCGCCACCGTCATGATCAGCACACCGGCGGCGCTCCAGACGCCGACCACCGACGGGACCGAGAACCGCTCCGCGAGCGCGCCCGTGACCAGCACCGCGGCACCCTGGATGATCTGCGTGCCGCTGGCCATGACGCCGAACGCCCGGGCCCGGAAGCCGTCCGGCAGCGCCTGCACGAACAGGCCGTTGGCGACCGGGACGAGCCCGGCGACGGCGAAACCGCACCCCCCGGCCAGCAGCGCCACCACCGTCGGCGGCGGGTTGAACAACGCGGGTACGAGTGTCGCCGGCGCGATGATCATCAACGGTCGCATCAGCGTCAGCCGCCGCTCCGGGCCGACGAGCCGGCTGATGGTCAGCCCGCCGAGGATGTAGCCGACCGGGACGGCGGCCATGATCAGCCCCTGCGCGGTGCCGGCGTCCATCCGGCCGTCGGTCCGGTCGGCGGCCCAGCCCGCTGCCAGTCCCTCGGGGACGATCGAGAAGAGCATCGCGCTGAACACCAGCACCGCGATGGCGCGCAGCACCGGCCGCTCGAAGACGATCCGGAAGCCCTGGACGGTCTCCCGCAGCAGGTGGCTGCGGTGCACCTCGGCCATCGCCGGTGGCCGCTCGCGGACGCCGAAGCGGACCAGCGCGGCCGAGACGGCGAAGGTCACGGCGTTGACGAGCAGCGCGGTGTTCGGGTTGAGCGCCGCCACCGTGGCGCCGATCAGGTAACCGACGACCTGGGCTGCCTGGCCGGCGCTGGTGAACGCGGCCAGGCCCACGACCAGCCGGTCGCCGGTCAGGAGGTGCGGCATCAGCGCCGACCGCGCCGCCTGGCTCGGCGGGTTCGCGAGCGTGGCCAGGAAGATCAGCGCGAAGATCGACCAGGTCGGCATCCAGGGCATCGCGACCAGCGCCATCAGCGCCATCCGGAGGAGGTCGCAGACGACCATGACCCGGCGGTAGTTGTGCCGCTCGGCGAGCGCGGAGAGCAGCGGGCCGCCGACCAGCCAGGGAAGGTAGCTGGCGGCGAACGCGGCGGCGGAGAGCGCGACCGAATCGGTCTCGCGCAGCACGAGCACTGTGACCGCGGCGCGGGCCAGGTAGTCGCCCACCCAGGAGAGGGTGTTGGCGGCGAAGATGGCGCGGAACTCCGACTGACCGAAGACGTCCCGGAAGGTGGCCGGGGCCTCCCGGGCGGGTCGCGCGTCGGACACCGTCGCCTCCATCGTTCCTGGTCGACCACTTGTGATGGCCCGACCGGGAACCGTCGTCAGATCAACCGATCAGCGAGGACACGAGCACGCCCCCCGGTGGAGCGTGTGCACCGGATTCTGCCCGATCGTCTGACAACTGGCTAGGGCGAACGGATTGATCGTCGCATCTCCGACTGAACGAACGGACGATACCCGAGGGGCCGCGCGGTGCGGAACCCCGGAAATCGTCCGGCTCGTCCGGCGACTCAGGTGGGTCCGCCGGTGCCCGTACCCTCGGCGGCGGGCGGCGCCGGTGGCTGGACCGGCAGGCCCGGGAACAGTCGTGCGGCCGCGATCTGCGCGACGATGCCGGAGTTCTCCAGCGCCTCCGCGAGGCGGCGGCGCAGCTCGCGGCCGACCGCGAACTGCCCGTCCGCGGTGGTCTTGACGACGGTACGGATCACCGCGCCGTCGACTGTCATCTGCTCGACGCCGAGGACCTCCGGCTCCTCCACGATGCTCGGCGCCAGCTCCGGGTCCAGCGCCACCGACGCCGCCGCGGTGCGCAGCACGGCGGTGGCCTCCTCGGTGCCGGCGAACCCGATCGGCAGGTCGACCACGACGAGCGCCCAGCCCTGGCTCTTGTTGCCGACGCGGACGATCTCGCCGTTGCGGATGTACCAGAGCACGCCGCGGCCGTCCCGGACCGTGGTGACCCGCAGCCCCACCGCCTCGACCACGCCTGTGGCCTCGCCCAGGTCGACCGTGTCGCCGACGCCGTACTGGTCCTCGATCAGCATGAACAGGCCGGCGATCAGGTCCTTGACCAGGCTCTGCGCGCCGAAGCCGAGCGCCACGCCGGCGATGCCCGCGCTCGCCAGCAGCGGGGCCAGGTCGAAGCTGAACTCCTTGAGCACCATCAGCAGCGCGATGCCGAAGACGAACGCGGTGACCATGCTGCGCAGCACCGACCCGATCGCCTCGGCCCGCTGCCGCCGCCGCTCCGGCACGAACTGGTCCGGGTCGAGCGAGGCGCTGGGGATCCGCTCGCGCAGCGGGCGGAGCATGGTCGGCACCGCGCCGTCGGTGGTGGTCCGCACCAGCCGGTTGATGGTCCGGTGCAGCGCCCACCGGGCGGCCACCGCGAGCAGCAGGATCAGCGCCACCCGCAGCGGCTTGAACAGGATCCAGTAGCTGCTCTCGGCGAACCAGGCGGAGTTCGTCACTCGGTACACCCACTCGCATGAGCTGCTGCCCTGGCAGTCCGGCTTCCGGTCGGAGACGGCGGCCAGCACGGCGGAGATCAGGTCGGAGACGTTCACTCTGCTTTCGTACCGCACGCCTGGCGGGCGGCGGACACCGCCACCTCGGCGAAGTGTCGCTACCCGGGGGGTAGCCCCGGATTAGTACGTGCAATCCGGGGCGCGATCAGGGACTATTGGCGCAACGGACGTCGGTGATCCGGCCGGCGTCGGAGCCGTCCCGCGCTGTCCGCGGGGCGGTTCCGACGCAGACGAGGCGGGAGCGACTGGACCGGGAGGGTGAGCGCGATGCCTGACATACGACCCACGGCGGGCTCCGGTGCACTCGTTCTCAACGCCACCTACGAGCCCCTGTGCGTCGTGTCGGTGCGTCGTGCCGCGATCCTCGTCCTCTCCGCCAAGGCGGTCTGCGTCGCCGACGGCGAGGGCATCCTGCACAGCGCGCGCAACGCGTTACCGGTGCCCTCGGTGGTGCGCCTGACCCGCTACGTCCGGGTGCCGTACCGCACCCACGTCGGGTTGTCCCGGCGGGCCGTGTTCGCCCGCGACGGATGGCGGTGCGCCTACTGCCGGGGGCCGGCCGAGACCATCGACCACGTCTTCCCGCGAAGCCGGGGCGGCCGGCACGCCTGGGAGAACGTGGTCGCCGCGTGCGCGCGGTGCAACCACACCAAAGGCGACAAGACGCCCGCCGAGCTGGGCTGGCGGCTGCACCACCTGCCGGCCGCGCCCAAAGGAGCCGCCTGGCGGGTGCTCGGGCACCGCGCCCCCGACCCGCGCTGGGCGGACTGGCTCGACCTGCGCGAACCCGAGCCCGAGGCGGCCTGACCGGCCCGCTCAGCGCGCCTTGACCAGCGCGGCGTAGACGACCAGGTTGTCCGCGTACCCGGTCTCGCCGCCCACCCAGCGCCCGCCGCACGTGATCAGCCGCAGGTTGGGCCGGCTGAAGTCGCCGTAGACGTCCTCCACCGGCAGCTTCTCCTTGCCGTACCGCTCGATCGAGGTCACCTCGAACACCGCCACCGACCGGTCCTCGCGGGTCACCTCGATCCGGTCGCCGTCGTCCAGCTCCTTCAGTCCGTGGAAGACGGCCGGACCGGTGGTGGTGTCGACGTGCCCGACGAGCACGGCCGGTCCGTACTGGCCGGGGGTGGGGCCCTGGTCGTACCAGCCGACCTCGCCTGCGCGCTCCACGTCCGGCACCGCGATGCTGCCGTCCGGCGCGATGCCGACCCGGTGCACCGGCGCGCGCAGGTTCAGCTTGCCGATGCTCAGGTCCGTCGGCGGGCTGGCCGGCAGCACCGGGAACTTCTTCGGCGGCGGGCGCAGGCCGGCGACGATCCGGTCCGGCAGCACGCTGACCCCGGTCACCCGTTCCACGCCGAGCATGGCCACGATCAGCGCCATCACGCTCGCCACCACGAGCACCGGGACGCCGGGGCTGCGGCTCGGGGCGTACCGGCGGGTGGTGGTCCGTCCGGCGCGGGCCTCGACCGGCCGGGACTGCGGGTCGGCGGTGGCGACGCTGGCCGAGAACGCGTGCCCGGCGACGTGGGCGAACCGGCGCGCGGCCCGGGACGTCAGCCGCAGCGCGGCCCGGAGCCGGCCGGCGCGCTCCGGCGACCGGCGACCGGGACGGGCGGCGGCGCGGCGGGTGCGGTCCGCCGCCGGGGCGGTACGGTCCCGGCGGCGCGATGAGCGGGCCATTGCGGCACCTCTCGTCAGCCGCGGCCGCCGGGCTTGCGGCGGGCGCTCACACCGGCCACCACTGCCACCGCGACCAGGCCGCCGACCAGCAGCAGCGAGCCCGTGCCCCGGCTACCCGCGGTGCCACCGCCGCCGGTCGCCGGCCCCTTGCTCGGCTGCGCCATGTTGAGCACTGTGAGCATCGTCGAGGCGGTGTTGCCGTTGGAGCAGTCCAGGTTCACCGGGTAGTCGCCGGGCGCCTTGTTGCCGGGCACGGTGACCGAGCCGGTGAGGAAGCCGTTGTCGGACCGCAGCGTCACCCGCCCGAAGGCGTCCGAGGTGACCTGCGCCTGGCGGTTGTTGCTGTTGTCGCAGCCGGCCCGCAGGTTGACCCGGGAACCGGCCTGGACGCTGTTCGGCGTCACCTCGATGAACACGCTCTCCCCGGCCCGGGCCGGCGGCGCGGTGGTCAGGACGAACGCCGCGACCAGGCCGAGCAGGCCCAACAGGGACGACAACGCACGATGTGACACGAGCCCTCGCATGGTTCCCCCCTCCCGGCGCGACGATGCGCCGGACCACTGACGGGCAGCGGCGCCTGCTTTCCCGGAGGGCGGGGGTAGCTAACGGGGCGCCTTGACCACGGGGTGCCAGGCCAGCGGGGTGGACAGCACCATCGTGCTGGACGGCTGCCCGTACGGCGCGAGACGGTCGATGACCTCCTCGAACTCGCCCATGTTCGTGGCGGCGACCTTGAGCATGCTGCACGCGTCCCCGGTGATCCGGTGGATCTCCATGATCTCCGGCCAGCCCGCGACGTCGGGGTCGTTGAGGATGCAGCGTGCGCCGTAGCAGGACATCCGGATCAGCGCGAGCACTGTGCGTCCGGCCCGGGTGAGGTCGACGTGGGCGTGGTAGCCGGTGATCACACCGGCTTCCTCCAGCCGCCGTACCCGCTCGGCCACAGCGGGCGGCGACAGGTGGACCCGGCGGGACAACTCGCTGTACGAGAGCCGGGCGTCGGCCTGGAGCTCGCGCAGCAGCGCCCAGTCCATGTCGTCCACGCGCGGACCTTCCTTCCGTAAAGACAGCGACGCGAGATGGTTTCGGTTCGCGAAGTGAGACCACCATACCGCCGTTGAACAGGCATTCCATTCGGCCGTCCACCAGCGGGATCATGACTTCTACCCCGCGCACGGACGGAGAATGACTGTGGAACAGACGACGGCGGTGCGCCCGGTAACCCCCCAGGAACGGGCGGCTCGGGCGGCGCGCAACGGCGGCGAGCCGACGCTGGAGTTCGCCGACCGCGTGCCGTACGACGCGTACGTACGGGCCAGCACACTGCACCGGCTCCAGGAGCCGCTCAGCGACGACCCGGGCGAGATGTCCTTCCTGATGGTCAGCCAGATCATGGAGCTGTACTTCGGCCTGACCTGCCACGAGCTGCGGCACGCCAAGCGCGAGCTGCGCGAGGACCGGATCTGGGAGGCCCTGCCCCCGCTGCGCCGCGCCGCCCTGCACCTGGAGGGCCTCAACGCCGCCTGGCACGGCCTGCGCTGGATGAGCCCGGCCGACTTCAACCGCTTCCGCGACCGGCTCGGCGAGGGCTCCGGCTTCCAGTCCGCCATGTACCGGCAGCTGGAGTTCCTGCTCGGCCTGCGCGACCGGGCGCTGATCCGCCCGTTCCGCCGACAGACCGAGGTGTACGACGAGCTGACCGCCGCGCTCGCCACGCCGAGCCTCTGGGACGAGGTGGTGGCGCTGCTGGCCCGCAAGGGCTTCGACGTGCCGGCCGAGCTGCTGTCGCGGGACGTGAACGCCGAGCACGAGGCGCACCCGGCGATCGAGGCGGCCTGGGTCCGGATCTACGGCGACAACGGCCCGGACAACCACCTGCGCCTGCTCGGCGACGCGCTGACCGAGATCGCCGAGGAGTTCGGCGACTGGCGCTGGAACCACGTCAAGGCCGTCCAGCGCACGATGGGCGCCAAGGTCGGCAGCGGTGGTTCCGCCGGACTGGCATGGTTGCAGCGCAGCATGGCCCGGGTGGTCTTCCCGGAGCTGTGGTCGGCCCGCACCGCGATGTGACGAGAGAGAACAGCATGCACACCCCCGAGAACGAAGCCCTCCGCCGCGACGCCGCCGACCCCGGCCACCGGCACCTGTTCCACATCCCACCCGCCGACGGCGGGCGCTACCCCGACACGGCGTACCTGGCGGGCAACTCGCTCGGCCTCCAGCCCCGGGCCACCCGGGACGAACTCCTCGCCGACCTGGACGCCTGGGGTCGCCTCGGCGTCGAGGGGCACCTGGAGTCGGAGCGCCCCTGGCTGCCGTACCACGAGCTGCTGACCGCACCGGCCGCCCGCCTGGTCGGCGCGCTGCCCGCGGAGACCGTGGTGATGAACTCCCTCACGGTGAACCTGCACCTGCTGATGGTCAGCTTCTACCGGCCGGCCGGCGAGCGCACCCGCATCGTCATCGAGGACAGCGCGTTCCCCTCGGACAGCTACGCCGTGCGCAGCCAGGCCCGTTTCCACGGCCTGGACCCGGACACCACTGTGGTACGCCTCAAGCCGCGCCCCGGCTCGGACACGCTCGGCACCGAGGACGTGCTGGACTTCCTGGCCCGCGAGGGCCACACGGTGGCGCTGCTGATGCTCGGCGGCGTGAACTACCTGACCGGCGAGCTGATGGACATCCCGGCCATCACCGCTGCCGGCCGGGCCGCGGGCGCGGTGGTCGGCTGGGACCTGGCGCACGCCGCCGGCAACGTGCCGCTGGCGCTGCACGACTGGGACGTGGACTTCGCCGCCTGGTGCTCGTACAAGTACCTCAACTCCGGCCCTGGCGCGCTGGGCGGCGTCTTCGTCCACGAGCGGCACCTCGGCGACCCGTCGATCCCGCGGTTCGAGGGCTGGTGGAGCACCGAGGCGGCCACCCGGTTCGAGATGACCCCGGTGTCCCGGCCGCCCGCCACAGTGGAGGCGTGGCAGATCTCCAACCCGCCGATCTTCGCGATGGGCCCGGTGCGTACCTCGCTGGAGCTGTTCGACTCCGTCGGCATGCCCGCGCTGCGCGAGCGCAGCCTGCGGCTCACCGCCTGGCTGGAGCAGCTGCTCGACGAGGTGACGCCGGGCCGCCCGCTGACAGTGGTCACCCCGCGCGACCCGGCCCGCCGTGGTTGTCAGCTCTCGGTGCGGATCGGGGTGGGCAGCGCGAACGAGCTGACCAAGCGGCTGCGGCACGAGCACGGCGTGGTCGCCGACGCCCGGGAGCCGGACATCGTCCGGTTCGCGCCGGTGCCGCTGTACTCCTCGTACCACGACTGCTGGCGGGTCGCCGAGGCGCTGGCGGCAACGTTCGAGAAGGAGGGCTCGTGAGCGAGCGCGACGAGATCGCCGTGGTCGGCGCCGGGCTGGCCGGCTGTCTGCTGGCCTGCCACCTGGCCCGGCGCGGCTACCCGGTGGCCCTCTACGAGCGGCGGCCCGACCCGCGTACCGGCACCGCCGAGCGGGGCCGGTCGATCAACCTGGCGCTGTCCGAGCGTGGCCTGGACGCGCTGCGCCGCATCGGCCTGGAGGACGAGGTCATGGCGGACGCGCTGCCGATGCGCGGCCGCATGATCCACCCGGTCGAGGGCGAGCCGGAGTTCCAGTCCTACAGCGGCTCCGGGGACCGGGCGATCAACTCGATCAGCCGGGGCGCGCTGAACAACGCGCTGCTCGACGCCGCCGCCGCGCTGCCGAACGTGCGCGTCGCGTTCGACCACCGGCTGGTCGGGCTCGACCCGCTCGGCGGCGAGATGACGTTCGAGACCCCGCAGGGCAAGGTCACCGCCACCGCCTCGGTCGTCCTCGGCGCCGACGGCGCCGGCTCCGCGGTGCGTGGGCAACTGCTCGCGTACGGCGGCCTGACCGAGAGCCTGGACTTCCTCGACTACGGCTACAAGGAGCTGACCATCCCGCCGCTGGGCGGGGAGTTCGCGCTCGACCCGGGCGCGCTGCACATCTGGCCGCGCGGCACCTCGATGATGATCGCGCTGCCGAACCCGGACCGCTCCTTCACCTGCACGCTGTTCTGGCCCACCCACGGCACCCGCAGCTTCGCCTCGCTGAGCAGCCCGGCGGCGATCGAGCAGTTCTTCGCCACCCACTACCCGGACCTGGTCCCGCTCGCGCCGAACCTGGTCGACGACTACCAGCACAACCCGGTCGGTGTGCTCGGCACCGTGCGCTGCACGCCGTGGCAGGTGGCAGGCAGGGTCGGCCTGATCGGCGACGCCGCGCACGCCATCGTGCCGTTCTACGGCCAGGGCGCGAACTGCGCGTTCGAGGACGTGGTCGAGCTGGACCGCTGCCTCGACGAGTGCGACGACGAGTGGGCCGCCGCGCTGCCGCTGTTCCAGCACCGCCGCCAGGACAACGCCGAGGCGATCGCCCGGATGGCGCTGGCGAACTTCGTGGAGATGCGGGACAAGGTCGCCTCGCCGGTGTTCCGGACCCGCAAGCAGGTCGAGCACGCGCTGGAGCGCGCGCTGCCCGGCCGCTACGTCTCCCAGTACGAGCTGGTCTCGTTCTCCACCACCCCGTACGCGCAGGTGCGCCGCCGGGTGCGCGCGCAGTACGCGGTGGTCGGCGCGGTAGCGGCCGGCGCGGTCGCGCTGCTGGCCGGCGGTGTCCGCGCGGCGCTGGGGAGGCGGCGATGACGCTCTGGGATCCCCGCCTGATGACCGGCCACGCGCCGGACGGTCCCGGCCTGCTGCGCAACTTCGTCGGCGGCGAGTTCGTCGACGTCGGCAGCCGGTTCACCAAGCGCAGCCCGGTCACCGGCGAGCCGGTGTTCGAGGTGGTCGAGGCGTCCCAGTCGACAGTGGACGACGCGGTCGCCGCGGCCCGGTCGGCGCTGCGCGGCCCGTGGGGCCGGATGGGGGAGCGGGAACGCGCCGAGGTGCTGCGCCGGGTCGCCGACGAGCTGGAGCGGCGCTTCGACGACCTGGTCGCCGCCGAGGTCGCCGACACCGGCAAGGCCATCTCGCAGGCCCGTACGCTCGACATCCCGCGCGGCGCTGCGAACTTCCGGGCGTTCGCCGAGATCGTGGCCACCGCGCCCACCGAGTCGTTCACCACTGTGACCCCGACCGGGGGCCGGGCGCTGAACTACGCGGTCCGCAAGCCGGTCGGCGTGGTCGCGGTGATCGTGCCGTGGAACCTGCCGCTGCTGCTGCTCACCTGGAAGGTCGCCCCGGCCCTGGCCTGCGGCAACGCCGTGGTGGTCAAGCCCAGCGAGGAGACCCCCGCGTCGGCCACGCTGCTGGCCGAGGTGATGGCCGCGGCGGGCGTGCCCGACGGCGTGTTCAACCTGGTGCACGGCTTCGGCCCCGGCTCGGCCGGCGAGCACCTGACCCGGCACCCGGGCGTGGACGCGATCACGTTCACCGGCGAGTCGGCGACCGGCAGCGCGATCATGCGCGCCGCCGCCGACGGGGTGAAGGCGGTCAGCTTCGAGCTGGGCGGCAAGAACGCCGGCCTGGTGTTCGCCGACGCCGACCTGGACGCGGCGGTCGCCGGTTCGGTGCGGTCCAGCTTCACCAACGGCGGCCAGGTGTGCCTGTGCACCGAGCGCATCTACGTGCAACGGCCGGTGTTCGAGGAGTTCACCGCGCGGCTGGCCAAGCGCGCCGACGAACTGGCGTACGGCTGGCCGGACGACGAGGCCACGGCGAACATGCCGCTCATCTCGCACGGTCACCGGGACAAGGTGCTCGGCCACTACGCGCTGGCCCGCACCGAGGGCGCCGAGGTGCGCGCCGGTGGGGGCACGCCGCGCTTCGGCGACGGCCGCGACGGCGGGGCGTACGTGCAGCCGACTGTGCTCACCGGCCTGGGGGCGGACGCCCGCACCAACCAGGAGGAGATCTTCGGACCGGTGGTGCACGTCGCGCCGTTCGACGACGAGGACGAGGCGTACGCGCTGGCCAACGGCACCGCCTACGGCCTGGCGGCGACGGTGTGGACGCGGGACGTGGGCCGGGCGCACCGGGCCGGCGCCCGGCTCGACGCCGGCATCGTCTGGGTGAACACCTGGTTCCTGCGCGACCTGCGCACCCCGTTCGGCGGCGTGAAGGCGTCCGGCGTGGGCCGCGAGGGCGGCGTGCACTCGCTCGACTTCTACTCCGAGCTCACCAACGTCTGCGTGGACCTGTCATGAGCGCGCGCGGTGGGCAGAATGGCCGGAATCCCCAGCGACGTAAGCGAGGAGCCGCCATGACCGTGGACATCGAGGCCGCCAACCGGGAACTCGCAGTGGCCCGGCAGGAGGGGAAGCCCTGCCCGCCGCTGCGCGGCCGGCTGCTGCCCGAGGGCGACATCGAGGCCGCGTACCAGGTGCAGCAGGTCTACACCCGGCAACGGCTGGGCAAGGGACACCGCCGCGTCGGCGCGAAGATCGGGCTGACGTCGCGGACCGTGCAGGAGAGCTTCGGCGTCTTCCAGCCCGACTTCGGGGTGCTGTTCGACGACATGGCCGTCGGTGACGGCGTCGAGGTGCCGATCGGCCGGCTGCTCCAGCCGCGGGTGGAGGCGGAGATCGCCTTCGTTCTCGGCGCGGACCTGCCGGACGAGCGGGTCACCACAGTCGACCTGATCCGGGCGGTGGACCACGTGCTGCCGGCCATCGAGATCGTCGACTCGCGGATCGCCGACTGGGACATCTCCATCGTGGACACGGTCGCTGACAACGCCTCCAGTGGGCTGTTCGTGCTCGGCACCGCGCCCCGGCGGCTCGCCGACGTGGACCTGCGGCTGTGCGGCATGGTGCTGGAGCACGCCGGTGAGCCGGTCTCGGTCGGCGCGGGCGCGGCCTGCCTCGGCAATCCGCTGCACGCGTTGCAGTGGCTGGCCGCGACCATGGCCCGGGCGGGCGACCCGCTCAAGGCCGGTGACGTGGTGCTCTCCGGCGCGCTCGGCCCGATGGTGCCGGTCACGCCCGGCGCCGCGTACGAGGCGCGCATCTCCGGGCTCGGCTCGGTGCGTACCTGTTTCTCCTCGGAGGGAACGTCATGACTGTCGGAGTGGCGGTGCTCGGGTCGGGCAACATCGGCACCGACCTGATGATCAAGGTGTTGCGGCTCAGTGAGAGCCTGCGCATGGTGGCGATGGCCGGCATCGACCCGGCCTCGGACGGTCTGGCCCGGGCCCGCCGGCTCGGCGTGACCACCACCGCCGAGGGCGTCGACGGCCTCGTGGCGCTGCCCGAGTTCGCCGACGTCCAGCTCGTCTTCGACGCCACCTCGGCCGGCGCGCACAAGCGTCACGACGAGGTGCTGCGGGCGCACGGCCGTACCGTCGTCGACCTGACGCCCGCGGCGATCGGCCCGTACGTGGTGCCGCCGGTGAACCTCGACGAGCACCTGGGCGAGCCGAACGTCAACATGGTGACCTGCGGCGGCCAGGCCACAGTGCCGATCGTGCACGCGGTCGGCCGGGTCACCCCCGTCGCGTACGGCGAGATCGTCGCCTCGATCGCCTCGAAGTCGGCCGGGCCCGGCACCCGGGCCAACATCGACGAGTTCACCGAGACCACCGCCCGCGCCATCGAGGTGGTCGGCGGCGCCGAGCGCGGCAAGGCCATCATCGTGCTGAACCCGGCCGACCCGCCGCTGCTCATGCGTGACACGGTCTACTGCCTGTGCCCGGACGCCGACGCCGACCGGGGCGCGATCGCCGCCTCGGTGGCCGACATGGTGAAGGCCGTGCAGGAGTACGTGCCCGGCTACCGGCTCAAGCAGGACGTGCAGTTCGACGCCGTGGACACGTACGCGCCGGTGCTGGGCCGGCACATCACCGGCCTCCAGGTGTCGGTGTTCCTGGAGGTCTCCGGCGCCGGGCACTACCTGCCCGCGTACGCCGGGAACCTGGACATCATGACGTCGGCCGCGCTGCGTACCGCGGAGCGGCTGGTGGCGCTGCGTTCCCCGGAGGTGAGTGCGCGATGACCGACCTCTACATCCAGGACGTGACGCTGCGCGACGGCATGCACGCCGTCGCCCACCGCTACACGGTCGACCAGGTGCGTACCATCGCGGCCGCGCTGGACGCGGCCGGCGTGGCGGCGGTCGAGGTGGCGCACGGCGACGGCCTGGCCGGTTCCAGCGTCAACTACGGGCACGGCGCCGCAGCCGACGCGGACTGGATCGCCGCCGCCGCCGAGGTGCTGACCACCGCGCGGCTCACCACGCTGCTGCTGCCGGGCATCGGCACCATCGCCGACCTGAAGGCGGCGAAGGCGCTCGGCGTGACCAGCGTCCGGATCGCCACCCACTGCACCGAGGCGGACATCTCCGCCCAGCACATCGCCTGGGCCCGGGAGAACGACATGGACGTCTCCGGGTTCCTGATGATGTCGCACCTCAACGACCCGGCCGGGCTGGCCGCGCAGGCCAAGCTCATGGAGTCGTACGGCGCGCACTGCGTCTACGTCACCGACTCCGGCGGGCGGCTGCTGATGTCGGACGTGGCGCAGCGCGTCGACGCGTACCGGCAGGTGCTGGAACCCGAGACGCAGATCGGCATCCACGCGCACCACAACCTGTCGCTGGGTGTGGCGAACAGCGTGCTGGCGGTCGAGCACGGCCGGATCCTCGGCGACGGCCCGCTCGGCTCGCCGTCCGGACGGACCGTCCGGGTGGACGCGTCGCTGGCCGGTATGGGCGCCGGCGCGGGCAACGCGCCGCTGGAGGTGTTCGTGGCGGTCGCCGAGCTGCACGGCTGGAAGCACGGCTGCGACGTGTTCGCGCTGATGGACGCCGCCGACGACCTGGTCCGCCCGTTGCAGGACCGGCCGGTCCAGGTCGACCGGGAGACGCTCTCCCTGGGGTACGCGGGTGTCTACTCCAGCTTCCTGCGCCACGCCGAGCGGGCCTCGGCCAAGTACGGCGTGGACGTCCGCTCGATCCTGGTCGAGCTGGGCCGCCGCCGGATGGTCGGCGGCCAGGAGGACATGATCGTGGACGTGGCACTGGACCTGGCGGGTAGGGAGAACTCATGATCGGGCCGGACATCGCCGGCATCGCGGAGAAGCTGGGGGCGGCGGCCGACGACGCCACCGCGATCCCGCAGCTGGCCGCCGAGACCGGCCTCGACGTGGACGCCGCGTACGCGGTGCAGACCGCGCTGGTCAAGCGCCGCCTCGACCGGGGTGAGCGGCTGGTCGGCCTCAAGATGGGGCTCACCAGCAAGGCCAAGATGGCGCAGGTCGGCGTGGACGAGGTGATCTGGGGCCGGCTGACCGACGTGATGCGGGTGCCCGACGGCGGCGGCGTCGACGTCGGCGACTTCATCCACCCCCGGGTCGAGCCGGAGGTGGCGTTCCTGCTGGACCGGCTGCCCGACCCGGGCGAACCGGTCGGCTCGTTCACCCGTGCCGTCCGCGCGGTCGCCCCGGCGATCGAGCTGATCGACTCCCGGTACGCGAACTTCACCTTCTCGCTGCCGGACGTGATCGCCGACAACACCTCGGCCGCCGCGTTCGTGGTGGGGCCGTGGTCGCCGGTGCCGGACGGGCTGGACAACCTCGGCGTGCTGCTGGAGATCGACGGGCGGGTGGCGCAGGTCGGCTCGACCGCTGCCATCCTCGGCGACCCGCGCCGCGCGCTGGACGAGGGGCTGCGGCTGGCCGGCCGGCACGGCGTACGACTGCGCAAGGGCTGGGTGTTCCTGGCCGGCGCGGCCACCGCCGCGGTGCCGCTGCGCCCCGGTGCGCACGTCCGCGCCACTGTGGAGAAGCTGGGTTCCGCCTCGATGAAGGCTCTCTCGTGAGCGCGAGGAGTGAGCCGGGTCTGCGAGCCCCGCAGTCGCGAACGGAAAGCGGTTCTGCCGTGACCGCCCGGGTGGTGGCCGGGAAGGCCGTGCCGCGGGGCGCGTTCCCGCACGTCAAGGTGGCCGGCGGGTTCGTCTACGTCTCCGGTACGTCGTCGCGCCGGCCGGACAACACGTTCGCCGGGGTGTCGGTGGACGAGTTCGGCACCACCGACCTGGACATCCGGGAGCAGACCCGGGCCGTGGTCGAGAACATCCGCGACCTGCTCCGCTCGGTCGGCGCCGACCTGAACGACCTGGTGCAGGTCACCAGCTACCTGGTCAACATGAACGACTTCGGCGGCTACAACGAGGTGTGGGCGGAGTTCTTCGACGTCACCGGGCCGACCCGGACCACAGTCGCCGTGCACCAGCTTCCGCATCCGCATCTGCTGATCGAGATGCAGGCCGTCGCCCTACTTCCGTCGGGAGGTTCCCATGAGTGAGATCGCCGAGCCGTTCAGCTTCTCCGGCTGGATCGGCGAGAACCAGCACCTGCTCAAGCCCCCGGTGGGCAACAAGGAGATGCTGCCCGGCAGCGACGACTTCATCGTCATGGTGGTGGGCGGCCCGAACCAGCGCACGGACTTCCACGTCGACCCGTACGAGGAGTTCTTCTACCAGGTCAAGGGCAACATGCACATCAACCTGATGCTGCCCGAGGGCCCGCGTACGGTGCACGTGCGCGAGGGGCAGATGTGGATGCTGCCGCGCAACACGCCGCACTCGCCGCAGCGTCCCGAGGCCGGCTCGATCGGCATGGTGATCGAGCGGGTCCGCGAGGAGGGCACGCTGGAGAAGTTCCAGTGGTACTGCGGCGAGTGCCACCACAAGGTGCACGAGGTGGAGTTGCAGGTCCGCGACATCGCCGCCGACCTGCCCCCGGTCTTCGCCGCCTTCTACGCCGACGAGAAGGCCCGTACCTGCGACAACTGCGGCGCGCTGCACCCGGGCAAGGGCTGACGCGTGCCGGTCGTGGACGTGCACACGCACGTCGTACCGAAGGGGTGGCCGGACCTCGCCGCGGCGTGCGGCGGGTCCGGCTGGCCCTGGCTGCGGGTGGACTCCGAGCGCGCCGCCATGATCATGGTGGGGGAGACGGAGTTCCGCCCGATCGGCGCGCAGTGCTGGGACGCGCCGACCCGGCTGGCCGACATGGAGGCCGACGGCGTGGACGTGCAGGTCGTCTCGCCCACCCCGGTGTTCTTCAGCTACGACCGACCGGCTGACCAGGCGGTCAAGGTGGCCCGGATCTTCAACGACCTCACGCTGGAGGTCACAGCGGCCGGCAACGGCCGGCTGGTGCCGTTCTGCCAGGTGCCGTTGCAGGACCCGGACGCGGCCTGCGCCGAGCTGGACCGCTGCCTGTCGGCGGGGCACGCCGGCGTGGAGATCGGCAACCACGTCGGCGACCGGGACCTGGACGACGAGGGCATCGTGCAGTTCCTGACCCACTGCGCCGAGGTCGGCGCGCCGGTGTTCGTGCACCCGTGGGACATGCCCGGCGGCCCCCGGCTGGACCGCTGGATGGCCCGCTGGCTGACCGGGATGCCGGCCGAGACGCACCTGTCGGTGCTCGCGCTGATCCTCGGCGGCGTGTTCGACCGGGTGCCGGACACGCTGCGGATCTGCTTCGCGCACGGCGGCGGCAGCTTCCCGTTCTGGCTGGGCCGCGCCGACAACGCCTGGCACCGCCGCGGAGACCTGGTGCGCGGCGCGTCCAGCGCGCCGCCCAGCTCGTACGTCGACAGGTTCCACGTCGACTCGGTGGTCTTCGAGCCGGCCGCGCTGCGGCTGCTCGTGGACACCATGGGCGCCGAGCGGGTGCTGCTCGGCAGCGACTACCCGTACCCGCTGGGGGAGCGGCCGGTCGGCCAGGTGGTGCACCGGGCGGACTTCCTCACCGACGCGCAGCGGGACGCGTTGCTCGGTGGCAACGCGCTGCGGTTCCTCGGCCGCTGACGAACTCCGGGTGCGTCTGCCGAGGGCAGACGCACCCGGAACGGCTCAGGAGTGCGGGCAGGTGTCCCGGTACTCCTCGATCGCGGTGCCGCGAGGCGCCGGGCAGAGGAACTGCTCGTAGCGGGTGTCGTCGTCGACGAACCGCTTGAGCCACGAGATGCTGTATTTCGCGACTGTCACGTTCGGCGAGGTCGGCGCCGAGTGGCTGGCCGCGTTCAACTCCAGGTACGCCTTGTCCAGCGTGGCCGGCAGGCTGGTGTAGAACGGCTCCGAGTGCGACGACACCGGTGCCACCGAGTCGTTCTCGGCGCCGATGACGAGCGTCGGCACGCGTACCGACGACCAGTTCTTCGTCGTGTGCCAGCCGGTCAGCGGGATCGCCGCCTGGAGCGCGGGCCGGGCGTTCGCCGCCGACAGGCTGCCGCCGCCGCCCATCGAGTGCCCCATCACGGCGAGCCGGTTGCGGTCGATGCGGGTACGTACCGCGCTGGTGTTGGTCAGGTAGTCCAGGGCGGCCAGGAGCTGGGTGCCGCGGCTGGCCGGCTGGTCGTAGACGGAGAGGGTGTCGATGGTGATGACCACGAAGCCCTGCGAGGCCAGCCGCGGCCCGAGCCAGGAGACTGCCGACTGGCCGGCGGTGAAGCCGGGGGAGATCGCGACCGCGCCGAACGTGCCCTCGGCGGTGCTGGTCGGGTAGTAGATCGTGCCACCGCGGAAGCCGCTGACGCTCGATGCGGAGACGGTGGTCTGGGCGGTCGCGAACGGGCCCCGGGTGGCCTCGATGGAGGCGGTGGTGGGCGCGGGGCCGCGCTCGTAGGGGTTCGCGGCCAGCGCTGCCGCCGGCCCGCCGTCACCGGCGCCGGCCGGGGTCACCGGCAGGGCGGCGAGGCCGGCGGCGGTCAGGGCGAGGGCGAGCAGGGGGCGCAGGGCGCGCGGAAGCCGGGACGGGCGGTCCGGTGTGCCGGGTGCGTGGTGCACGGCGTGCTCCTCGGGGTGGTGGGGGCGGCCTTCGATCGACTCGCGTCGATCTACACATCCTGCGCGTCACGCCCGCCCGGCGGACCATCCCGAACCGGTCATGTCACCCGCATATGGACCGGCCGCCGCCGGCCGGATCACCCGCATATGGACCTGCCGCCGGACGTGTCGCCCGGCCTCCCGGCCGCCGGACCGGCAGGATGGACGGCATGGCCGAGCCGCACGACCTGACCGCGCTGGAGCAGGCCGCCGCGATCCGCCGGGGCGAGCTGTCCAGCCTGGAACTGGTCGAGCACCACCTGCGCCGGGTCGAAGGGCTCGGCGACACCGTCGGCGCGTTCGTCACAGTCACCGCCGAGCAGGCCCGGAGCGCCGCCCGGGCCGCCGACGCGCTCGCAGCCGAGGGGCGCGGCCCGCTGCACGGGGTGCCGACCGCGATCAAGGACCTCACGCTCACCGCCGGGGTCCGCACCACCTTCGGCTCCGCGGCCTTCGCCGACTTCGTCCCACCCGTCGACGCCGACGTGGTCCGCCTCCTGGCCGACGCCGGCCTGGTCAGCCTCGGCAAGACCACCACCTCCGAACTCGGCTGCTCGCTCTACTCGGAAGGGTTGGTGGCGCCGCCGGCCCGAAACCCGTGGGACCTCGCGTACACCGCGGGCGGGTCCAGCGGCGGCGCGGCAGCCGCGGTCGCCGCCGGGCTGGTGCCGGTGGCGCAGGGCTCCGACGGCGGCGGCTCGCTGCGCATCCCGGCCGCGCTCTGCGGCCTGGTCGGCTACAAACCCAGCCGGGGCATGGTCTCCGGCGGGCCGCTCGGCTTCGGCGGCTTCGGGCTGCCGGTGAACGGGCCGATCGGCCGCACCGTCGCCGACGTGGCCGCGCTGCTCGACGTGCTCGCCCGCCCGGTGCCCGGCGAGCCGTACCTGCCGCCGGCCGCGCCCGCCGGCGGCTACCTCGGCGTCACCCGCGCCGCCCGCGTCACCGGCCCCGGCCGGCTGCGCGTCGGCCGCTTCACCACGCCGATGCTCGCCGACGAACCGGTCCACCCGGACTGCGTGGCCGCCGTCGACCGGGCCGCCGCGCTGCTCACCGACGCCGGCCACGAGGTGGTCGACGTCCCCGCGCCGCTCGGCCCCGAGGCGTGGCCGCTGTTCGAGACCGTCTGGTACGCGCTGGCTGTCACCCCCGTCCCGGCCGGGCGGGAGGGCGACCTGCTGCCACTGACCCGATACCTGCGCGAGCGCGGCGAGGCGCTCGGCGCGGCCCGGCTGATGGCCGCGCTCGGCGAACTCCAGGCGCAGGTACGCCGTGGCGTCCGCCGTACCGCCGGGTGTGACCTGCTGCTCTGCCCGACGCTCGCGGCCCCGCAGGCGCCGGTGGGCGCGTTCGCCGCCCTCGAACCGGCAGAGGACTTCGACCGGCAGCGGCGCTTCTCGCCGTACTGCGCGGTCTTCAACGTCACGGGCGATCCGTCCGTTTCGTTACCTCTCGGACGGACCACCGACGGGCTTCCGGTCGGGGTGCTCCTCACCGGCCGGTACGGCGACGACGCGACACTGCTCGCCACTGCCGCGCAACTGGAGTACCGGAGTGACGGATGGGATCAGCACCCCGCAATCTGGCGGGCCGCCGACTCCGCTAACGTGAACATCACAAGTGACGTGGGGCGCGACCGGTCCTGACCGGCCGACCCGCACCATTCCTGGTCTCTCTTTCCGCCTGGGGGCGTTGGGATTGTCTGTTACCGAGACGTTGGTGGTCTTCGTCGGCATCCCGGCCGCCGCGGTGCTGCTGATCGCCGCCCTGGCGGCCGTCGGCAGCCGCGGCAACGGTGGCGGCGCCAAGCGCTACCGGCCGGGCCGGCCCTTCGACTTCACTCCGGTCTGGTTCCTGGGCCGTCCGGAGCAGCTGGCCGACTCGGCCGGCACGGCGCTGGCCGCCGGGGCGCAGGCGCCGGCGTTGACCAGCCGCAAGCAGGAGCAGGCCGGCCGGGAGGCGCCGGCCGGTGGAACCGGAGGCGCAAGTGACCGTTGGTGAAGCGCGGCCCACGACGGGGACGGGCACCCCGCCCGAGGTGCTGGACGGACCGTTCTCGACCCGTCAGCTGCTCCGCATCGACGAGGCCCTGCGCCTCGCCGACCAGGGCACCGGTCTGGTCTTCTCGGTCTACGTCGGCGGCCTCGACGAGCCGATCCGGGAGCACGCCGAGCGGCTGCACCGCCAGCTCGCCGACCCGGACCGCTCGGTGCTGATCGCGGTGTCGCCCAACCAGCGGCAGCTGGAGATCGTCACCGGCAAGTACGCGCGCAAGCGCATCCCGGACACGTACGCCAAGCTGGCCGCGCTCTCCATGGTGGCCTCCTTCGGCGGCGGCGACCTGGCCGGCGGCATCATCCAGGGCCTCGACCAGCTCGCCAGCCACGCTGGCAAGGGCTGATCCCCGCCCGCACACACGACGAAGCCCGGCCCCGCGTACGCGTGGGCCGGGCTTTCTCGTGTCAGCGGGGCTGGCCCACGACAACGGCCGGGGCCGGCGCGGACTGCCACCCGCGCCGGCCCCGGCCGACGTGCCTCACTCAGGCGCTGCGCGCGTCCCGCTCCCGGGCCTTCAGCGCGCGGACCACGCCGTCGCGGCCCTCGGCGACCAGCCGCCGCAGCGACGCCGGCCGGCCGTCCTGGGCCAGCCACGCGTCGGTGGCCGCGACGGTGTCCTCCTCGACCAGGTGCGCCGGGTAGGCGAGCTGCACGAACTCCTGCGCCGGCTCGCTGTCGCGCTGCGCCCACACCTGGTCCACCGTGGCGAAGTACCGCTCCCGGTAGGGCGCGGTCAGCTCGACCTGCGCCGCGTGGGTGAAGCCCTGCAACAGCGCCCGGTTGCGCCAGTTGGGCAGCGCGTCCGGGCCGGTGAGCAGCGCCCACACCGCGGCCTTGTTCTCGACAGTCGGCACCAGCGCGTGCGCGTACGCGGCCTCCCGCTCGCCGCTGGCGGTACGGTCGCCGGCCAGCTCCGCGTCCACGTCGGCGGCACCGGCCGCGCCGTTGGCGACCAGCGACTGGAGCACCGTCCAGCGCAGCTCCGTGTCGACGGTCAGCCCCTCCGGCACCCCGTTGCCGTCCAGCCAGCCGCGCAGCGTGGCCAGGTCCTCACCGGAGCGGGCCGACGAGGCGTACGACCGGGCCCAGGCGAGCTGGAAGCCGCTCCCCGGCTCGGCCGCCGCGAGCGCGGTCCGCGCGGTACGGGCCAGGTCGGCCCAGCCGGTCGGCGCCCACGCCGGGTCGGCGTAGAAGGTGAGCGCCGTGGTCGCCTGCCGCAGCGTGGCCGTCACCAGGTTGATGTCGGTCTCGGCGGTCAGCCCGGCCAGCACCAGCGCCACGTAGTCGCGGGCCGACAGCTCGGCGTCGCGGGTCATGTCCCAGGCGGCGGTCCAGCACAGCGCCCGGGCCAGCGACGAGTCGAAGCCGGCGATGTGCTGCACCACAGTGGCCATCGACCGCTCGTCCAGCCGCAGCTTGGCGTACGTGAGGTCCTCGTCGTTGAGCAGCAGCACGTCGGCGGCCGGCTTGCCGTGCAGCTCGGACAGCTCGGTCAGCTCGCCGGTCACGTCCGTCTCGATCAGCTCGCGGCGCACCAGCCGGCCGTCGGTCAGGTCGTACAGGCCGACGCCGATGCGGTGGGTACGCAGCGTCGGGTAGGCCGACGGCGCCTCCTGCCGGACCACCACCCGCTCGTACGTGCCGTCGGCGCCGATGGTCACCTCCGGGCGCAACGTGTTGACCTGCGCGGTCTCCAGCCACTGGGCGGCGAACTTGCGCAGCTCCCGGCCGGAGGCCGCCTCCAGTTCGGACAGCAGGTCGTCGAAGGTGGCGTTGCCCCAGGCGTACTTGCCGAAGTAGGCGCGCAGGCCGGCCAGGAACGGCTCCTCGCCCACGTACGCGACGAGCTGCTTGAGCACGCTCGCGCCCTTGGCGTACGTGATGCCGTCGAAGTTGACCTCGACGGCTTCCAGGTCCGGCATCTCGCAGTAGACCGGGTGGGTGGAGGAGAGCTGGTCCTGCCGGTAACCCCAGTTCTTGCGGATCGACAGGAACGTGGTCCAGGCGTCGGTGAAGCGGGTGGCGTGCGTGTTGCACCAGTGGCTGGCCCACTCGGCGAACGACTCGTTGAGCCACAGGTCGTTCCACCAGCGCATGGTGACCAGGTCACCGAACCACATGTGCGCCAGCTCGTGCAGGATCGTGTTGGCGCGCTGCTCGTACTCGAAGTCGGTGACCTGCGAGCGGAAGATGTAGTGCGACTCGGCGTGCGTGACGCAGCCGAAGTTCTCCATCGCGCCGGCGTTGAAGTCCGGCACCCAGAGCTGGTCGTACTTGGGCAGCGGGTAGCGCACCCCGAACTTCTCCTGGAAGAAGTCGAAGCCCTGCGTGGTGATCAGGTGCAGGTCATCGGCGTCCATGTGCGGGGCCATGCTGGCCCGGCAGAAGTAGCCCATGTCGATGCCGTCGTGGGTGCGCCGCACCTCGTGGTACGGCCCGGCGCAGAGCGCGGTGATGTAGGTGCTCATCCGCTCCGACACGGTGAAGTGCACCGTCTTCAGGCCCTCACCGGCGGCCTCCTCGCGGGCCACCGGCATGTTCGACACGACCCGCCAGTGGTCCGGGACGGTGGCGTGCCAGGTGTAGACGCTCTTCAGGTCGGGCTGGTCGAAGCAGGCGTAGACCTTCTGCGCGTCGGCGGTCTCGAACTGGCTGTAGAGGTAGGTCTCGCCGTCCACCGGGTCGACGGTCCGGTGCAGACCCTGCCCGCTGTTGGAGTAGCCGAAGTCGGCGTCGACCACCAGCACGTTCTCGGCGGCCAGGCCGCTGAGCGTGAGTCCCTTCTCGGCGGACCAGCCGGACAGGTCCACCGGCTCGCCGTTGAGTGTGGCCGACCGCACCGATTCGGCGGCTGTCTCGATGAACGTGGTCGCCCCCGGTTCGGCGCAGCGGAACCGGACCTCGGTCACCGAGCGGAACGTGCGACCGGTGGGCTGCACCGCGGTCGACAGGTCAAGGCTGATGTCGTACCCGGTCACCTCGAGCAGGCGGGCCCGCTCCGTCGCCTCGACCTGGGTCAGGTTGCGCACTCCCGGCACTGTTCGTCTCCATCCCACTCGTCTCGCCGCGCCCCGCGGCGCCGGTTCTGCCCGGCCGCTCGTGACGGCCCGTCGAGAACCGAGTCTTCCATGCACGGACCGCTCCCGGTGGTCGAGGTCACGCTCTCATTCCGGTACCGGTCGACGGGGTACGGGGTGAGGATCGGAGGTGACCGCGCCGGGTCCCCGGCGCGACGATGCCGTGAAGGGAAAACACCGTGACCGAACGTGTCACCGCGGACATGTGGTTCGACCCGCTGTGCCCGTGGGCGTGGATCACCTCCCGTTGGCTGCTGGAGGTCGAGCAGGTCCGGGATGTGGACATCCGGTTCCACGTGATGAGCCTGTCCGTGCTCAACGACGGCCGGGAGCTGCCGGAGGAGTACCGGGACCTGATGCGCGACGGCTGGGGCCCGGTGCGGGTGTGCATCGCCGTCGAGCAGGCGCACGGCGCCGAGGCGCTGGCGAAGCTCTACACCGCGATGGGCAACCGGATCCACCTCGGCAAGGAGGGCCTGGGCCGGGACATGCTGGTGGGCGCGCTCACCGAGGTGGGCCTGGACCCGGCGCTCGCCGACGCGGCCGAGTCCACCCAGTACGACGAGGCGCTGCGGGCCAGCCACGAGGCGGGCATGCGGCCGGTCGGCACCGACGTGGGCACCCCGGTGATCCACGCCCCGGGTCCGGACGGCGGGCAGGTCGCCTTCTTCGGCCCGGTGATCACCCCGGCGCCGAAGGGCGAGGCGGCCGGCCGCCTCTGGGACGGCGTGCTGCTCGTCGCCGGCACCCCCGGCTTCTACGAGCTGAAGCGCACCCGGGAGCAGGGCCCCATCTTCGACTGAGGGGTAAGGAAGGGCCCCTTCTTAACGCCTCCGGTAGAGGAAGGGCCCCTTCTTAACACCGGCAGCACGCCCCGAGCCCCGCACCCGCCCGTCACCGGGCCGGTGCGGGGCTCGTTTCACCGGGTGTCCCAGCCGACGGCCCGCGGGGCCGCAACACGGCAGCTCCTGGAGGCGTTCCCATGGCCAAGCACCGCCACATGTCCGACGACGCGCCGCGGCAGGCGACCGAGGACTCCGGTGCGACGTACTGGTCGGTGACCGAGAGCCACTGGCCGGCCGGCCCGGCCGAGGTGGCCGACCTGCTGGCCCCGCCGATCGTGGTCGGCGTGGCCCGGGTGGTGGCCACCTCGCGGATGACACCGCCGGGCGAGACCGGCCGCCCCGGCCGCGCGCCGTCGCGGCCCGGCGCCGCCGCCCACCCGGCCGCCGCGGGGGCGACGACGGTACGCCTCAACGCCGGCTCCCGCCCCGCCCCGGCGACCCGCCGCCCGACGCCGGGCCGGCACCGCAACTCCACCGCCTGAGCTGCCCTTCCCGGCGTTAAGAAGGGGCCCTTCCTCTACCGGAGGCGTTAAGAGGGGGCCCTTCCTTTCACCTGGTGGTAAGCGGGTGAGTCCGGCGGCGGCGCCGATCGGGGCCCGGGTAGCGTCAGCGGACATGACGGTCGTGCATCCGATCACCCGGGCCTGGATCACCACTGGCGGCACCGGCGCGCAGAACTACGACGAGTTCGCCGACGACGCGGAGATCACCTCCATCGTCGAGGCGAATCCGCACAGCGCCCTGGGCATCGAGATGCCCCACCGGGCGCCCGGCAGCCTCGGGAAGTCCTTCCTCGACGCGCTGCCGGACGCGGTGGCGCGCCTGGCCGAGGCGAAGGCGGACGGCAGCTACACGCCCGCCGAGCAGGTGGTGGTGCTCTACCGGATCAGCGCGCCGGGCGAGGAGAGCGCGTACGGGCTGTGGGCCATGGTCGACACCGACCAGATCTCCACCCGCGCCGACGAGCCGGGCCTGGTGATCCGCAACGAGGACGTGTTCATCGCCAAGGTGCGCGAGCGCGTCGCCCTGGCCGAGGCGCTCGGTCACCTGCTCTCGCCCGTACTCCTGCTCCAGACCGGTAAGGGCGACGAGCTGCACGCCGCGCTCGCGGCGGCGACCGACGCGGCCGGCGCGCCCGCCGCGACGGACGTCGACCAGTCCGGCCGGACGCACGCGATCTGGCTGCTCGGCCCGGGTCCGGCGCAGGACGAGCTGACCGCGCTGGCCGGCGGCGGGGAGCTGGTGGTCGCGGACGGCAACCACCGCAGCCTGGCCGCGCAGACCGGCGGTTTCCCGCGCTTCCTGTCGGTGGTCACCACGCCCGCGTCGGTCGCCATCCAGCCCTACAACCGGCTGGTCAGCGAGCTGACCACCACGCCGGACGAGCTGCTCGACCGGCTGCGCGCGGCGGGCGCGGAGGTCACCCCGGTGGACGGGCCGGTCGACGTGCCGGCCACCGGCGGCGTCGTGCACCTCTACCTCGGCGGCCGGGGGTACGCGGTGACGCTGCCGCACGTCGGGGCCGCCCGGCTGGAGAACCTCGACCACGCGCTCGTCGAGCGCCTGCTGCTGCGCGACGCGCTGGGCCTCGACCCGGGCGACAAGCGGATCACGTACGTGGGTGGCGACTACCCGGCGAGCTGGCTCGTCGGTGAGGTGGACGCCGGCCGGGCCGAGCTGGCGGTGCTCGTCGCGCCGGTGACTGTCGACGACTTCGTCGCGGTGAACCTGGCCCGGGAGAAGATGCCGCGCAAGAGCACCTGGTTCACCCCGAAGGCGCGGGCCGGCCTGGTCGTGGCCGAGCTGCCGCACTGACCGTGTGACGAATCCGCCTCCGGGTCGCCGCCCGCGCGCCGGCCCGGAGGCGGGCCTGTCAGACTGCGCGGTATGCGCGTCTACCTGGGATCCGACCACGCCGGTTTCGAGTTGAAGGTGCACCTCGCCAACCACCTGGCCAAGCAGGGCTACGAGGTGGTCGACGTGGGACCGCACGTCTTCGACCCGGACGACGACTACCCGGCGTTCTGCCTGCACACCGGTGACCGGGTGGTCGGCGACCCGGGCAGCCTCGGCGTGGTGATCGGTGGCTCCGGCAACGGCGAGCAGATCGCCTCGAACAAGGTCGCGGGCGTCCGGGCGGCGCTCGCCTGGAACGTCGACACCGCCCAGCTGGCCCGCGAGCACAACGACGCGAACGTCGTCGCCATCGGCGCCCGGCAGCACACGCTGGACGAGGCCACAGCGCTCGTCGAGGCGTTCCTCACCACGCCGTTCTCCGGCAACCCCCGGCACAGCCGGCGCATCGAGCAGGTGGCCGCCTACGAGCAGAGCCGCCGCCTGCCCGAGCTGCCCGCCTGAGCGGACGCCTCCGGCTCACCGCCCGTTGCGGGGCAGCTCCTCGCGCGGCACCCAGTTGCGGCGGATGAGCACCACGCGCTGTTCGGCCTCGGCGAGGTCGTCCTCGGTGGGGCGGGCGGCGTCCCGTGCCCGCAGCGCGGCCGTCACGCTCACCTGCGACGAACCGGAGCCGACCAGCCCGCGCAGCCCGCGCTCGCCCTCCTCGGCGGGCGCGGCGGCGCGGCGTCCCCGGGGCTCCGGCTCGCCCGGCCGGCCGCCGCGCACGGGACGCGGTGCCACGTCGTCGTGCACCGGTGTCGTACTGGCAGTGGTGCCGCCGGTGCCCGTACCGTCGGCACCGGTTCCGGCGGTCTCCGTCGGCGGGGCGGCCTCGCCGTGATGCCGCAGCCGCCGTCGCCGTCGCTCCGCCTCACCCATCCTCCGACCGTACCGCCCCCACACCCACCCGCACCCCCTCCGGGCGTACCCGTGCCCCCACCCACGCGATCATGAAGTTGGCCGGGACAAACCGGACGGTTCATGCCGCCAACTTCATGATCGCCAGGGCGGCCGGGCGGGCGGGGCGGGGGTGAGGGCTAGAAGACCTCCATGGGGGAGGGGGTGCGGTGCCAGGTGAAGGCGGGTGTCAGCGCGGCCAGCGTGTGCGGGATCAGCTCCCGGACGCGGCCGGCGGCGGCCAGCGCGTACGGGTTCGCGCCGCCGAGGTACAGCTCGCCGAGAGCGCGTACGTCACACGCCAGTCGGGCCGGGGCGGTGGTGGGCGTGCACTGCGCGCCGTCGCGTCCGCCGACCAGCCGCCAGCGGCCGGTGTTCTCCTTCAGCAGCTCGTCGGTGACCTCGATCACCACGTCGACGTCCGTGGCGTAGCGCCGGGCGGCGAGCGCGGCCGGCACGTCCACCACCCGTACCCAGAGCGCGTCGGCGAGCTGCGGGGAGAGCTGGCGGGGCTCGTCCACCAGCCGCAGCAACGGCTCGTCCAGGGCCGCGATCGGGAACGACAGCCGGCGGGTCAGGTCGACCGAGAGCAGCAGCCGCCACAGCGCCGTGTACGCCTCGGGCGTCGCCGCCACCACCTCGCCGACCTGCACCTCGGCCTGCGGCCCGGTGGCCGACGAGCTGTCCTTCGTCCGGTAGAGCGCGTACCCGTCGAGGCCCTCGGCGCCCTCGTGCAGCAGCACCCGGCGCTCGGTGGCGCCGCCCCGGTGCGCCTTGAGGTCCGCCAGGACGTACGACCACCAGCGGTCGTCGCGCCGGGACCAGCCGGGACGCTCGGTGCGGACCCGCTCGTACAGCCGGGCCAGCTCGTCGCGGTGCGCGTCCGGACGGTCCAGTCGCAGCCTGCCCTCGGCGGGCGCCGGTGCGGGCAACCGCAGGCCGGTGGTGTCCACCGACAGCACGTAGCGCGGGGCCGCGGACCCGTAGCCGAAGCGGGGGTAGATGCGGCCCTCGCTGGCCCAGAGCACCGCGATCGGCTCGCGGCCGGCGTCGCGGACGTCCCGCAGCTGGCGCCGCATCAGTGTGGTGAGCAGGCCGCGCCGCCGGTGCGTCGGCGCGACCGCGACCATCGTCACGTGCGCGGCCGGCAGGTCCGCGCCGGGCACCGCGAGGTCGCGGCTGAACGCGGCGGCGTGCGCCACCGCCGTGCCGCCGTCGCGGACCAGCAGCGACCGGTCCGGCTCGAAGATCGGGCGTTCGAGCGCCTGCACCTCGGGGTCGAGATCGCCGTGGAAGGCCAGCGCCAGCAGCGCCGCGATGTCGTCGAAGTCCTCGGCCCGGGATACCACCACGTCAGTCACGGCACGTGTGTATCGCACCGCGATGGGGGTCGGCACCCTATTTGCGGGCTGGCTACCCTCGGAACCGAGGCCGGAATCGGTCGAGGGGGAGGACGAAGATGGCGGACCAGACACAGCCGTGGGCCGAGCGCACCGTGGAGGTGCCGCCCCAGCCGGGGGTGGTGCCCCCGCAGCGGGACGCGTTCGAGCGCGGGGTGGCGGCGGTCGGTCAGCCGCGCCCGTCGCGTACGCCCCGTACCGAGCAGTTCCCCACCGTCGAGCACGGCGACTGGGCGGCGGAGCCGGCGCCCCGCCGGCCGATGAGCTGGCACCTGGCCCAGGCGCGCAAGGGCGGGGAGCTGAGCGCTGCGGGCGCGCTGTTCGCGTTCGTGTGCTGGGGCATCTGGGCGATCTCCGGCCGGGGCAACCTGGTCGCCCCGCTGCTGACGTTCGTGCTCAGCCTGCTCACCGCGGTCGGCCTGTTCGCGCTGGCCCGGCTGCTCGGCCGGCTGATCCTGGAGCGGCAGTTCGGCCGGGTGCGCCGCAGCGCCCGGGGCGCCCACCTGGTCACCGCGTTGTTCCTGGTCGGCGTCGGTGTGGCGTATCTCCAGCAGACCGAGTGGGTGGTCTCCGCCTGGAACTGGGTGACCGGCAACTGAGCCGACAGGTCGTCCGTCCGGTACGCGCCGGACGGACGACCCGGGGCGTCGGTGTCAGAAGGTGGTCGGCGCGCCGGCCGTCTGGCAGGCGGCGTTGATGTCCTTGCTGGCCTTCTCCATGGCGGGGTTGTCGGCGGCGGTGCCCGGGTCGGCGGCCGCGCCCGCCTTGCCGGCCTCCGCGCCGAACTCCTTCAGGGCGGTGGCCGCCTTGCCGTCGCCGGCGGTCGCGGCGAGCTCGGTCACCCGGTCACCGAGTTCGGTCAGGATCGCGCCGGTCTTCTTCGTCAGGTCGCCGCCCGCCTGCACCACGGTCATGAGCTTCGCCCGCATGTCCTTGTTGATCTTCTCTGCGGCGGTGCAGAGTTCCTTGTCGCTCATCGCGGCCGCCGACGGCGAGGGGGCCGCCGAGGAGGGTGCGGCGGAGGCCGAGGTGGCTGCCGGCCCGGCCGTGGTCGAGGGCTTCTCGTCGCCGCACGCGGCGAGGCCCAGCACGGCACAGGTCAGGAGGATCGGGAAGATCCGGTTCGTTTTCACGTCTGGGCACGCTAGTCGATGCCCGTCATTGATCAAACTCGGTTTGCCCGGGTCGGCCCCGGGATGCGCGGGCGGGCGGCATTCGCGCCGCCCGCCCGCGTGCCCGGCCGCGGTACGCCGCGACACCGGTCGTCGCTCCACCAGGACCGTGCTGCCTTACCCCGCCCCGCGGGCTTCATCCGTCGCCCGTTGGGCTGAGCCGTCGCCGCTGCTCGTCGGCCTTCGGCGACGCGACCCGGGCCGCCGGGTCCTCGACGCCCGGGCCGCCGGAACGACAGGCGACGGGTACCGCCCACCGCCGTGAGCGGCCGTTCAGCGAGCCGGGGCGTGCTTCCGGCGCACCGGACCCGTCCGGCCGTCGTGCCGGCGTGGCGCGGCGGCGCAGCATGACGGCATGGGCGCGTATCGATCAGCGTACGAGCGGAGCATCGCCGACCCGGCCGGCTTCTGGCGGGACGCGGCGGCCGACATCGACTGGGTCATCCCGCCGGAGCGCATCCTCGACGACTCGGCGGCGCCGCTGTACCGCTGGTTCCCCGACGGGGTGCTGAACACCTGCCACAACGCGCTGGACCGGCACGTCGCCGCCGGGCGTGGCGACCAGCCCGCGTTGATCCACGACAGCCCGGTGACCGGCACGGTACGTACCCTCACCTACGCCGAACTGCTCGCCGAGACGGCCCGGTTCGCCGGTGCGCTGCGCCGTCTCGGCGTCGGCCGGGGCGACCGGGTGCTGCTCTACCTGGCGATGGTCCCGGAGGCGGTGATCGCCATGCTGGCCTGCGCCCGGATCGGCGCGGTGCACTCGGTGGTCTTCGGCGGCTTCGCCGCGCACGAGCTGGCCGTCCGGATCGACGACGCGCGGCCGAAGGTGGTGGTGGCGACCTCCTGCGGCATCGAGGCCGACCGGGTGGTGCCGTACCACCCGATCCTCGCCGCCGCGCTCGACGAGGCCGCGCACGCGCCGGAGCGCTGCGTGGTGGTGCAGCGCCCGCAGGAGCCGGCCCCGCTGGTGCCCGGCCGCGACCTGACCTGGGCCGAGGTGATGGCGGACGCGGAACCGGCGCCGTGCGAGCCGGTGGCCGCCACCGACCCGCTCTACGTCCTCTACACCTCCGGCACCACGGGCCGTCCCAAGGGCGTGGTGCGGGACAACGGCGGGCACGCGGTGGCGCTGCGGTGGTCGATGCGCAACGTCTACGGCATCGAGCCGGGCGAGGTCTTCTGGGCCGCCTCCGACGTGGGCTGGGTGGTCGGCCACTCCTACATCGTGTACGCGCCGCTGCTCACCGGCGCGACCACCGTGCTCTACGAGGGCAAGCCGGTCGGCACTCCCGACGCCGGGGCGTTCTGGCGGGTCGCCGCCGAGCACCGGGTGGCCGCCCTGTTCACCGCGCCCACCGCGATCCGGGCGATCCGCCGGCAGGACCCGGACGGCAGCCACATCTCCCGGTACGACCTGAGTGCGCTGCGTACCCTCTTCCTCGCCGGTGAGCGGCTGGACCCGGACACCTGGGCCTGGGCGGGGGAGCGGCTCGGCGTACCGGTGGTCGACAACTGGTGGCAGACGGAGACCGGCTGGCCGGTGGCGGCCAACCCGCGCGGCCTGGAGCCGCTGCCGATCAAGCCGGGGTCGCCGTCGGTGCCGGTGCCCGGCTACGACGTGCGCGTGGTCGACGGTGCGGGCCGGGACGTGCCGCCCGGCACGGACGGCTCGATCGTGATCCGGCTGCCGCTGCCGCCCGGCTGTCTGCCCACGCTCTGGGGTGACGACGAGCGGTTCGTCCGCTCCTACCTGTCCACGTTCCCGGGTCACTACCTGACCGGCGACGGCGGCCGGTTCGACGAGGACGGCTACCTGTACGTGATGGGCCGCACCGACGACGTCATCAACGTGGCCGGGCACCGCCTGTCCACAGGCGCGATGGAGGAGGTCCTGGCGACGCACCCGGCGGTGGCCGAGTGCGCGGTGATCGGCGTGGCCGACGCGCTCAAGGGGCAGGTGCCCAGCGGGTACGTGGTGCTCAAGGCCGGCGCCGACGTGGACCCGGACGCGCTCGCCGCCGAGCTGGTCGCGCTGGTCCGGCAGCGGATCGGCCCGGTGGCCGCGTTCCGCCGGGTGACAGTGGTCCCGGCACTGCCGAAGACCCGCTCCGGGAAGATCCTGCGCCGCACCATGCGGGGCCTGGTGGAGGGGCGCGACGAGCCGGTCCCGGCGACCATCGACGACCCGGGCGCGCTCGCCGTGTTCCGCGACCTCGGCACCGTGGACTGAGCCAGGCAGGGCCGACCCGCCCCGGACGAGCTGAAGCGGTCCCCGGCCGGACTCCACCGGCCGGGGACCGCTTGCGGTCAGCGCCGGACCGGGTTGTCGGCGGCGTAGTCGCGGGCGACGCGGACCAGTTCCACCAGGCCGCCGGCGTACTCCTGCGCCTCGGCGTGCGCCTCGTCGAACGGCGGCTGGAAGCCGACGCCGTCCCACTGACCGGTGGTCTCGTTCCACCTGTCGTTCCCGACCTCGAAGTCCCAGGCGAAGATGCCCAGCTCGTAGTAGAGCTGGTCGGCCGAGTTGCCGGCCGCCGAGTAGAGCACGTCGGCGACCGGGCCGGTCTGCGACGGCCAGGTGACGGTGCCGCGCTCGGCCGCGATCGCGCCCACGATGCGCCGGGCGCTGCCCAGGAACAGTGTCGACTCGTCGATCGACGGGCGCGGCAGCGTCACCCGCCCGTCGGCCTTGTACGCCCCGGGCGGCCACATGAAGTAGCCGCCGTACGAGTGCACGTTCATCGCGAACTTGATGTTCGGGTGGGCCTTGGCCAGGTCGATCACGTTGCGGCTCTCCGGCTCGGACAGCTCCGCCGTGCCCGCGTAGTTGCCGGACAGGCAGTTGGCGCTCGCGCCCACGTACCCGTCGAACAGGGATCCGACCGTGTAGTTGCGGTTGACGTCGACGCCCCACATGGTGCGGTTCTTCGGGTCACGGGAGGCGCCGGTGCAGTGGTTGACCAGGTTCTTGCGCTGGAAGTTGTAGTCGTGGAACGAGTAGTTCGCGCCGTCCGGGTTCACAGTCGGGATGACGAACACGTCCACCTGCTCCAGCAGCTTGCGGGTCGCCGCGTCGGTACGCGCGTTCGCCAGCAGCCGCTCGGCGAACTCCAGCGTGACGAGCGGGGTCGCCCACTCGCGGGCGTGCTCCTGCGAGTACGCCAGCACGCCGATCCGGGAGCCGTCGCGGTGCTTGCCGATGCGCAGCGCCTGCACCGTCCAGGGCCGGGACGGCACCTCGGTGCCCTGCAAGCCGTCGTCGAGGCGTACCGGCCCGGTGACCGGCATCGGCAGCCCCGCCGAGCCGTCCTCCACAGTGGCCCGGAAGCGGGCGCCCCGCGGGGCGTTGATCAGGGCGGCGACGTCGTCGGTGGTGCTCGTGACCTTGCCCGCGCCGTCGGTGGCCAGCGAGATGGTCAGCACCCGGTCCCGGTAGCGCATGTTCAGCGGCCGGTTCGGCCGGCCCGGGTCGACGGTGCGTACCTGCACGCCGTTCATGCCCTGGTCGCCGAAGCGGATCGACTCCACCACCACGGCGGCGGCCGCCGGGTCGCCCAGGTAGGCGGCGGCGGTCCGGCGGTATCCCTGGGTCTTGTTCGGCAGGTCGATCACGTCGACCAGGTCGCGGTACTGGCGGCCGAGCCGGGCGATGCGCGCCTTGATGTCGACGGGCGTCAGGTAGGCGTCGATGAAGTCCTTCTGATAGCCGGTCGGCTGCGGCGGCGGGGTCGCGTTCGGCCAGAGCGACGGCGTCACCGGCCGGCTCGTGCCGCCCAGCGTGGAGGTGGCAGTGAGCTGCACCGGACGGCTCGGCACGGGCTGCGGCAGCGCGTAGTGGTACTGGTACTCGCCCGAGTCCTCGAAGCGGTACAGCGGGAACGAGCCGGTGGCACCGTCGGCCGTCCGCCAGCTCACAGTGATCTCCACGTCCGGGTCGTCGGTGGCGGTGGTGGCGACCTGGGCCTGGAGGAACGTCCGGCCGCCGGTGGTCCACCAGTACGCCTGGAGGAACTGGAGCGTGTCGACAGCGGCGGCGCCGCTCGTACGCAGCCCGGCGCGGGTGCGCTCCTGCGCGGCGCGGCGGCTCTCGGCCAGGTGCCGGGCCCCGTCGTCGGCGCGCTGCACCACCTGCACGGCGGTGGCCCCCTGCCGGGTGAGGTCGGCGAGCTGCCGTCCGGTGAGGACCAGGTCGGCGGTCCACTCGCCGTCGCGCGAGCGGGGACGGTTGGCCAGGTCGGCGCCGCCGGCCACCAGGCGGTCGAGCTGCGCCCGGTCGGCGAGCCGCACGCGGACCAGCGCGGTCTCGGTGGGGGCGAGCGTGATCGCGGGGGAGGGCGGTGCGGCGGCGCCCGGCCCGGGATGGGCCAGCGCCGCGGCGATCAGGATGCTGGTGGTGGCGAGTGCGGTCCACCGTCGTCGGACGAACACGGGGCCTCCTGACGAACGTCGATCTCTCTGCCGTTCACACCAGCCGAGGCATCGATCGCTGTCAAGCTCAGTTCCGGTCAGCCGGCGAACCGGTACAACCGGAACTCCTTCTCCGCGCCGCACACGAGCATCTCGGTGTTCCACGAGCAGGACTCGCTGCGGATCTGCTTGAGCTGCCCCATCTCGACCGGTTTGCCGTCCACCGCCGTCCCGGCGAGGACCCGGTCGTCCTCGTACGCGCTCGGCGCCTCGGAGAAGATCAGCAGGTTGCCGGCGTCCAACCGGACCGCCGTCCCGTCCCGGTCGCGCAGCACCGCCGTGCCGTCCGGCGCGAACAGCGTCACCGCGTCCGGCGAGTCCCGCCCGGCCAGCACGTGCTCACCGACCGGCACCAGCGACTCGGCACGCGGCGCCGGCCACTGCCGGGTGCCCTCACCCTCGGTCGCCGCCACCACCCGCGTGTCGTCGGCGCCGCTGCCGGGCGTCTCCAGCAGGCACACGCGACGCTCCCCGCAGGTGACGAGATCCTTCACCCGGCCGCCCTGTTCCGGCGCCTCGTACAGCACGCCCGGCGTGCCGAGACCGCCCAGGTCGTAGGCGAGCAGCCGCAGGCCGCGCTCGTTCTCCGCCACGTACAGCCGGTCGTCGCGGGCGGCCACCGGATCGTCGAGCCCGGCGACGTTGCCCCGGTCCTTGAGGATCTTCCCGCTGCGCATGTCGACGACCCGGAGCGACCGGTCCGCGCCGACCTGCACGAGCCGGTCCGCCTTCCCCGCCCACGGGGCGAGCGGCGAGCCCTCGGCGTTGCCGGGCCCGTCCAGCGCCGCGCCGGTGCCGACCGGTACCACCTTCGTGCGCGCGTCGCCGTACTCGGTGCGCGGGTTGGGCCGCTCCCACCGCTGCCGGCCGTCGTCCAGCCGCAGCCCGACCAGGCGTTCACCGGCGCGGTCCAGCCGGACGATCGTGTCGGGCCCGAGGTACAGGGTGTCGTCGCGACCGACGTCGGTCCGCCAGCGCTGGTCGCCGGAGTCCTCGTCGAGCACCGCGAGCACGCGGGGGGTGTCACTTCCGGTGGCATCGCCGAGGACGAGCAGCCCGTCGGGCAGCGCCCGGATCCCCGCCCACCGCTGCGCTGTCGCGTCGGTCCGCCTCTCCCAGACCGTCTTGCCGGTGGCCGCCTCGACGGCAGTCACGTGGAGGTGGTCGTCGGGCAGCGAACGGGCCAGGTAGGCGCGTTCCCCGAGCGTCGCGGTGAACATCTGGTCCGGCCGCGCGTCACCGGCGGACACAGTCTTCACCAGCTCCGCGGTGTGGAAGTCCAGCGCCGGGTGCCGGTCCCGGAACACCCAGAGCAGCACCGACGCCGCCACGGCGACGACCACGAGACCCGCGCCGAGCGCGATCCACCGGCCGCGCCGTGGCCGGCCGCCGCCCGGCCGGACACCGCCCGGCGCGGGGGAGAAGGGCGCCCCGGGTACGCCGTAGCCCGCGGCCGGGTGCGGCGGAACCGGCCCGTGGGCGGCCGGCATGCCGTCGTACCTCGTCGGCTGTGGCGGAACCGGGCCCGGCGTGCCGTCGTACCTCGTGGCGGGGGTCTGCGGGACGGGGCCGTCGGCTACCAGCGTGCCGTGCGGTCCGGCGGACGCCGCGTCCGGACCGCCGAGCGGCGCGGTCGGGTTCGGCCTCGTCGCACCGGCCGGGACCGTGGCGGCGCTCGCCGTGCCGGCGTCGGTCCCGCCCGCGGGCGGCGCGGGCCGTGTCGATTCGGGCTGGGCCGGCGCGGGTGGTGCCGGCGCGGCCTGGACCGGCACGCCGGGACGGCCGGACCGCCGGGGCAGCGGCAGGTCGGTGAGCGCGCCCTCGGCGACAGGCATCTCCGGCTGCTCCAGCACCGTCGGCGCGATGCCCAGCTCGGCGTGCAGCAGCCGGGCCACCAGCGGCACCCGGGTCGACCCGCCGACCAGGAACAGACCGGATAGCTGCTCCGGACGCAGCCCGGCGGCGGCGGTCACCTCGCGGGTCTCCGTCACGGCCCGGGCCAGCAGCGGCGCGGCCAGGCGTTCGAAGTCCTCCCGGGACAGCGGCACCGCCGCCTCCACCCCCGGTACGGCGACCGGCGCGACCATGGCCCGGGACAGCATCTCCTTCGCGCCGCGCACGTTGTCCCACAGCTGCTGGCGGTCCCGCCGCTCGGCGGTGGTCGCCGGGTCGGTCAGCCGGGCCCACTCGCCCGGATGGGCCGGGCCGACCAGCTCGCCGAGCCGCCCGAGCAGGGCCGCGTCCAGGTCGAGACCGCCGAGGTCGGGGATCCCGCCGGTGGCGACCAGCTGGAAGCCGGAGTCTCCCCACGGATCGGCGCCCTCGTTGCGTAGCACCGCCACGTCGAGCGTGCCGCCGCCGAAGTCGAACACCGCCACCGCACCGCCCACCGGCACCGGCCGGCGCAGCACCTGCGTGAAGTAGCGCGCCGCGGCCACCGGCTCACGCAGCAGGCGGGTGCCGGGCGCGATCGGCCCGGCGAGCGTGTGCTCGGCCGCCGCCGGCCAGCCGGCGAGTTCCAGCGCGTCGTGCAGCACCTGACGGCGGGCCGGCGTCCAGGCCGCCGGGTGGGTGACCACCGCCGGGGGCAGCATCCCGACCGCCGCCACCGCCGCGTCCGCGACCGCGCGCAGCGTCGCGGCCAGCAGCTCCGCCGGCCGGTACGCCCGCCCGCCCAGCTCCACCGTCTCCTCGTCGACCCGGCGCTTCGGGTTCGGCTCGTAGCCGGCCGGGTCGGCCTGGGCCAGGCGCTGCGCGTCCCGCCCGACGTGCAGGTGACCGTCCGCGTCGGCGTAGACGCCGGACGGCAGGATCGGGTGGCCGTCGACGAGCACCGGCCGGGTCCGCCCGTCCGGCCAGCGCAGCACCGCCACCGTGTTCGAGGTGCCGAGGTCCACGCCGAGGGCGAAACCGTCCTGCTGGCCTGCCATCCGCGGCTACCTCCACCACCCGACGAGGATGTCCGGCCCGCATCGTACGCAGGCCGCGCCGCCTCGCCGCGCACCCGGCCCGGGGGAATGGACTGGCCGGTCCGGCGCCCGGCCGCATACCGTCGCCGTCATGAGGGTGATCTCCGTCAACGTGGGCCGACCGCAACCGAACCCGTGGAAGGGGATCGGCGCCACCGGCATCGACAAGCGGCCCGTGGACGGCCGGGTCGCCGTCACCGCGCCCGGCCCCAAGGGCACCGGCGACGTCGGACTCGCCGGTGACCGGGTCTACGACGTAGCCCACCACGGCGGCACCGACCAGGCGGTCTACGCGTACGCCCGGGAGGACCTCGACCACTGGGAGGCCGAGCTGGGCCGCCCGCTCGCCGACGGCAGCTTCGGCGAGAACCTGACCACCACCGGGCTGGACGTCAACGGCGCGCTGATCGGCGAGCGGTGGCGGATCGGGCCGGACCTGGTGCTGGAGGTCTCCTGCCCGCGCATCCCCTGCGGCACGTTCCAGGGGTGGCTGGGCGAACGCGGCTGGATCAAGCGGTTCACCGAGGAGGTACGGCCCGGGGCGTACCTGCGGGTGGTCACGCCGGGCAGCGTCGGCGCCGGAGACCCGGTCGAGGTCGTGCACCGGCCCGACCACGACGTGACTGTGGCGCTGGTGTTCCGGGCCACGACGCTGGAGACGGAGCTGCTGCCCCGGCTGCTGGTCGCCGACGCGCTCCCCGAGGAGGACATGGCGCGGATCCGCCGCCGCTTGACCTGAACCACACTTCAGGCCGGACGCTCCCGGTGTGCTGAACTCCGTACTCGACGAGGCGTACGAGCGCGTACGCCACACCGGTCCCGAGCGTGACGGGTGGCTGTCCAACCACGTGCCGATGGCGGCGGAGGCCCTGGTGCGCCACGGTCACGGGCGGGCGGTGCACCGCTGGATCGACGCGTACGCCGGCCGGCTGGAGGAACGTCCGCGCGGCATCCGGCGCATCGCCGCCGACGAGTGGCGTGACCCGCTCGGCGACCCGGTGCGCACCGGTGACTGGCTCGACCTCTTCGACCGCGAGCTGGCCGGCGACCCGTGGCGCGACGTGCTTGCTCGCTGGTGGCCGCGCCTGCTGCCGGGCATCGCCGCCGGGGCCACCCACGGCGTCATCCGGGTCGGCCACGCCGTGCGCGCGCTGCTCGACGCCGAGACCGCACCGCGGGTGGCCGAACTCGGCCAGGGGCTCGCCTACTGGGCCGCCCGCTGGCAGCCGCTCGCCCCGCCCGGCACCGGGCCGTACCCCGGAACCGACGCCCGGTCCGCGCTCGACGCCGTGCCCCGCGTACCCGATCAGCGGTTCGGCATCCGGTCCCGCCTGGCGCAGCTGGCCGACCTGGACCGGTGGCCGGCCGCCACGGCGGCCGTGCCCGGCGAAGCCGCCGCCGACGTGCCCACCCGGCTCGCCGCCGTCGTCGACGCCGCCGTGGTCCGGCACGGCACACACGGGTACGCCGGTCCCGTGATGCTCGTGCACGCAGCCACCGCGCCGAACGCCGTCCTGCGTACGCTGCCGGCCCTGCCGCCGGCGCTGTGGCAGCCGAGCCTGGCCGCCGCCTGGGCGGCGACCGCCGCCGTCACCGCCGCCTACGCCCCGGCCGGGGCCCGTGCCATCCCGACGGCCGCCGGGCCGGAACTCGACGAGGTCATGGCGCGGGCGCTGGACACCGGGGACGCGCACGCGATCAAATTCATCGACACCCTGAGCGACGCGTACGCCCGCAGCGGCGACCCGGCCCTGCTCGCCGTGGCCGCCCGATCCGTCGAGCAGATCGCCGCAGACTGAACACGTGGAGGGCTGATGACACCCGACGACGAGGCGTTCCTGCGCCGCGCAGTGGAACTCGCCGACCGGGCCGGCGCGTCCGGCGAGCGGCCGTTCGCGTCGCTGCTCGTCGGCGCGGACGGCACCGTCCTGATCGAGGACCACAACACTGTGGTCTCCGACAAGGACGTCACCGCCCACCCGGAGCTGAAGCTGGCCCGCTGGGCCGCCCGGCAGCTCGCCCCCGAGGCGGCCGTCGCCACCACCATGTACACCAGTTGCCAGCCGTGCCCGATGTGCACTGTGGCGATCAACGCATCAGGCCTGGGCCGGGTCGTCTTTGCGCTGTCCACCGAGCAGTTCGAGCAGGTCAAGCCCGCGACGCCCGCGCCGCGCCCGGTGCGGTACGACGGGCCGGCGCTGTTCGACGAGGCACGCCGGCCGATCGAGGACCACTACTAGGCACCCGGGCGACGGTGGACGCGCCACGGCGGAGCACCGGGTCGAGCGGTGCGGTGGGCCTCCGGCGTCGCTACACGGCCGTGTGGTGGCCGCCCCTGCTGCGAGGAAGCGGCTGGGCCGAGACATGGAGATGGTGAGACCGTGATCGCACCGGAACCGGCGCGGCAGATCGCCGAAGAGTTCCTGGACACCGAGATCCGTTACCGCTTCCCCCACCCGGTCGTCATCGTGGACGACGCCGTGAAGGAACTCGACGACGTGTACGTGTTCCCCTACGACGGGAAGGCGTACGTCGAATCCGGCGACTGGCGCGAGGCGATGGCCGGCAACTCTCCGATCGCGGTGGACAAGCGAACGGGCGAAGCCCGCTTCTCTGCCTGAACGCGGAGATCGCTTGCCCACACACCGCGGGTGCCGGCGTCGTCGGCGCGGGGCACCGCGGACGGCGTGCGACGCCTACGCTGTGCCGCACGGCGACAGGGGGTGGGCCGGTGGGGCGTTGGCTGGGGCACGTCGCGATGGCGCTGGTCGGCGCGCTGCTGTTCGGCACGGCCGGCCTGGCCCTCGGCTCCTGGTACGGCGGCCGGGGCGCCGAGCCGCTGAGCGCCGAGGCAACTCGGAGCGCGGCCGGCGAACTGCTTCCCGGTGTCGAGCCGAGCGGCTCGACGACAGTGCAGGGCTACCGGTACGGCGTCTCTCTGGCCGCCGACGAGGTCGGCGGGAGCCGGATCGAGTTCCAGTACGGCGACGGCGCCGCCTGCGCGCTGTCCGAGCAGATGCGGCGGGCCGCCGAGACGTGCGGATGGCGGGAACTCCGTCGGGTGCCGGGCGCCTCGTGCGACGGCTGGCGGGCCGAGCGAGACGGGATGACGGTCACGCTCACCCACCCGGCGCACGGGTCGAGGCTGAGCATCACGCAGTCCGCCCCCGGAGGGTTCCGCGCCGCCACGATCACCGGCACCCTGCTCGGCGCCGTCGCCGGTGCGGTGCTGTTCTGGGTGGTGGCGCGGAGTCGTCGGCCCGTACCCCTGCTGGTCGGCACCCTGGTGACCGTCGCCCTGTTCCCTGGGGCCGCCCTCACCTGGACGGATCTGGCCGCGCATCGGCTCGCCGAGCCGGTGTGGCCCGTTTGGCGCGGGCTCGCGCCCGTGTTGGTGCCGCTCTGGCTCGTGCTCCTTCTGATCGGCGTGATCGTCCTCGCGAAGCGACGGGATCCGGCCGTGCCCGTCACCGATCCGGTCGCTACTGGTCGTGGGGGCTGATCAGTGGACGCCCGACTCGTCGTACGGCACGCAGTCCCAGAGGGTGTTCGCACGCCCGCGGACGACCGCGAACACCGGCCGGGACAGCACGACGTCGCCCACCCGCTGCACGCGCATGGGGCTCCTATGAAGCGCCGTCGTCGGTTCCTGGCCGCTGCGCTGGCTGTCATGCTGTGCACCGGCTATCTGGTGAGCACCCTGGGTCACCGCCTTGACCACGGCAGCCCGTGGTGGCACGGCGCCGACGCGGCGTCTCGCACGGAAGGGTCGACGACCGAAGTGCGCTTCGCCTTCAGCCCTGGCGGGCAGATCACCTTCGGTGTGTCCATCCGCAATCCCGGGCCGTGGCCCGTCACGATCACGGGGGTCGCGGTCGACGACGGTCCTGCCGACCGGCACGTGTTCAAGGTCGCTCGACTGACAGCGGGCAGTCCTGTCGGCGAGCCCGCTGCTCTCGTGTTCGATCCGGCTACGGCGTCACCCCTCCGGTCGACCGAAGTAGGACCGGGAAGGGAACTGCCGGTCTTCGTGACGATCACGATTCCGGACGTCGAGCAGGCGCCCGGGGGAGGACTCGTCTTCGACGACCTCGCGATCGGCTACGACGTGCTCGGCCTGCCTCGCCACCAGCGGGTGCCGATGGGTTTCCGCTTGTTCGTCCATTCGCCGCGCGGCAACGTTCCCGGCGAAGACCGGGAGCGGCCCGGGAACTAGAACACGATCCCAGGGTGCGGGCTAGCCTGACCGCCGTGACGTCGATCGAGCAGCGTGAACGGGACGTCTGGCCGGACCCCGGCCCGGAGGCCACGTCTCTCGTGAGGCGCTGCGTGGAGCTACGACGCAAACCGCTGGCTGAGTTCACGGTCGAAGACCTGCGCATCATGCTCGGGCAAGAAATCGGCGTGCCGGCTCTGCTACCTCTCGCGTTGCAGGTCCTGCTTCGCGATCCGTTGGCGGAGGGCGACTACTACCCGGGTGACCTGCTCGCCAACGTGCTGCGGCTCCCCGAGCCGGCGTGGTCGGGCCTGCGACCCGAACGGGAGCGGCTGCGATCCGTTCTGGCCGAACTCGTCGCCGGTCGCCCGTTCTCCGACCCTGACCCTGAACCTCGCGAGCCGGACCGGCATCTGCGCGACGCCGTCGTGGGGTTCCTCGGTCGATGAGAGCGGCGGGGGTCATCTGCCGGCGAGGTGCTCTGGTGGCATCATCGATCCGTGCCTGTGATCGAAGTTGTCCTCGGTGACATCACCCAAGAGGACGTCGATGCCGTCGTCACCGCGGCGAATGAGTCGCTGTTGGGTGGCGGCGGTGTGGACGGGGCGATTCATCGTGCAGCCGGACCGCGGCTGGCCCAGGCGGGTGCTGCCCTGGCACCGTGCGATCCGGGCGACGCGGTCGCCACGCCGGCGTTCGATCTGGACCCACCGGTACGCCATGTCATTCACACCGTCGGCCCGGTGTGGGAAGGCGGCGGCTACGGTGAGGCCGATGTCCTGGCGTCGTGCTACCGGCGCAGCCTTGAGGTTGCCGATGAGATCGCCGCTCGCCGCGTCGCCTTCCCCGCCATCGCTACTGGTGTGTACGGGTTCCCGACCGACCAGGCAGCGAAGATCGCGATCTCGACCATCAGAGCGACCCCGACGAACGTCGAGCACGTCCGCCTGGTCGCCTTCGACCAGGCCACGTACGAACTGCTGGCTTCGGCGCTCCAGGGGCCCGGCCGTTGAGTTCGTGAGGCGGATCCTCGCAGGCGGCCGGAGCAGCTGATGGCCGCGGCTGGCCCGAGCGGGGGAGTCGCCGACCGGCCCAGGCTCGGGGGATGCGTCCTCTGACCGGGGCCGGAGGCCGTGGAGCGGGCGACGGGAATCGAACCCGCACCGTCAGTTTGGAAGGACGAAGATCAGCGCCCCGGGATGCCCCAAACGCCTGCTCGTCGCGCCCGGCCAGGTGAGCGCTCGTGCCCGCTCGTGCCCGCTCCGGGCCCTGGCTACTGGCACGTGGCTGGCACGCTGCCTGTTCGCCCCAGTGCTCGCCGCGTCGCCCCGCCATGGCCAGGTCGCCTGTGATCCACATCGCTGTGGGCGGGAGCACGGGATGAGTGTGGCCAGCCATAGGGTCGGAGCGTGAGCGTCAACGAGGACTCCTCCGGTCAGCTTCTGGTGCCTGGCTCCGGGATCGCAGGCGACAGCGGCGAACCAACCAGCGACCTGACGGCAATCCGGGAAGCTGTCCGACGGCAGGCCCAGCGGGTGACCTCCGGCATCGAGGACATGGTGTCCTACCTGTCCCAGCAGGTGGCGGATGAGTCGCATCGCGAGGTGACTGGTCCCCTGCTGGCTGGCACCGGTGCGAGCGGTGTCGTGCGGTACCGAGGTCGGGTGGTCGCCGAATGGGGCGACTCGGCGATCCCGGAAATGCTGTTCAGCGGCACCAAGAGCGTCGTCGCCACCGTAGCGGGATTGGCCTTCGACCGAGGACTGCTTGCCCCGGATGCGCTGGTGTCGGCGACGGTCCGTCATCCGATGGTCGACTGCCTCGGAATGGAGGGGATCACGTGGCAGCATCTGTTGCAGCAGACCAGCGGGTGGAACGGTGAGCTGTGGGGGAAGCCGACGGGGGTGGACGCGCAGAGCCGCCGTGAGGGCTTCGAGCGCGAGGGAGCGCCCGGTACCGGGTGGGCCTACAACGACGTACGGGTGAACCTGCTCTGCCTTGCCTTGACGGTGCTGTTCCGCCGACCGCTGCCCGACGTGCTCCGCGAGGACGTGCTCGAACCACTCGGTGCCTCCTCGTCCTGGTCCTGGCACGGCTACACCGACTCGGTCATCGACATCGACGGGATGCCCACGCCGGTGGTCAGCGGCGGGGCGCACTGGGGCGGCGGTCTGTGGATCTCCGCGAGGGATCTGGCTCTGCTCGGCGAGCTGCACCGGTGCCGGGGCGAGTGGCGGGGCCGGCGGCTGCTCAGCGAAGAGTGGATCGACCGCGCCTGGAGTCCCTGCGACTTGAACCCCGACTACGGCTACCTCTGGTGGCGCAACGACTCCCAGCGGGTACAGCCCGGCGCTCCGGCCAGCGGACGATGCGCCCGCGGCAACGGCGGCCGTCACCTGCTCTGGATCGACCCCGCCCGGGACCTGGTCATCGCCTCGCACTGGGGCGACGATGTCCGCGACTTGATTACCGAGGTCTCGGCCGCCATCCCGGCGACCCCCACCCGTACTGGCTCGTGACGCCACCGAGGCGATGCCAATCACCTACTCCAGATGCTGCCCGTTAACTTGCCGCCCAGTGACGCCGGTAACGCTGGCCTGGGGCTGACTGACAGGAGTGCCATGGACCGGACGCGGGAGTTGGAGGGTCTGTCGGAGCACTTCGCCCAGGCACCAGCCATCTTCACCACCTCGCCGCTGTACCAGGCGTTGTGCACAGCTGTTGCGGCCGACCAGCCAACACTGGAGATGCTGCTCGAACGACGCTCCGGGCAGCAGGCGTCGTTCCTGCTCTTCGGCGCAGCCCATTACCTCCTGCTGGACGGTGTCCACCACGATCTGCGCCACTTCTACCCCTCGGTCGTCGGGCCCGATGCTGCCGACGCAGAGTCGGCAGGACCGGTGTTCGTCGACTTCTGTCGTGCGTTTCGCCGCGAACTTGGAGAGCTGGTCCGTTCCCGTCTCGTGCAATCGAACGTTGTGCGTAGAGCTGCCGGTCTCCGCTTCGCGCTGGCCGCGCTCAGACGCCAATGTGACGGCCCTGTTCATCTGATCGAGGTGGGCGCCAGTGCGGGCATCCACCTCCAAGTGGACCGATACCGCTACCTCATCGGCGGACACTCGTTCGGGCGGCAGGAATCTCCGGTCACCATCGAGAGCCGCTGGCTCGGCACGGAGCAGCCACCGAACTTAGACGACATCCCGCTGATCGCCACCAGGGTCGGCGTGGACCTGAACCCAGTGGATGTCACAAGCATTCAGAATCGGCGCTGGCTCAGGGCGCTGGTCTGGCCCGAGGACCACGCCGGAGCGGGGCTTCTTGAGGCCGCCCTCGAACACGTGGCGGCGGACCCGCCGGAGATCATCGCCGGCGACGCCATTGATGTCTGTTCGCCGCTGGGCCGAAGCCTGCCGCCCGGCGAGCCGCGTGTTGTATTCCATGCCGCGACACGAATGCATGTGCCCACCCATCGGCGAGCCGCCTTCGATGAAGCGATCGATTCAATTGGCAGCGATGGGCCGCTGTACCACGTCTGGCAGGAGCCGCCGTCGGCACAGCACCACGGCGAGCTGGCGGACGACCGGGGAGTGATCGCGTTTCACGGTCCGGGCGACAGCAAGCCGACGTCGCTGGTGCAGGTTGACGGACACCTGAACTGGCTGGCGCCCCTGCATGACATGTAGGTCATAGGCACCGGAGATCGCCACCCGCCCGGCCGCCCAGTGGGGCTGCTCGTTGATGAGGGGCAGGGAGGGGCAGCCAGTTGTGTGCGGATCTCCTCGTCGGGCAGTCGCCAGACCGTCCAGCCTCCCCGGACGGGGACAAGGTGGAGCGCCCTACCGGACGAACGACCTTGGCCCCGTCCGGGGAGGCTGGTAGCCCTTGTGGTGCCCGGCGAGGTGATCCGCGGCGGCATCTCTGAGGAGGGTCGGGGTTCGGGGCGGAGCCCCGAGGTCTTCGAAGTCTGGCAATCCCGAAGCGTGGCCGGTCGGCCCGGCCGATGCCGGCCGGAGGTCGCCAGCAGGCCGGGGCCGGGCCGGCGCGGCCCGCTTGCGGGCCGCCTTGATCTGATAGAGCGCAATTCGGCAATGTCACACGGCGAGCTGCGCCAGGTGCTCGCATATCCGACGGGCAGCATCGGCGGGGCTGGTGGTCCCGGTGTCGATTGCCAGGCTGGCATCCGGCAGCGGCGCGGTCTCATCCCATGCACGTAGGCGGGCAGCGGTGTCGCCGGTTGCTCGTGCCGTGATGCGGTCTCGGGCGATGTTGCGGGCGCAGTGCACGTAGACCGTGAGCCAATGGACGTCCGGCAAGGAGGACCTGACGGCCTGGACGGCATCGACCTGGCCGAGGTGCAGCACGGGTATGTGGTCGATGAGGTCGGCCTCAAGCGTGGGCCGGTCGACGACGTACACAGCTCCGTAGCGGTGGTTCTCCCACACAACATCGCCCGCGGCGCGCAGCTGGTCGATGTGCTCGACGGTTGTCATGCGGTAGCCGGCGGTTCGTCCCGGTCCTGCCTTCAGCCGTTGGAACAGGCGGCAGGCGGGATCAAGGTCGCGGAGTGCTCGGGTGATGGTGTCTTTGCCGGCAGCGGGAGGGCCATAGAGGATGACGCCACGCATCAGGCGGAACCGCGCCTTAGCACCGTGTCGAGCAGTTCCTTGGCCTGGGTTTGCAAGGGAGCGCTCGACGCGCAGTTCTCCACAGTGATGTGCGGCCCTGCCGGGCGGAAGTCGATATCCATGGTGGCGAGGTATCCGGGCCAGTCGGAGAGCTTGAAGGCGTCCCGTGCTGCGCCTCGGCGACGCAGATAGGTGTGCATGGTGTCCGGGTCGCAGTAGAGCCAAACGAGCGTGACGGCGGCTTCGAGGTTGGCGAACGAGGCTTCGGTACGACTGATCCAGGCGGGGTCGCTGAACTCGCGGATGAAGGGCGCAGTGACGACGGCGCTGTTGCCGCAACCCACGTTCTCTAGAGCGGCAGCGCTCAGCGCCTCGTACTCGCGTGGCCGGACCACGTTCAGATACGTCTCGGATTCTCGGTCATGCGGCGACTGCCCGAGAACCTCCAGCGCGGCCTCAACAACGGGACGGGTCAGGGTGTCCTTGTCGAGCATCGGCCAACCGGTCTGTCGCGCGAGGACGCGGCCCAGCTCGGTCTTTCCGCTGCCGGCATAGCCGCCGATCAGGATGACGTGTGGCTTCGGTAGCCGGATCTGGCTGGTCCGGGCCTGGTTCGGGTTGCGGACCACTCGCTTCGACCGCGATTTGCTCTCGATCAAGCCTTCATCCGCAAGCAGCTTCATCGCCTCGCTGATGGTGAAGACGCTGGTGTCCCACTGTGCGGCCAGCTCGCGGGTGGACGGCAGGACCTGGCCGTCGCGCAAAACGCCGGCCTCAATCTCGTTTCGGATGTGGCGCGCCACCTGCTGGTGCTTGCTCTCCGACTCGGAGAGGCGCGGACGCGGGGATGACATGGCTGCCCTCGCTGTCAACGTGAGTTTTCGGGTGAGCCTATCAGTGGCCTATCAGTTGTTCAGTGCGTAGTCGCTGGTCAACAGCGTGTTTAAAAGATCTTGTGGGCGAACAGTTGATAGGTCGAGCTAACAGTTGTTAGTGTGACGGGCATCGAAGCCTAGCCGGCAGGGGTCGGTGGCGAAGACACAAGGAGTGCCAAGGTGGCTGTTCCGAACACGATCAAGGTTCCGGTTCCGTTCGACTACGTGTTCCCGGCGGGTGCGCTGTGCCTGGGTGTGGAGCCGGTGACGGACTTCGACAAGCGCGGCCAGGGCGACGACCAGGCCCGCGACAAGGACACGGGCGAGCGGCTGTGGGTGGTCAAGGTCCTCGACCTGGACCCGGACGCCGGGAAGTTCGGCGGGACCAAGGAGGTCAAGGTGAAGATCGCCGCGCCGGTGCAGCCGGTGCCGCCGGCGTCGAAGATCCCGGGCTATCCGCCGGCGGTGACCTTCACCGACGTGACGCTGACGCCGTACGTCGACTCGCAACGGTGCAAGGGCTCGGGGAAGTGCCGGGCGCGTCAGGCGTGGTCGATCCGCGCCGGTGCCATGACCGAGGCCACCGCCGCCGCGTCAAAGCAGGCGGCCTGACCACATCTGGACGCGCGGGGCGGGCCTCTTCCGCCAAGTCGAATCCCGCCCCGCGCTTTCACCCGTTCTCCCTGGAAGGAGTTGGGCTGATGCCCACGCTAGCTGACGCTGCCCGCATCGCCGGGAACCCTCGCCCCGGCCCCCGCCGCACGACACACCGCCGCACCGTCATGCGGCTGGCCGGCCCCGCTATCCGGGCCGCCCGCGAGGTCTACACCACCGTCCCCGCCGACGCGGTCCGCGTCGCCGCGCTGGTGGAGATCTCCGCCGCCGCTGCCGCCCTCGCGCGGACGGTGGTAAAGCTGCGCCACCTGGACCCGGATTTGATCGCCCCGCACGTCGCAGACCGCGTCGACCTGCGGGCGGTCCTCGGGCGTGGCCGGTGGCTGCCGACCATGACCCGTCACGTCCCCGCCCCGGAGTCGGGACCGGTCGACCTGGCCGCGCTGACGCCCGCCCGGCCGGCGGCCCGCCGCCGCGTCGTGCGCCGTCGTGTCGGCTCGCCGGGGCAGGGCTCCCTGTTCGCCGCCACGGTGGGGGAGGGCTGAGGCATGCCGCTGGTCAACGTGATCCGGGGTGACCGGATCGACTCCGCCCCGATCAACGTCCGTACCCCGTTCATCCGCATCCCGCTGTGGCTGGCCCTGTCCTGGTGGACCGTCAAGGCCCTCGCCCGCCTGGCCGTGGTCCTGGTGCGCTTCTGGTACGTGACCGCCCCGGCCGTCTTCTTCGCCTGGCTGTATCTGCGGTTCGGCTGGGCCGGTCCGGTCGGTGTCGTCGCCCTGGTCGCCGCCGTCGCCGCCGGCTGGGCTTTCGGTCACCGGCTCTCGTTCCTGCGGTTTGGGTGGTGGCCGGTGCTGTCTCGCTTCCGGCGGTGGTTATACCGGCGCAACTGGCACGCCGCGATGGTCACCGCCAAGCTTGCTGTCTCGTTCGACTCCCACACGGTCCTGCCCGTGCTGCGGCGGGTCCGCTGCGCGTCGGGCGTGGATGTGGTGACGGTACGGATGGTCACCGGGCAGATCCCCGACGACTTCGCCAAGGTCGCCGAACGCCTCGCGCACACCTTCGGCGTCCGTCAGGTCAAGGCCGTCCCCGGGGCTCGGCCGGACGTGGTGCTGCTGCACCTGTTCCGCGGTGACCCCCTCGCCAAGACGGTCCGCCCGCTACCCGTCCCGGCGGTGCCGGAGTTCACCGCCCTGCCGGTCGGCCGTCGGGAGGACGGCGACGGCTACGACCTGCGGCTGTTCGGCACGCAGGTCCTCGTGGTGGGGGCCACGGGTTCGGGGAAGGGCTCGGTCATCTGGTCCGTGGTCCGGTCCCTCGCGGCCGGGGTCACCTCCGGGCTCGTGCAGCTCTGGGGGCTCGACCCGAAGGGCGGCATGGAGTTGGGGATGGGTGCGCCGATGTTCGCCCGGTTCGCCCGCAAGGACTACCCGGCGATGGTCGAGCTGATCGAGGAAGCCGCCACCGTTGCCAAGGACCGGGCCGGGAAGCTTTACGGCCGCACCCGTCAGCACACGCCGACGCCGGATGAGCCGCTGATAGTCGTGGTCATTGATGAGCTGGCGAACCTGACCGCCTACCTGACCGACCGGCAGTTGAAAGACCGCGTCAAGGCCGCCCTGTCGATCCTGCTCTCCCAGGGCCGCGCGGTCGGCGTGCACGTCCTGGCCGCGATCCAAGACCCCCGCAAGGAAGTCCTGCCGTTCCGCGACCTGTTCCCCACCCGCATCGGCCTCCGGCTCGCTGAGGCCGCACAGGTCGATCTCGTGCTCGGGGAGGGGATGCGGGACCGGGGCGCGCTGTGCGACCGCATTCCGCAGTCGCTACCGGGTGTCGGCTTCGTGGTCATCGATGGTGACCCGACCCCGATGCGGGTCCGCTTCTCCTACCTGACCGATGACGAGATCCGCGACATGGCCCACACCTACGGCCGCCTGCGCGTCATCGACGGTGAAGTCCTCGGAGGTGCCGCATGAAACCCCACCCCACTACGACGCGCACCGACCGCGTAGAGGGCCTGGTCCTGGTCGTCATCCTCCTGCTCGTGGCCGGGTTCGCCGGGGCGGCCTCGTTCACCCACGTCAAAGACTGGACCCTCGACAACTCACCGCCCGGCACGGGCGAGTGGTTCGGCTGGGCCAACGCCGTCATCAGCGAACTCGTCCCCGTCGCCGCGCTGCTCACCATCCGCCGCCGACGCCGCAACGCTCAGCCGGTCGGCTACCCGATGTCCCTGCTCGTCGCCGCCGTTTTGCTCTCTCTCGCCGCACAGCTCGCCGTCGCCAAGCCCGGCCCCACCGGGTGGCTCCTCTCGGCAGTGCCAGCGCTGGCGTTCATGGGCCTATCCAAGCTCGTGCTCACCACCGCCCCCACCGTCACCCGAGCGCCGGCCACCCCGCCTCCGGCACACACCGCTCAGGCTCGCCCGGTCGAACGGCCCGCCCCGCCCGTTCAGCCCGCCGCCCCGGCTCCCGACGCCGCACCGCCCGTGCCTGACCCCGTCCCCCTGGTCCCCATCGAGCCAACCCGCCCCGCCCCGGTCGCCCCGGTGCCGCCGTCCGCGTTCGTCCGCCGCAACGGCGTCCCGCTGATTGGAGAGGTGACCCGATGACTGATCATCTGCTGTCCGGCCTGTTCCTCGTTGCCGGTCTCGCCGTCTTCGCCTGGGATCAGTACCGGCTCTACGTTGCACGCTATGAGCTGGCCGCCCTGCAACGCGCCACCCTCCGCGACCCGCTCACCGGCCTGGCCAATCGCGCCGGAATCGCCCAGGCGTGGGAACAGCTCGCGCCGCTGCGGCCGTGGGTGGTGGTGGTCGACCTGGACGGCTTCAAGCCGATCAACGACACGCACGGCCACGCAGCCGGCGACCTGGTGCTGACCGCCGTCGCCTCCCGCCTGCGCACCGTTCACGGTGTCGCGGCCCGCCTCGGCGGAGACGAGTTCGCCGCCCTGCTCCTGAACACCGACCCGGCCGCGGCTTCCCGCCGCCTGGCTGCCGCGATCGCCGCCCCGGTCCGTCTGCCGTCCGGTGTGGCGGTGTCGGTGACCGCGAGCATCGGCCTAGCCCCCGCCAGCCCCGCCGGTCTCGCCGCCGCCCTCGCTGACGCCGACGCGGCCATGTACCGGGCCAAGACGACCCGAGCCGGGGTGGTGGCCTTCGACCCGCTGCGCGACGACCACGCCACAGCCGAACCCCGCCCAGTCCTGCGGGTCCGCGACCTCACCCCGGCTGCGGAGGTGGGCCGATGACGCTCACCCCGACGCTGCCCGGCCTCGAACCCACCCCGGTGGAGCCGAGGCCGGGCTCCCGGGCCGCCCGGATGCTGATGCCCCGCTCTGTCGACGTGGTCAAGGATCTGGCCGCCGACTATGGCGTCTGCACCCGCCCCATCTCCCTGCGCCGCACCGACCTCGACAGCGGCCAAACCGAAGTGATCGACATGCCATGCGGGGCGACGCAGGAAGCCAAGTGCCCAGCCTGCGCCACACGCGCCCGCCGGCTGCGGCAGCAGCAGATCCGTGAAGGCTGGCACCGCGACGACGAACCCGACCCCGGCCCCCAACCCGCCACCGACGCCCAACGCGGCCTCATCGTGGCCCGCGCTCATCTTGAGTTCGCCCGGGACGAAGCCGCTCGCGCCTCGCAGTGGGATCAGGTCGCCGACTTGGACGACGCGATCGCCGAGCTGGAAGGGCAGATCACCACCGAAGGCATGCGGGGTCGCCCCGCCCCGCCGCACGCCAGCGACGACCAGGAGGACGGCGACGGCAAGCGGCGAGTCCGCTCCACCAAGCGGCGGCAGGACGCCCCCGACTTGCCACGCCTTCCGGTCGACAACCGCACCGTCGGGCGGACCTTTGAGGGTCACGGCGGGCAGGTGTTCCGGCCGTCGATGTTCCTGACCCTCACCCTTGGCTCCTACGGTCGGGTGCACTCCGACGGGACGCCGGTCGACCCGGACAGCTACGACTACCGGCGGGCCGCCTGGGATGCCGTGCACTTCCCCCGGCTCCTGGACCGGTTCTGGCAGAACCTCAGGCGGGCGGTCGGCTGGAACGTCCAGTACGCGGGGGCGGTCGAGCCGCAGCGCCGGCTTGCGCCGCACGCGCACTTCGCGATGCGGGGCACCATCCCCCGGGCGCTGGTCCGGCAGGTCGCCGCCGCGACCTATCACCAGGTGTGGTGGCCCCCGGTGCACGAGCTGGTCTACGAACCGGGAAGGGCGCCGCAGTGGGACGCCGATGCGGGCGGCTACACCGACCCGGACTCGGGCGAGCTGCTGCCGTCGTGGGATGACGCCCTGGACCTGGTCGACGCCGACCCCGATGCGGAACCCGTGCACGTGGTCCGGTTCGGCGTTCAGGTCGACGCCAAGGGCGTGCTGGCCGGGACCAAGGATGCGGATCGGTGCGTCGGCTACATCACTAAGTACCTGACTAAGCAGGCCGCCGACTGCCACGAGGTCACCACGGCCCGGCAGCGGGCGCACCTGGAACGGCTGCGGCAGGAGCTGCGACACACGCCCTGTTCGGAGCGGTGCGCCAACTGGCTGCTCTACGGTGTCCAGCCGAAGAAGGCCCGGGCCGGGTTGAAGCCGGGCAACTGCAAGAACAAGGTCCACAAGCGGGACACCCTCGGCATCGGCGGTCGGCGCGTCCTGATCTCCCGACAGTGGTCCGGTAAGACCCTCACGGATCACCGGGCGGACCGCAAGGAGTGGGTCAAGGCGTTGCTCGGGGTTACCACCGACGCCGACACCGCCCCGGCGGGGTCCGACACCGTCCGGCATGCCTGGGAACTCGCCAAGCCGACTGACCCGGACGTGCCGCCCCTTGGCCACCGGGTCCTCCGGGCGATCTCCGAACGCATCCAATGGCGCGCCCAGCTCGACGCCGCCAGACGCGCCGCCGTCGAACCGGCCAATGTTTCGGCAACTGCTCAGAGCCGCCCAGAACGAGAGGAGCCCCGACGTGACGGATGATCTGCTGACTCCCGGCGAGGTGGCCGCTCGCCTTCGTGCCACACCTCGCTTCGTCCGCCGGCTGGTGGCTGAGCGTCGTATCGCCTACGTCAAGGTCGGGCGCTCGGTGCGGTTCGAGCCTGCTGCGGTGGCCGCCTACATCGAGGCCAACCGGGTGGTGCCAACCTCGCGGGCGGAGCTTCGGCGTCAGTTCGGGGCGGTGGCCTGATGGGCGCCAAGCGTCGCCGGCGTTTCGGCAACGTGCGCAAGCTGCCGTCCGCCCGCTGGCAGGCCCGTTATCTCGGCCCGGACGGCGTAATGCGGACTGCACCGCAGACGTTCGCCACGGAGCGCCAGGCCGAGAAGTGGCTCACGGTCGTTGAGTCGGAGATCCTGCGGGGGGAGTGGGTGCCTCCGGAGGCGGGGGAGATCCGGCTGTCGGACTACGGGGATCGTTGGATCAGGGAGCGCCGTCTCGCCCCGCGTACCCGACAGCTCTACGAGTACCTGTTCGCCCTGCACATCGGGCCGCACCTCGGGCACCTCGCCCTGGCCGCGATCAAGCCGGCGACCATCCGGACCTGGCGCGGCAACCTGCTCAACGGCGGCACTCCGGAGCCCCAGGCGGTCAAGGCGTACTGCCTGCTGCGGGCGATCCTCAACACGGCGGTGCGCGAGGACGAGATCCTTCGGCAGAACCCGTGCCGGATCAAAGGCTATGACCGCTACCACACCCCGGAACGGCCCACGGCCACCATCGCCCAGGTCTACGCCCTGGCCGACGCCATGCCGGCCCGCTTCTCCGCGCTGATCATCCTGGCTGCTCTCTCTGGCCTGCGGTGGGGAGAGCTGGCTGCCCTGCGCCGCTGTGACGTCGACCTGGACGCGGCGACCGTGCGAGTGCCCCGGAAGCTGGCGGCGCTGAAGGATCGTCTGGAGTTCGGGCCACCGAAGTCTGCGGCCGGGGTCCGTGTCGTCGCGCTGCCTGAGGCTGCGGTCGAGGCGCTGAGTGAGCACCTGGCCGAGCACGTCGAGGACGGCAATGATGCGCTGATCTTCACCGGGGCGAAGGGCGCGATGCTGCGTTCCGGCAACTTCGGGCGTGCCGTCAAGTGGACCAAGACTGCCGCGTCGGTGGGCCTGGCTGGCTTCCACTTCCACGACCTGCGCCATACCGGCAACACCCTCGCCGCCGCCTCCGGGGCCAGCACGCGCGAGCTGATGCATCGCATGGGCCACGCCACCATGCGCGCGGCCCTGATCTACCAGCACGCCACCAGCGAGCGTGACCGCGAGATCGCCCAAGCGATGGACCGCCGGATCGCCGGAAGTGGTCGACGCCGACCGTGACTGGCACGCGGATGGCACGCAAGATCCAACCCGGCGGAGAAGTGAAAGGCCCAGGTGCCGCGATCATGCGGTCTGCCTGGGCCTTCGTGGGTGGAGCGGGCGACGGGAATCGAACCCGCACCGTCAGTTTGGAAGACTGAAGCTCTGCCATTGAGCTACGCCCGCGAGCGCCCCACCAGAGCAGGGCGCGCCGACAGCGTACCGAATCACCCCCGCCGCCGTGCAGCGCGTACCCCGCGCACGCCGCCGACCGTCAAGATCCACACAATTTCGGCGAGGTGGCGCCTTCCTGCGCCCCCGGACCCAGCCACTTCCCCGAACTGGCGCCCGACGCCACCCGACGCCACCCGACGCCACCCGGCGGCACCCGGCGGCGCCCGCCACACCCCGCGCCGTGCCCCGGTCACCCGCGCGAGGGGCCGGACGGCATACACTCTTCGTCGCCACCGGGGTGTGGCGCAGCTTGGTAGCGCACTCGCTTTGGGAGCGAGGGGCCGTGGGTTCAAATCCCGCCACCCCGACTGTCGTTCGCGACCGGATCGTCCCGGGAACCGCCGGTTTTTTCCGCGCGGTACCCGGGCCCTGCCGATGCCGTCGGCCGGCTCGCCTACACTCGATGCGCGCAATCACGCCCCAGACTCAACACCCAGATCCGTCAAGGAGTACGCCTGTGAAGAGCACCGTCGAGACTCTGAGCCCGACGCGCGTGCGGCTCGCCATCGAGGTGCCGTTCGTCGAGCTCGAGCCGAGCCTCAAGAAGGCGTACCGGGAGATCGGCCAGCAGGTCCAGGTTCCCGGCTTCCGCCGGGGCAAGGTCCCCAGCGCGGTGATCGACCAGCGGGTGGGCCGGGGGACCGTCCTCAACGAGGCGATCCAGGAGGCCATCCCGCAGAACATCCTCGCCGCGGTCCGGGAGCACGACCTGAAGACGCTCGGCCGTCCCGAGGTCGACATCACGGAGTTCAACGACGGCGACTCGCTCAATTTCACCGCCGAGGTGGACGTCCGGCCGGAGATCACCCTGCCGGACCCGGCCACCATCGAGGTGACCGTCGACGAGATCCAGATCGCCGACAGCGAGATCGACGAGCAGATCAACAGCCTGCGCGAGCGGTTCGCCACGCTGAAGACCGTCGAGCGGGCCGCCCAGGAGGGCGACTTCGTGCAGATCGACCTGAACGCCACTGTTGACGGCGAGGAGGTCCCGGGCGGTTCGGCGAGCAACATCTCGCACGAGGTGGGCAGCAAGCAGCTCCTGCCGGGTCTGGACGAGGCGCTGGTCGGCCTGGCCGCCGGCGACAGCACCACCTTCACCACGCAGCTCGTCGGCGGCGACTACGCCGGCCGTGACGCCGACGTGGCGGTGACCGTCCGCACGGTCAAGGAGAAGGAGCTCCCCGAGCTCAACGACGACTTCGCGCAGATGGCCAGCGAGTTCGACACCATCGACGAGCTGCGCGCCGACCTGCGGGAGCGGGTCACCCGGGGCAAGCAGGTCGAGCAGATCTACGCCGCCCGTGACAAGGCCCTGGAGCAGATGGTGGCCGCCGCCGAGGTGCCGGCGCCCGAGGGCGTCGTCAAGGAGGAGGTCGAGAGCCGCAAGGCCGCGATGGTCGACCAGCTCGAGCGCATCGGCGCCTCCCTGGAGGAATACCTCGCGGCGGAGGAGAAGACCGAGGAGCAGATCGACACCGAGCTGACCGAGGCGGCGACCGACGGCGTCAAGATCCAGCTCCTGCTGGACACCCTGGCCGACGCCGAGGACGTGCAGGTCTCCGACGACGAGTTCGGTCACGAGATCGTGCACCGGGCGCAGCGTGCCGGCATGGCCCCGCAGCAGTACTACGACCAGCTGGTCCGCTCCGGCGCCGCCGCGGCCGTCTTCGGCGACGTCCGCCGGGGCAAGGCGCTCGCCGCGGTGATGGAGAAGATCAAGATCAAGGACTCGGCGGGCAACGAGGTCTCCCTCGACGCGCTGCGGGCCCAGAACGAGGCCGAGCACGACCACCAGCACTGACCATCGGGGTTGTCGGCCGCCGTCCCGCGCTGCGCGCCGGGAGGCGGCCGAAACCCTTTCCGGGGTACGCCGTGCGGGTGACTGCGCTGAGAGCGAACAGTGCCCCGACCGGGAGTACGCCTCCCGGCTGAGCGGTTAGTGTCGGGTAGGACGGTACGGAGAGCGAAGGGCTGCCATGACCGACATGCACATCCCCAAGAAGTCGCTCCGGGTGAACGAGGCCCGCGGTGGCGACTCCATTGGCAACCTCGACGACTCGGTCTACAACCGGTTGCTCAAGGAACGGATCATCTTCCTGGGCAGTGAGGTGAACGACCAGGTGGCCAACCGCATCTGCGCGCAGCTCCTGCTGCTCGCGGCGGAGGACCCGGACCGCGACATCTTCCTCTGGATCAACTCGCCGGGTGGCTCGGTCTACTCCGGCATGGCGATCTACGACACCATGCAGTACATCGACAACGACGTCTCGACCGTGGCGATGGGCATGGCCGCCTCCATGGGCCAGCTGCTGCTCTGCGCGGGCACCAAGGGCAAGCGCTACGCCCTGCCGCACGCGCGGATCATGATGCACCAGCCCTCGGGTGGCCTCGGCGGCACCGCGTCGGACATCGCGATCCAGGCCGAGCAGATGCTCTACACCAAGCGGATGTTCCAGGAGCGGGTCGCGTTCCACACCGGCCAGTCCCAGGCGCAGATCGAGGCGGACTCGGACCGTGACCGCTGGTTCACCGCCCAGGAGGCCATGGACTACGGCTTCATCGACAAGGTGATCATCGGGGCCGCGCAGGTTCCGGATGGCGCCGGGACCCTGAGCTGACCGAGGAGCTGACGATGACCGACCTGAGCCTGCCGCCCCAGTTCGCGGCCGTGCACAACCGCTACGTTCTGCCGTCGTTCGTCGAGCGCACGTCGTACGGGATGAAGGAGTCCAACCCGTACAACAAGCTCTTCGAGGACCGGATCATCTTCCTCGGCGTCCAGGTGGACGACGCGTCGGCCAACGACGTGATGGCCCAGCTGCTGACGCTGGAGGGCACCGACCCGGACCGCGACATCATCATGTACATCAACTCGCCCGGTGGCTCCTTCACCGCCATGACGGCGATCTACGACACCATGCAGTACGTCCGCCCGGACATCCAGACCGTCTGCCTCGGGCAGGCGGCGAGCGCGGCGGCGGTGCTGCTCTCCGCGGGCACGCCGGGTAAGCGGATGGCGCTGCCCAACTCCCGGATCATCATCCACCAGCCGGCCACCGAGGGCGGCTACGGCCAGGGCTCGGACATCGAGATCCAGGCGCGGGAGATCCTGCGGATGCGGACGCAGCTGGAGGACATGCTCTCCCGGCACTGCAACCGCCCGATCGAGCAGGTTCGCAAGGACATCGACCGTGACAAGATCATGACGGCCGAGGAGTCCAAGGAGTACGGGCTGGTCGACACGATCCTGACCAGCCGCAAGAAGGGTCTGCTGGCGTCGCACGCCGCGGGCTGAGCAACGTGTGGTCGGAGGTCGGTCGGGGTATCGTTCCCGGTCGACCTCTGACACACCCGTTTTGGGGGTCGGAGAAAACCCGGCCACCGGGTAACGTCGGGTCTGTACCGCTCCGCCGGTCGGATCAGGTGGAGCCGACAGCATGGTGGGACGACAGGACGGACGGGCGCTCCGGCGCTCGCAGGTCAGGGCCGGCGTTCCGGCCGACGAGTGCAGGGAGAACGTAGGTGGCACGGATCGGTGACGGCGGCGACCTACTGAAATGCTCGTTCTGCGGCAAGTCGCAGAAGCAGGTCAAGAAGCTCATCGCGGGCCCTGGTGTCTACATCTGCGACGAGTGCATCGACCTCTGCAACGAGATCATCGAAGAGGAGCTGGCCGAGTCCGGCGAGGTGAAGTGGGAAGAGCTTCCCAAGCCGATGGAGATCTGCCAGTTCCTCGACAACTACGTCGTCGGTCAGGAGCAGGCCAAGAAGGCGCTCGCCGTCGCGGTCTACAACCACTACAAGCGGATCCAGGCCGAGGCCGCAGGCGCGCCGGGCTCCGGCACCGACGGCGTCGAGCTGGCCAAGTCCAACATCCTGCTGCTCGGCCCGACGGGTTGCGGCAAGACGCACCTGGCGCAGACGCTCGCGCGGATGCTCAACGTCCCGTTCGCCATCGCCGACGCCACCGCGCTCACCGAGGCGGGCTACGTCGGTGAGGACGTCGAGAACATCCTGCTGAAGCTGATCCAGGCCGCCGACTACGACATCAAGCGCGCCGAGACGGGCATCATCTACATCGACGAGGTCGACAAGATCGCCCGCAAGTCGGAGAACCCGTCGATCACCCGTGACGTCTCCGGCGAGGGCGTGCAGCAGGCGCTGCTGAAGATGCTCGAAGGCACCGTCGCCAACGTGCCGCCGCAGGGCGGGCGCAAGCACCCGCACCAGGAGTTCATCCAGATCGACACCACGAACGTGCTGTTCATCTGCGGTGGCGCGTTCGCCGGGCTCGACCAGATCATCGAGGCCCGCACCGGCTCCGGCGGCACCGGCTTCGGCGCCCGGCTCCGGTCGGTGTCCGAGCGGTCGACCGACGACATCTTCAGCCAGGTCATGCCGGAGGACATGCTGAAGTTCGGGCTCATCCCCGAGTTCATCGGCCGGCTTCCGGTGATCACCAACGTGCGCAGCCTCGACCGCAGCGCCCTGGTGCGGATCCTGACCGAGCCGCGCAACGCGCTGGTCCGGCAGTACCAGCGCCTGTTCGAGCTGGACGGCGTCGAGCTGGAGTTCGAGCAGCCCGCGCTGGAGGCCATCGCCGACCAGGCCATGCTCCGCGGCACCGGCGCCCGCGGCCTGCGGGCGATCATGGAAGAGGTGCTCCTCTCCGTGATGTACGAGGTGCCGAGCAACCCCGACGCCGCCCGGGTGCTGATCACCCGCGAGGTCGTCCTGGAGAACGTCAACCCGACGATCGTGCCCCGCGAGTTCACCGGCCGGCGCCGGCGGGACCGCGAGGAGAAGTCGGCCTGATACCGCCGTTCGCGACCGCGCCCGGGTCAGCTCGGGCGCGGTCCGCGTGAGCGGGTCCGCCGGTCCCACTCGCCCGACGGGGTGACCACCACCATCATCAGGCGCACCGGCCCGTCACCGGCCGTGCGATAGCCGTGCTCCCGGTCGGCGTGGAACTCGACCGTCTCGCCGGCGCGTACGTCGTGGTCGACGCCGTCCACTGTGACAGTGGCGACGCCGTCTAGCACGTGCAGGATCTCCCGGGTGCCGTGGGCGTGGTCGGGGGACCGCAACGCCTCCCCGGGTTCCATCCGCCAGTCCCACAGCTCGACCAGGTCGGGTTCGCCGAGGCCGCTGAGCAGACGCGCCAGGCCGCCGTTGGGGCCGCGCCACAGCACCGGCGCCTCGTCGGCCGCGCTGACCCGCACCGTGCTCGGTTCGGCCGGCTCCAGCAGCCGGGCGATGCTGACGCCGAACGCGTCGGCGACCCGGCAGAGCGTGCCGATGCTCGGGTTGGTGCGCGCCCCCTCGATCTGCACCAGCATGCCCTTGCTGACTCCGGACCGGCCGGCCAGTTCCTCGAACGACCAGCCGCGTGCTGCTCGCAGGTCACGTACCTGGCGGGCGACCGCTGAGGTCACCGCGCCGACCCGTCCACCGGTATCGGTCATCACACTGTCCTTCACGGTCACTATTGTGGTACGACTGCGGGATGCTCCCCATTGTCCTCGCCGCCGTGTCCGCGCTGGCCTTCGGCACGGCCGACTTCGCCGGCGGCAAGGCGTCCCGGCGCGCCGACCCGATCGCCGTGACTGTCGTGTCGCAGATCCTCAGCGTTCCGCTGCTGCTCGTCCTCGTCCTCGTGGTGCCCGGCACGCCGAGCCCGCTCGACCTGGGGTGGGGACTGCTCGCCGGCGTGGCGGGCGCGGGCGGCGTCATGCTGCTCTACCGCTCGCTCGCCACCGGCGTGATGGCTGTCGTCGCGCCCGTCACCGCGATCACCGCGGCGATCGTGCCGATCGTCGCCAGCCTGGTCCTCGCACACTCGCCGGGTGCTGTTGCGCTCGGCGGCGCCGGGCTCGCCGTGGTCGCCATCGGGCTGGTCAGCCTGGGGGAGCGCGGCGCGGCACGCCGCGTCTCCGGCCGCGTGATCGGCATGGCACTGGCCGCTGGACTGCTCTTCGGCGTCTTCTTCGCGCTGCTCGGCCAGGCCGACGAGGCCGCCGGCATGTGGCCGGTTCTCGCGGTACGCGTCAGCTCGATCGCGTTCGGCCTCGCGCTCGCCGTCCGTACCGGCGCACGCCTGCGCCTGGGGCGGCGGGTGCTCGGCTGGGCCGCGACGGCCGGCCTGCTCGACTCCGCCGCGAACGCGCTGTTCCTCGCCGCGGCGGGGCGGGGGCACCTGAGCGTGGTGGCCGCGATCGCCTCGCTCTACCCGGCGAGCACCGTCCTGCTCGCGCTCGCCGTCGACCGGGAACGACTCCGGCCGGCACAGGTCGCGGGGCTCGGCTTCGCCGCGGCGGCGCTCGTCCTGTCCAGCGTCTGAGCCCTGTCGCGCGCCTGCTTCCGCCCGTACCCTCGGGTCATGCGCGTCGCCATCTGCCAGCTCAACGCCCGCGACGACCGGGCGGCGAACCTCGCCGCCGCCGAGGCCCTGCTGGTCAGGGCCGCGGCGGCCGGCGCGGACCTCGCCCTCCTTCCGGAGTACGTCGACTACCTCGGTCACGCCGACCGGATGCCGCCGGCCGAGCCGGTCGACGGCACTGTGGGGCGGTTCTTCGCGGAGACCGCCCGCCGGCTGGGCATGTGGGTGATCGCCGGCTCGTTCCACGAGGCGGGTCCGGACCCGGCGCACACCTGGAACACCTCCCTGGTCTTCGACCGCGAGGGCGCGCTCGCTGCCGCCTACCGGAAGATCCATCTGTACGACGTGGAGATCCCCGGCCGCGTCTCCTACCTGGAGTCGGCAACCGTGGCGCCGGGCGAGAAGCCAGTGGTGGTCGACGTCGAGGGTCTGCGGGTCGGCCTGTCCATCTGTTACGACCTGCGGTTCCCGGAGTTGTACCGGCAGCTCGCGACCGACGGCGGCGCCGAACTGCTCGTGGTGCCCGCAGCGTTCATGATGCACACCGGGCGGGACCACTGGGAGGTGCTGCTGCGGGCCCGGGCGATCGAGAACCAGTGCTTCGTGGCGGCGGCCGGACAGACAGGTGACCACGACCCGGGCCGGACCTGCTTCGGGCGCAGCATGGTGGTCGACCCGTGGGGGACCGTGCTGAGCCAGGTCGCCGACGGCCCGGGACTGGCGGTCACCGAGATCGACCTGCAGCGGCTGCGGACGATCCGCGCCGAGCTGCCCAGCCTGGCCAACCGCCGGCTCTGATCGCGGTCAGCCTCCGAAGAGCAGGCCCAGGGCGGCGATCCCGGCGATCGCCGCCGCGGTGACCAGGAGAGCGGTGGTCATCCGGGAGGGGCCGCGCCGGGCCAGGCGTTTGACCGACAGCAGCAGTACGGCGAGCACGACGGCCCCGATCACCAACTGCCAGAACGGCAGCAGGAGGCCGAGCAGAGCGTCCTCGGCGACGGCCGGGACCGGGGACGGATCATCCATGCCGACCACTCTGGCACGGGACAGCTCCGGAACGCTCTCTTCGACGCCGGCATTCCGGTGGACCCGTCACGCTCGCCCAATGACGATCATTGATTTGCCTTCCGGGGCGGGTCCGCGTAACTTTCTCTCTGCACGCGGGAGGCCGGGCAAACCGGCCGAGAACGGGCGCCAGGCTGGTGGCGGTGACGCCGAGCCAGACTGAGATTCGGGCGGTGCTCGACACTCCGGGACACGGAGTTGCGAACGCGAAGCCGACCGGGTAGAGTTCGAAAGTCGGCAGGGAGCCGGGCGGGTGGTCGCGAGAGCGACGCCGGCCGGTCCGCCGAAACCCACGAGAGCAACGACCACCGGAAACGGTGAGCGTCAGCGTGGGTCTGGTCGAGCCAAGTTGATCACCTCGAACGCGAGGTTGACGACGGAAGCAAGACCGAGTAGGTTGGAGAGGTTGCCCCAAACGGGGGTTCCGCTGGTAGCGGTGCTTCTGGTTGGTGTGTGGTTGTTCTTTGAGAACTCAACAGGGTGCTTGTAAAGCCAGTGCCAATTGTTTTATACCCCGTACTGGTCAGGCCTTTTGGTTTGGC
>NZ_JNZR01000027.1:0-205620 GCF_000717585.1 Micromonospora globosa
CCCCCCACCCCGCCCTCACCCTCCCCGGGCCCTCCGGGCCCCACTCCGTTGATCAAGGAGTTTGTGTCCATTTCGGCGTCGGATCCGGACACAAACTCCTTGATCACCGGGGCAGGGTGGGGCGTGGAGTGGAGGGCGGTTTTCCACAGGGTTGTCCACAGGGGTGTCGGCTGTGGGGTGGCGCGGGGGAGCCTGCGCGTGTGGGTGAATTCGGCGAACTGACGCGGCTGGCCGCGACGCAGGGCGGGTTCGTGACGGCGGGGCAGGCGTTGCGCCTGGGCCTCGGCCGGGAGCAGATCCGGTACCTCGTCCGGTCCGGGCGATGGACCCGGGTCTCGCGCGGCTGCTACCTGCCGTCTCCCGCCGTGCTGACGCATGTGGCACTACGACGTGCCATGATCCGCGCCACGGTCGCCAGCCTCGGGCGGGGCGCGGTCGCCGTGTTGGGTACCGCCGCCGAGCTGCACGGCATCGCCGGTCTCCCGCCGATGGCGGCGATCCACGTCTCGGTGCCGCCGGATCGGCCGCACGTGCAGCGCCGGGCGGAGCCGGGCCTGACGGTGCACCAGTTGACGCTCGCCGAAGCGGACGTGTGCCGGGCCGGCGGCGTACCGGTCACCACACCGGCGCGCACCGTCGCCGACGTGTTGCTGCGGGCGCGGCGCTATCCGGCGGTGTGCGTCCTCGACTCCGCGCTCAATCAGCGGATCCTGGCCGAGAACGACCTGTCCCTGGTGCTCACGCACCTCACCGGACGCCGTGGCGCGGCCGCCGCTCGGGGATACCTGGCCGAGGCGGACGGCCGGGCACAGTCACCGCTGGAGACCCGCGCCAGGCTCCGGTGCGTCGACGGTGGCGTGCCGCCGGACGTCCTGCAACTGCCGGTGCGGGACGAGGACGGTTACCTGCTCGGCGTCGGGGACCTGGCATGGCGCGGGGCGCGTCTGATCGCGGAGGCGGACGGCCGAGGCCCGCACCTGACGCCGCAGGCCGTCTACGCGGACCGGTTCTGGCAGAACCGCCTGGTCAACGCCGGCTGGCGGATCCTCCGCTTCACCTGGTCCGACACCCTGCGCCCCGACTACATCCCCCAGACGGTCAAGCGCGCCCTGAAGCGCCGGTGATCAAGGAGTTTGCGGACCCGCACCGCTCAATCTGAGACGCAAACTCCTTGATCGACGGGGTGGGGTGGGGTGGTCAGTAGGATGCCGGTCGTGCGCGTACTTCTTGTGGGTGGTGGTGGGCGGGAGCACGCTCTCGCGCTCGGACTCGCCGGTGACCCGGCTGTCGAGGCGCTCGTCGCGGCTCCGGGGAATCCGGGGATCGCTGCGGTGGCCGAACTTCGGGAGGTGACACCCACCGACCCGGCAGCAGTGGCGGCCCTCGCCGTCGAGGTCGCTGCCGACCTGGTGGTCATCGGGCCGGAGGCGCCGCTGGTGGCGGGCGTCGCCGACGCGGTACGCGCCAAGGGCATCGCGGTGTTCGGCCCGAGCGCGGAGGCGGCCCGGCTGGAGGGCTCGAAGACGTTCGCGAAGGACGTGATGACCGCCGCGGCGGTGCCGACCGCCCGCGCGTACACCTGCGAGGACGCGGCGGCGGTGGGGCGCGCGCTGGACGAGTTCGGCGCGCCGTACGTGGTGAAGGACGACGGGCTCGCCGCCGGCAAGGGTGTGGTGGTCACCGAAGACCGGGCGGTCGCCGAGCGGCACGCCGCGGAGTGCGGCCGGGTGGTGATCGAGGAGTACCTGTCCGGTCCCGAGGTCTCCCTGTTCGTGGTCACCGACGGCGAGGCGGCGGTGCCGCTGCTGCCGGCGCAGGACTTCAAGCGGGTCGGCGACGGCGACACCGGGCCGAACACGGGCGGCATGGGCGCGTACGCGCCGCTGCCGTGGGCCCCGCCGAATCTGGTCGACGACGTGATGCGCGACGTGGTGCACCCGACGCTGGCGGAGCTGCGCCGCCGGGGCACCCCGTTCGCCGGCCTGCTCTACGTGGGCCTGGCGATCACCCCGTCCGGCCCGCGGGTGATCGAGTTCAACGCGCGCTTCGGCGACCCGGAGACGCAGGTCGTACTCGCCCTGCTGGAGACGCCGCTGGGCGGGCTGCTGCACGCCGCTGCCACCGGCACGCTCGGCGCGCACCCGCCGCTTCGCTGGCGCGACGGCGCGGCGGTGACGGTCGTGGTGGCGGCCGAGGGCTATCCGGCGGGCCCGCGTACCGGTGACGTGATCACCGGCGCGGACCGCGCCGGGATCATCCACGCCGGGACCCGCCGCGACGCCGACGGCACGTTGCGCTCCGCGGGGGGCCGGGTCCTCTGCGGTACGGCGACCGGGCCGGACCTGGCCGCCGCGCGCGACGCCGCCTACGCCCTGGTACGCAACGTCGAGCTGGCCGGTTCCCACCACCGCACCGACATCGCGGCGGCGGCCGTGGACGGCCGGGTCACGATTCCGGGCTGACCGGCCCGGGGCGCCGGCCGGCCATCCGGTTGAGCACGTTCGCCGTGGCCCGCTCGATGCGCGGGTCGCGGTGGCCCTGCCGGTCCAGTGCCAGGGTCCAGCCGAGCGTGCCGCTGGCGAAGACGACAGCTCCGCGTGCCGTCTCGTGGACGTAGCTGCTCTGGAGCCGCCGGCCGCCCTGCTGGGCCGGGTACGGCGAGGAGCTGAGCGTGGTCCCGGCGGGCCGCGGGAGGGCCGCGTGCAGCCCGTCCGCCTCGCCCGCGACCACGCCCGGGATGCGGTCGCCGTCGGCCACGCCGGTGCCGGCCCACACCCAGTTGTCTGCGGCGCGCACCACGAGCGGCTGCGGGGTTAACACGATGCCGTTGTACTGCACGCCGAGCAGCGCCTGTTCCGGCCGGTCGAGGTTGCGCCAGGTCACGGTCGGGTCGCCGATGCCCGCGCCCGGGTCGGGAAGCGTCTTGGCGCACTCGACGAGCCGTTCGGGGCGGCCGTCGGCGGCGGCGCGTACGCGGGCGTGCCAGTAGACGCTGTTCGCGCCGAGGAACGCGAGGCTGGTGCCCCCGTCCAGGCCGACCTCGGTGGCGCGGCGCATCTCGGCCGACCAGTACTCGTCGTGCCCGCAGAACACCAGACCCCGGTACCGGGCCGGGTCGAGGCGCCCGGAGTGCAGGTCGAAGCTGGTGGCGTAGCTGACGTCGTAGAGGTTGCGTTCCAGCCACCGGATCGCGGCCTCGTCGCGGTCGAAGTGGGTGGGCAGGCCGGCGCCGGAGTACGGGCGGTCGAACGTGACAGCGCGTGCCCGCAGCGCCGGGTCGCGCCGCCCGTCGGCCCGGTAGCCGTTGTAGAGGCTCTTGCCGGTCCGCCGGTCGCGCGGCCACTGGTTGTACGCCTGCCAGGTGGTCACCGGCAGCACCACGCAGAGCGCGGCCGGGCGCCGGTCGTCGCGTACCACGAACGGCGTACAGGCCCGCCAGCCGTCGGCCGAGGTGAAGACCGCCTGGTAGAGGCCGGAGGTCCAGCCGTGCGGGACGGACAGGCGCCAGGACACCGGCCACCGGCAGTCGAGCACACCGGTGTCCGGGTCGGCCACCGGCACCGGCTGCGGTACGCCGCGCAGTTCGGGGCTGGTCAGCATCGTGCGGGCGCCCGCGCCGTCGTACCAGCCGAGGCGGTGCACGCTGATCCGGAACCGGCCGCCCGGGTTGACCGCGACGTGGAAGTCGATCTCCTCGCCGGGGGCGACGCTCGTCGTCGAGGCGTACCCCTGGATCTGGCGCCGCCGGTCGTCGGCGGCCCGGCCGCCGTGCTCGGGCCACCACGGCTCACCGGCGGCGCGGTTCTCCCGCTCGACGGGCGGGACCGGCCACCGGGTGGGTGAGTCGTCGGGCCGGCCGCCGAGGACCGGGTCGAACGGGCCGAGCGCGGCGGCGGACGCGCCGCCGACGAGGAGGCCGAGTGCGGTACGCCGCCGAAGCCTGTCCATTGTGGTGCTCCCCGTTTCCCCGTTCGATCGGGGGAGACCGTAGCACCGGAAGACGGCAGCCGTGTGACCGATGTGGATCAGTCGAAGTAGCGGCGCAGTTCCCGGCTGAGCACCTTGCCGGTGGCGTTGCGCGGCAGGTACTTGACGAACACCACGTCGCGGGGCACGGAGAAGCGGGCCAGGTAGCGCCGGACGTACTCGCGGACCGCCTCCGGGTCGAGCGTCTCGCCGGTGCGCAGCGCCAGGAACGCGGCCAGTCGCTGGCCGTAGTCGGGGTCCGGTACGCCGATCACGGCGACCTCGCGGACCTGCGGCAACCGGGCGATCAGATCCTCCACCTCGGACGGGAAGACGTTCTCGCCGCCCGAGACGATCATGTCGTCGGCCCGGCCGTCGACGAAGAGCAGGCCGTCGGCGTTCAGCCGGCCCAGGTCGCCGGTGTCGAGCAGGCCGTCGCGGCTCTCCCGCCCGGCGCCCGAGGTGTAGCCCTCGAACAGCATCTCGTTGCCCACGAAGATCCGTCCGACCTCGCCGTCGCGGACCGGCCGGCCGGTCTCGTCCAGGATGGCCAGCCGGGTGCCGTGCGGTGGCCGGCCCGCGGTGGTGGGCGCGGCGCGCAGCTCGGCCGGGCCGGCGATGGAGGCCCAGGAGACCTCGGTCGAGCCGTAGAGGTTGTAGAGCACGTCGCCGTACCGGTCCATGAACGCGGTGGCCAGGTTGCCGGGCAGTGCCGATCCGCTGACCGCGACCACCTTGAGCGGCGGCCGGGGCTGCGGCGGCGCGACCTCCATCAGCCGTTGCAGCATCACCGGTACGGCGAACATCGCGTCGCACGGTTGAGCGGCGAGCGCGGCGAGCGTGGCGGCCGGGTCGAAGCGCCGGTGCAGTACGACTGTGGCGCGCAGCGCGAACGACACCTGAAGTGCGGCGTACCCCCAGGTGTGGAAGATCGGCGCGGCGATCATCACGGTGTCCCGCGCGTGCAGCGGGATGCGGTCGATGATGGACACCAGCGGGCCGAAGCCGTGCGGGGTGGGCCGGCGGGCGCCCTTGGGCGCGCCGGTGGTGCCGGAGGTCAGCACGATGGTGCGGCCGTCGCGCTCCGGCGGCTGGAGCTTCTCGCCGGGCACGGCGGCGGCGATCAGCTCCTCCTGCCGCCGCTCGTCGACCCGGTGCAGCTCGGCCGGGAGGCCGAGGACGCGCTCGGTGAACTCGCCGTCGTGCACCAGGACGCGCAGGCCCTGTTCCTCGGCCACAGTCACCAGTTGAGCGGCGGACAGCCCGGTGTTGACCAGGACGGCGTCCGCGCCGAGCAGCATCGCTGCCACTATCGCCTCGATCAGGCCGTGGTGGTTGCGGCAGAGCACACCGACCCGGTCGCCGGTCTGCACGCCGAGGTGGGAGCGCAGCGACCGGGCCAGCCGCTCGGAGCGGTCGAGCAGTTCCTGGTACGTCATGGTGGCGCCCTGCTCGTCGACAACGGCGACACGGCCGGGGTCGCGGGCGGCGGCCTGGCGCAGCTCCCCGGCGAGGCTCCAGCCCCACCGGCGCAGCGCGTTGAGCTGGGAGACCACGCGGATCGGTCCGCCCGGGGCGAGCAGTCCACGTCGGGTCAGCGTGGCGGCGATGAACGGCAGGTCCACGGCGCAACTCCTTCGCGTTCGTGGTTCGTCGACCAGGCTCCGGACGGTCGGCCGTCCGGTTCGGCATGATCTTGCGCCCGATCGCGGTTCGGGTCGGCCCGGGAGCGGCGACCCGGCCCGCGACGGCGTGCGACGTCGTCACGGGCCGGGCCGCGGCCCGCCGGCGGTCAGCGGATCTGCATCCCGGAGATGGCCCGGGAGATGACCAGCCGCTGGATCTCGGAGGTGCCCTCGAAGATGGTGTAGATCTTGGCGTCGCGGTACCACCGCTCGACCGGGTGGTCGCGCAGGAAGCCGGCGCCGCCGAGGAGCTGGACCGCCTTGTCGGTCACCGAGACGGCCACCTCACCGGCCTTGAGCTTGGACATCGAGCCCTCGCCCGCGGTGAACGGCCGGTTGTTGCGGCCCATCCAGGAGGCGCGCCAGACCAGCAGCCGGGCCGCGTCGATCTCCATCTTCATGTCGGCGAGCGCGAACGCGACCGCCTGGTTGGAGATGATCGGCCGTCCGAACTGGACCCGCTCCTTGGCGTAGTCCAGGGCGTACTCGTAGGCGGCGCGGGCCACGCCGAGCGCCTGCGCGCCGACTGTCGGGCGGGACAGCTCGAACGTCCGCATCGCCGCCTGGCCGGAGGCGCGCTGCCCGGACCGGGCGCGGGCCAGACGCTCGTCGAGCGCGTCCTTGCCGCCGAGCAGGCAGCGGCCTGGCACCCGGACGTCGTCGAGGAAGACGTCCGCGGTGTGCGAGGCGCGCAGCCCCAGCTTGCGCAGCTTGCGGGTGGCGGTCAGACCGGGAGTGCCGGGGGGTACGACGAACGCGGCCTGGCCGCGCGAGCCCAGCTCGGGCTCGATCGAGGCGGTGACCACGTGCACCCCGGCGATGCCGCCGTTGGTGGCGTACGCCTTCTGCCCGTTGAGCACCCACTCGTCGGTGGCCTCGTCGTAGACGGCGCGGGTACGCATCGAGCCGACGTCGGATCCGGCCTCCGGCTCGCTCGTGCAGAACGCGGCCACGGCCGGGGAGTCGACGTCGCCGAAGCACTGCGGCACCCATTCGACGAGCTGCTCGGGGGTGCCGGCGCCGTAGATCGCAGCGACCGCGAGGGAGGTGCCGAAGATGCTCAGGCCGATGCCGGCGTCACCCCAGAAGAGTTCCTCGCTGGCGATCGGCAGGGAGAGGCCGGTGGGGTCGGCCCAGCAGGTGGCGAGGAATTCGAACCCGTACAGGCCGACCTTCGCGGCCTCCTGGATGATCGGCCAGGGAGTCTCCTCCCGGGCGTCCCACTCGGCCGCGGCCGGGCGCACGACCTCGGCGGCGAAGCCGTGCACCCAGTCGCGAAGGTCCCGCTGTTCCTCGTTCAGGTCGAGCGAGAACTCGGCCATGTCAGGCCTTGGGGATGTCGAACAGGTTGGCGATGTTGGCGGCCAGGCCCAGGTCGCCCTTGGCCTTCAGCTTGCCGGTCATGAACATCATCACCGGGTTGGCGCCACCGGAGACGATCTTCAGGAACTCGACCGGGCCCATGGTGAGGCTCAGCTTCGGGTCGCGGGTCGCGGTCTCCGAGACGGTGCAGGTGCCGTTCTCGATGACGATCTCGTAGGTGTCGGTGCCACCGTCCGGACGGCCGGTGATGTTCCAGTGGATGACCGCGTTGGTGGCACCGGCGCGGTCCGCGCGGAACAGCGTGGGCATCCGGTTGAAGACCTCGCTGAGGATCTTGCCGCGCGCCTCGCCGGACATGATCTCGTTGATCTTGGCGTCCGGCGTGGACTTGACCAGCTGCGCGAACTCCTTCGGGCCGACGTTCGCGAAGTTGGCCGGGTCGAAGTCAGTCATGGGGGATTGCACCTCTCGGGCGGGGCCACTTTGGTTACTCTGGCGTAACCTTACGCACGGGTAGGTATGCTCGCAAGGGTGTCCAGCACGCCGACCTTCAAGCGCCTCCCCCGCGCCGTACGCGAGCAGCAGATGCTCGACGCGGCGGTGAAGGTGTTCTCCCGCCGCGGCTTCCACGCCGCCAGCATGGACGAGATCGCCGACGACGCCGGCATCTCCAAGCCGATGGTGTACGCCTACCTCGGCACCAAGGAGGAACTCTTCATCGCCTGCCTGCACCGGGAGAGCACCCGGATGATGGAGGCGATCGCCGGTGCCGCCGCCCCCGACCTGCCCGCCGACGAGCGGCTCTGGCGCGGACTGCGCGCGTTCTTCGGCTTCGTCGGCGCGCACCGGGACGGCTGGGCGGTCCTCTACCGGCAGGCCCGCGGCTCCCAGCCGTTCGCCGCCGAACTCGCCGCCATGCGCGGCCGGCTGGTCGAGGTGGTCGCCGGCATGCTCGACCACGCGTTGCGCGCCTCCGGCCGCGAGGTCGGCGCCACCGACCTGGAGGTGGTCGCGTACGGGCTGGTGGGCGCCAGTGAGTCGCTCGCCGACTGGCTGGCCGACCACCCTGAGGCGGACGCCGGGAAGACAGCGACCCGGATGATGAACGTGGCCTGGCTCGGCGCCGACCAGCTCCTGCGCGGCGTCACCTGGCACCCGCCCGCCGCGGGGTAAGGAAGGGCCCCTTCTTAACGCCTGCGGTAGTACAAGGGCCCCTTGTTAACAGTCGCGCCGGGCGGCAGCCCGCCGGTGCGCCCGCCGCCGGCCCCAGCGGACGGCCTCGAACAGGCCGGTGACGGCCAGCGAGATGGCCACGCCGGCGAGCAGCCCGGACAGCGGGTTGTGCTCGAACGCCAGGCCGCCGAAGTAGCCGAGCAGCCCGCAGTAGATCCCCCAGGTGGTGCACGCCAGGCCGTCGTACAGCAGGAACGTGCGCGCCGGATAGCGGACCGCGCCCATGGTCAGCGTGACGGCGGTCCGGCCGCCGGGGACGTACCGGGCGGTGGTCAGGATCATCCCGCCGCGCCTGTCGACCGCCCGGCGGGCCCACTCCGAGCTGGCCCGCCGCCTGCTGTCCGCTGGGAAGCGGGCCAGCCGGTGCGCGCCGCCGCCGCGCCCGATCGCGTACGAGATGTGGTCGCCGGCGAGCGCGCCGAACGCGGCGGTCACGATCACCAGCACCAGGTTCGGCTCGCCGCCGGCCGCGAAGACCCCGGCGGTGATCACCACTGTCTCGCCCGGCACCGCCGGGAAGAACGCGTCGACGGCGGTGACCGCGATGATCACCAGGTACACCCACGGCGACGTCACCGTGTGGTGCAGCAGGTCGAGCACGTCCCCCATGCACCCATGCTCGGGGGTGCGGTGTTAAGCAGGGGCCCTTCCCATACAAAAGGCGTTAACAAGGGGCCCTTCCTTCTCCTCGGCCGTCGGCCCGCGCGACGTGAGCACCACCGGCGCGCCCAGCGCCTCCGAGACCGCAGCCGGCCAGTCGGCAGGCGACTCGTCCAGCACCGGCCGAGCCCGCATCAGCCGCTCGGTGAGCGCCGCCTGCCGGTCCAGGTCACCGGCCGGGCCGGGGACGAGCCGGTCCAGGCCCTCGTAGCGGCGGCAGATCCGCAGCTCGGGCCGGGCCAGGTCGAGGTGGGTGAGCGCCAGGCCGTCGACGCCACCTGCCACCTCCAGCGCGTACCGGTGGGCGACCGCGTCGAAGTGCCCGAACCGGAACCGCCCCTGCCAGGGGTTCGTCCCGTTGTGCCGGTCGCGGAACGGCAGCGCCGCGTCCTCGGTGACCAGCGGTCCGGGACCGTGCCGGGTGGTGGTCGTGCGCAGCACGCCGAGCCGCTGCGCGGTCCCGGCCATGCCCGCCTCGGCGAGCAGCGTCTCGGCGTTGGCGAACGTCGTGGTGCTCCACGTCGTGTACGGGTGGAAGCCGTGCCACTCGTCCAGCAGCACCCCCTGCGCGCCCTCGAACACGCAGGTGCCCTCGCGCAGGGCACCTGCCAGCCAGGTCCGGTCGACGATTGCCACCCGGCGCGCGAAGGCCGCGTACGCGGGCAGGCAGTCGTCCACCGGTGGCGCGTCGAGCGGGCCCAGCTCGGCGGTGAGCCGGTCGCGCAGCGCGGCCAGCCGCCGGCGCAGCACCGCCGGGCGGCGGCAGTCGGCCACCCGGGGTGCCTCGTCGGGGTGGGCGAGGCCGTACGCGACCGCCTCGCCCACCCCGAGCCCGCAGGAGCCGTGCCGGTCGGCTCCCCGGGCGATCTCCCGGGCGCGGTTGGCGGCCCGGTGGTACGGGGTGGCGAGCAGCGCCTCCCCGTCCACTGTCAGACGGTCGAGCGCGTCGGGCACGCCGACCGACGCGAGGTGGTCGGCCTCGGCGGCCAGCGCCAGCGGGTCCACCACCACGTGCCGCGCCAGGTGCGTCCGTACGCCCGGACGGAACGTCCCGGCACCGAACTGCGCGAACGTGTGGTGCCTCCCGTCGCGCAGGACGACGTTGTGCGCCGCCTGCGCGCCCCCGTTGAACCGGACCACCGTGTGGACCTGCCGGGTGGCGCAGAGCAGGTCCACCACGGTGCCCTTGCCGGCGTCGCCGTAGCCGAGGTCGACCACCATCACGTGGTTCACAGCCGGGTGACCCCGCTTCCGCCGCCGGCCGGGCTGAACGGCAGCGTCGCCACCGCGCGCCGGCCGGAGCCGAGCCGGGCCAGCGCCTTCGACACCGTCCGGGTGGCGGTGGAGCCGGCCCGGTCCAGGTCGCGCAGCCCGGCGTCCAGGTCGATGGCCTGCTCGCCCAGGCCGACGGTGAGCGCGATCGTCTCGCAGACCGCGTCCAGGTCGTCCAGCTCGACCGCGTTCTGCCCGAGCAGACCGCGCCAGAAGTCGAGCACCTTGCGGTTGCCCGCGTAGTGGCTGCCGGCGGGCAGCAGGTAGTAGGTGTCCCAGCGCGCGGTCACCTCGTCCACGATCTGCCGGACCGGCACGTCCTCGCGCAGGTCGTCGCCGATCAGCCGGGTCACCTCCGCGGTCTTCACCGCCGGGTACGCCAGCTCGTCGCCGATGATGAACAGGTAGCCGCGCCGGCCGCGCTTGTCCCAGCTGTCGGTGGCCGTGTGCCGGGCCATGAAGTACAGCGCCAGCTCGTACGACTCCATCATCTGGCCGCCACCGCCGCCCTCCAGCACGATCCGGCCGAGGTCGTCGTCCATCCGGTTGTCGGACTCGAACTGCCCGACCTGCAACGGCACTCGGTCGCAGGTGGCGTCGCCGATGGCGCCGAACATGACCTGCGGATCCTTCGCGTACCCCTGGCGCAGCAGCAGGCCCAGCAGCTGCGGCAGCTTGCTCTGCAGCACCCGGGGCACGTGCCCCATCGAGCCGGTGACGTCGAACAGCACGGCGATCGGCGTCGACTGCGGGTGCTCGGCGGAGTCGCGGCTCTCCCGCAGCGCGTCGCGCGGGTCGAGCGCCGGGTGCACCTTGCGGGCGCCGCTGTCGCTGTACGAGAACGCGCTCTTGCCGGTGCGGCGCCGGTAACGGTCGGCGGCGTCGTACACGTCGGTGGACCAGATTCCACTGCCCATGGCAGCCTCCCTACGGGTTGAGGGTGAAGGGTCGGAAGGTGCGCGGCCCGTACAGCCGGTGCAGCACCTCGTCCAGTTCGCGCAGCAGCCGCCAGGCGTCGTCCGGCCGCGTGGCGAGCGCGGTGCCCCGGCAGCCGTCGGCGAAGGCGCGCAGCTCGCGCGGCGCGCGGTCGCCCATCAGCCAGGTCATGCAGCGGGCGGCCATCGCGATGTCGGTGCCCGGGCCGCACTGCCGCTTCGCGGCGACCTCCGGCGGATACCAGTCCTCGTGGCCGGGCACCAGCGCCGGCACGAGCCCGCCCGGCTCGGTCGAGAAGCACCAGTCGACGAGCACCACGCCGTGCGCGTCCGGCTCGATCAGCACGTGCCGGGGCAGCACCGCGCCGTGCACCACGCCGGCCCGGTGGGCCAGGCCGAGCGCCACCAGCAGCCGCCGCCACATCCAGGCCGCGTCGCGCGGGTCCAGCCCGTCCGGGTACGCGCGACGCACGTCGTCCAGGCTGTGCAGCCCGGGTACCGTCACCAGCTCGTTGACCTGCCGTTGCACGCCGGTCGACGGGTCACGCGCCGGGTAGGAGTCGACGAGCCGGGGCACGTACGCGAGGTGCTTGGCGTCGCCGCGCTCGGCGATCCGCCGCAACGCGCGTGCCTCGCGGGCCATCAGGTCGTTGTCGCCGGGGTGCCGGGCTACCTTGGCCAGGTGATAAGAAGGGGCCCCTCCTCTACCGGAGGCGTTAACAGGGGGCCCTTCCTTCCGTTCGTGCAGGGTGGCGACGTCGCCGGTGTACGTGGGGGCGGGAGTGCGCCACCGGGTGGTGACTGTGACGAGCGCGTCGGCCGCGGCGGCGCGTACCCCCGGGTCGGCCGCGCCCAGCCGGTCGGGGTGCAGTGCGCCGACCAGCTCGCGGTAGCGGCGGGCCGGCTCCTGCGTGCCGAACAGGTCGGCGTCGGTGCGCGCGGCCGTGACCAGCCGGATCGCCTCCTCGGTCCTCACCGCACCGTCTCCTCCCGGGCGGGGCGCAGCAGCGCCGGGTGCAGCAGCCGGGCGTCTCCGGCGCGGTAGAGCTTGGCCCGGGGGCCGCCGCGCGCGCCGCCGCGTTCGGTGCTGGCGCCGGTGCTCTCCACGAAGCCGGGCACCGAGAGCACCTTGCGGTGGAAGTTGCCGGCGTGCAGCGGGTGGCCCCAGACCGTCTCGTAGACCTCCCGCAGCTCGGTGACTGTGAACTCGGGGGCGAGGAACCGGGTGGCGAGAGGCGTGTACTCCAGCTTGGAGCGGGCGCGCTCCAGACCGTCGTCGATGATCCGGCCGTGGTCGAAGGCGAGCTGCCGGCTGGTCAGCGCGGTGACCGGCAGCCAGATCGCCTCGTCGGCGTCGGTGTCGGCGACCGGGTCGGGCAGGTCGGGGGCGAACGCCAGGTGCGCGACCGAGACCACGCGCATGCGGGGGTCGCGGTCCGGGGCGCCGTAGCTGCCGAGCTGTTCCAGGTGCACCCGGCGCAGCCGCTCACCGCCCAGGCCGGTCTCCTCGGCCAGCTCGCGCCGGGCGCCCGCGGCGAGGTCCTCGTCCGGCTGGACGAAGCCGCCGGGCAGCGCCCAGTGCCCCTCGTAGGGCGGCGCGCCGCGGCGGATCAACAGCAGGTGCAGCGCGCCCTCGCGGATGGTCAGGGCGACCACGTCGACGGTGACCGCGACCGCCGGGTAGTCCCGGGGGTCGTACCCGGCGAGGAACTCCTGCTCGTTCACGGCCACTCACTCTCTCAGGTTGAGAACAACTCAATCTGAGAACAACTTAGCGCCGAAAAGAGGGGACGGCAAGTCCCCTCTTTCGCTCAGCGCACCGAACCGACCAGATGCGGCCTTCCGTCCCGGGCGCTGTGCAGCGCGAAGTCCCAGCCCTCGCCGGTCGGCGAGGCGCTGAACGCGACAGTGGACGGCAACGGCACCGGCAGCTTGAACGACACGTCCACCGTGTACGCCTCGGGCAGCCGGGGTTCCAGCGCGGCCAGGCAGCGGGCCTTGCTCCACATGCCGTGCGCGATCGGGCGCGGGAAGCCGAACAGCCGCGCGCCCAGCTTCGAGGTGTGGATCGGGTTGTGGTCGCCGGAGACGCGCGCGTAGTCCGTACCCACCCGGGGCGTCACCCGCCACCGCGCCGAGGCGGCCGGCGGCGCCGGGCGGTCACCCCGATCGCGCCGCGGGCCGCCGCCCGCGGTGCGCTCCTTCCCGAGGTACGTGGACACGCCGCGCCACACCTCCTCGCCGCCGATCGAGCCGACCAGCACCACGTCGAGCTGGCGGCCCCGCTCGTGCGGGCGCAGGTTCTCCGCGTACGTGTGGAAGTCGACGCTCTCGCCGACCTCGACCGGGCGGTGCACGGTGATCCGGTTGGCCACGTGCACCACGCCGGTGAGCGGGATCGGGAAGCCCGGACCCGTCATCAGCCGCAGCGACAGCGGGAATCCGAGCACGTGCAGGTACGTCGCCGGCAGTCGGTCGGTCAGCCGGAACCCGCACACCCGGTCGTAGTCCGCCAGGTGCCGCTGATCCACAGCGACCCCCGAGACGCCCAGTTCGAGCCCCGGTACGTCCGCCCCGCGACGCCCCCCGACCCCCGGCACCACTCCGAGCAGCGCCCGCCGATAGAGCGCCCCACTGGCAGGCAGCCGCGACAGTGCCACGCGCCGCCGCCCTTCCGGCCCCGCCTCTTCCCCCTCCCCTTCACCCCGTCGATCATGAAGTTGGCTGCCTTGTGGATCTCCAGAAGTGCCGTCAACTTCATGATCGTCGGAGGAGGGGCGGGCCTGGGTGGGGTGGGACTGGGGGTGGGACTGGGCCTGGGCGGCGGCTCGGGCTGCGGTCAGGTCCCGGGTGGGGCCCTCGATCAGGTCGTGCAGGCTCAGGTCGTCCTCGTGGTCACGGGGTGCCATCACGCCCCCAGCAGGCTCTGGCCGCAGACCCGGACCACGTTGCCGCTCACCGCGCCGGTCGCCGGCCAGGAGAGCCAGCCGATCGTCTCGGCCACGTCCACCGGCAGGCCGCCCTGGGCCATGCTGTTCATCCGGCGTCCCGCCTCGCGGATCGTCAGCGGGATGCGCGCGGTCAGCCGGGTCTCGATGAAGCCCGGCGCCACGGCGTTCAGGCTGATCCCGCGCCCGCGCAGCACCAGCGACAGCGAGTCGACCAGGCCGATCACGCCGGCCTTGCTCGTCGCGTAGTTGGTCTGCCCCCGGTTGCCGGCGATCCCGGCGATCGACGAGACCGACACGATCCGGCCGCCGGCCGGGATCAGGTCGCGTTCCAGCAGTACGTCGTTGATCCGCTCCTGGCTGGACAGGTTCACGTCGATCACCGAGTCCCACCGGTCGGCGTCCATCCGGCCCAGCGTCTTGTCCCGGGTGATGCCCGCGTTGTGCACCACCACGTCGACCCGGCCGTGCCGGGACGCCAGATGCTCCGCCAGCCGCGTCGGCGCATCAGGCGCGGTCAGGTCGAGCTGCACCGCGCTGCCGCCGATGTCGTTCGCGACAGCGGCCAGCTCGTCCCCGGCCGCCGGGATGTCCAGCGCCACCACCTGGGCGCCGTCGCGGGCCAGCACCTTCGCCAGTGCCGCGCCGATGCCCCGGGCCGCGCCGGTCACCAGCACCACCTGCCCGGAAAGCGGCCGGTCCCAGTCGGCCGGCGCCACGGCGGTGCCGGTGCCGACGCGGACGACCTGGCCCGAGACGTACGCGGACCGGCCGGAGAGCAGGAACCGGAGCGTGGACTCCAGGCTCACCGGGGTGCCGGCGTCACCCTCGCGTGTCACGTAGACGAGCTGGGCGGTCACGCCCCGGCCGAACTCCTTGCCGATGCTTCGGGTCAGGCCCTCCAGCGCACGCTGGGCGGTAGCCTCCCGGGGGGAGCCGCACTCGGCCGGCGGGGTGCCCAGCACGATCACCCGGCCGCTGGGCAGCAGCGAGCGGGCCTGCGGGTGGAAGAAGTCGTAGAGCTGGCGCAGCCCGGCGGAGTCGGTGATGCCGCTGGCGTCGTACACCAGGGCCGCGAAGCGGCGGTCGGCGTCGTGGGCGGCGACCGGGTCGGCCAGCTCGACCCCGGCGGCGGTCAGGATCTTGCCGGCCGGCTCGGCGATCCGGCCGCCGGCCGAGGAGCCGAGCAGGACCGGCCCGGGAACGAGCGGGTCGCCCGGCGTGTGCCGGCGCAGTCGGGGCGGGTCGGGCAGCCCGAGGCGCTTGACCAGCGCGCGACCGGCCCCCGTCTGGACGAAGCTCGCGTACCTGTCGGTCATAGGCGTAGCCTACTGGCGAGTAGGGTTCGGGCAACAGTTTCGAGGGAGGCCGATCGTGCAGAGTGTCCGGCGGGTCGCGGTCATCGGGGGCAACCGCATCCCCTTCGCCCGGTCCAACTCGCGCTACGCGCACGCGTCGAACGCGGACATGCTCGGCGCGGCGCTCGACGGGCTGATCGCCCGGTTCGGGCTGGCCGGCGAGCGGGTCGGCGAGATGGCGGCCGGCGCGGTGCTCAAGCACTCCCGCGACTTCAACCTCACCCGTGAGGTGGTGCTCGGCTCCCGGCTCGACCCGCACACCCCCGCGTACGACATCCAGCAGGCCTGCGGCACCGGGCTGGAAGCGGCCATCCTGGTTGCCAACAAGATCGCCCTCGGGCAGATCGAGGTCGGCATCGCCGGCGGCGTCGACACCACCTCGGACGCGCCGCTCGCCGTCAACGAGGACATGCGGCGCACCCTGATCCAGCTCAACTCGGCCCGTACGCTCGGCGAACGGCTCAAGATCGCGGCGAAGCTGCGCCCGCACCAGCCGTTCAAGCCGGAGATCCCGCGCAACGCCGAGCCGCGTACCGGGCTGTCGATGGGTGAGCACGCGGCCCGCACCGCGCTGCGCTGGAACGTCGACCGGGCCGCGCAGGACGAACTCGCGCTGCGCTCGCACCAGCGGCTCGCCGCCGCGTACGACAAGGGGTTCTTCGACGACCTGATGACCCCCTACCTGGGGCTGACCCGCGACCAGAACCTGCGCCCGGACACCAGCCTGGAGAAGCTCGGCTCGCTCAAGCCGGTCTTCGGCGCCTCCGGCGCGGACGCCGAGCGGGCCACCATGACCGCCGGCAACTCCTCGCCGCTCACCGACGGCGCGTCCACTGTGCTGCTCGCCTCCGAGGAGTGGGCCAAGGCGCACAACCTGCCGGTGCTGGCCTGGTTCTCCTGGTCGGAGGCCGCCGCCGTCGACTTCGTGCACGGCGACGAGGGCCTGCTGATGGCCCCCACGTACGCGGTGCCCCGGATGCTGGCCCGGGCCGGGCTGAGCCTCCAGGACTTCGACTTCTACGAGATCCACGAGGCGTTCGCCTCCCAGGTGCTGGCCACCCTCGCCGCCTGGGAGTCGCCGGAGTTCTGCAAGGAGCGCCTCGGCCTGGACGCCCCGCTCGGCTCGATCGATCGGGACAAGCTCAACGTCAACGGCTCGTCGCTGGCGGCCGGACACCCGTTCGCCGCCACCGGTGGCCGGATCGTCGCCACGCTGGCCAAGCTGCTGGATCAGAAGGGGAGCGGGCGCGGCCTGATCTCCATCTGCGCGGCCGGCGGGCAGGGCGTGACAGCGATCCTGGAGCGCTGACGAGGACGCCCGCCCGGTTCTGCGCCGGGCGGGCAACCCGCGTGCCGGCTCGTTCCGTCCCCTGGGCATGAGGCGAGCGAGGGGTGGCACTTCGTGACCGGGCGCGACGAGGAGTTCCGCGACTACGTGACCGCCCGGCTGGAGCCGCTGCGCCGGACGGCGTACCTGCTCTGCCGGGACTGGCATACGGCGGACGACCTGGTGTCGATCACGTTGAGCAAGCTCTACCGCAACTGGCGGCGGGCGCTCGGCGCGGACAACCTCGACGCGTACGTCCGGGGGATGCTCACCAACGCGTGGCTGGACGAGCGGCGCCGGCCGTGGCGGCGGGAGCGCAGCACCGACGAGGTGCCGGACCGGGCCGACCTGGCAGCCGGGGAGCCGTCGGTCGGTGAGCGGGAGATGCTGCTGGAGCTGCTGGGCCGGCTCGCGCCGCGCCGACGGGCGGTGGTGGTGCTCCGCTTCTACTGCGACCTGTCGGTCGAGGAGACCGCGCAGATCCTGGGCGTCAGCACCGGAACCGTGAAGAGTCAGGCCGCCCGTGCGCTGGAGACGCTGCGGCTGCTCGCCTCGCACCATTCGGCAGCGGAGAGCGGGAGGCAGAGATGACGTACCGGCAGATCTTCGACGAGGCGATCGGCGATGCGCCGCCGACGACGGTGGACGTGGACGCCCTGGTGGCGCGGGAGGGCCGGCGTCGGCGGCGAACGGTGGGGGCGTACGCCTCGGCGACCGCGGTGCTGGCACTGGCGCTCGGCGTCGGCGTGGTCGTGCAGCCGGGGGCGTCCGGTGGTCCGGCGCCCGCCCACTCGGCCGCGTCCGCCGCCGCACGGACCGAGCCGGAGCGCCTGCGCGCGGCGATGCTCGCCGCGTTCCACCGGGAGGCGCCGGACCTGCGGTGGGTGCAGGGCGCGTCGACCGGGGACCGCGAGACCTGGGACGGCCCGGTCACCGACGAGCCGCCGTGGTGGGTGCAGCGGTTGCAGTGGGAGTCCGCGACCGGCTGGTTGGCTGTGGGTGTCGCCGCTCGGGGCGAGGTCCGGTCGTACCTGAACATCAACGTGGGCCGGGTACGCCCCGGCCACACGTCGGGCCCGGACCGGTGCCGCCCCGGCGAGGTCACGTGCCGGTCCTTCACCGGCCCCGGGGGCGAGCTGGTGGTGGCGCACGACGCGGAGGGCAGGAACCTGGCGAAGCCGGTGACCAAGCGCACGGTCCTGCGTACCGTGACCGTCAAGCGGGCCGACGGCGCGTTCGTGTCGGTGCAGACGGTCTCGTCCACCGACCGACACCTGATGACAGTCGAGGAGATGGCAGCGGTCGCGCTGGACCCGGAGATCCGGCTGGGCTGACGGTGTGTCCCGGTCCGGCCCGCCCACAGGCCGGACCGGGTACCGGCGTCGCCGGGACCGGCCCGGGCCTCATGAAAGACTGAGGTACGTGACGACGATCCCGAACGTGCTCGCCAACCGGTACGCCTCGCCCGAACTGGTCGCCCTCTGGTCACCGGAGGAGAAGGTCCGGATGGAGCGCCGGCTCTGGCTGGCGGTGCTCAAGGCCCAGCGTGATCTCGGCGTGCCGGTGCCGGACGGGGTGGTCGAGGCGTACGAGCGCGTGGTCGACCAGGTCGACCTGGCCTCGATCGCGGCGCGGGAGCGGGTCACCCGGCACGACGTGAAGGCCCGGATCGAGGAGTTCAGCGCGCTCGCCGGGCACGAGCACGTGCACAAGGGGATGACCTCCCGCGACCTCACCGAGAACGTCGAGCAGCTCCAGATCCGTGCCTCGCTGGAGCTGATCCGGGACCGGGTGGTCGCCACGCTGGCCCGGCTGGGCTGGCACGCGGGGGAGTACTCGGCCCTGGTGATGACCGGCCGGTCGCACAACGTCGCCGCGCAGGCCACCACGCTCGGCAAGCGCTTCGCGTCGGCGGCTGAGGAGCTGCTCATCGCGTACGAGCGGCTGGAGGACCTGATCGGCCGCTACCCGCTGCGCGGGATCAAGGGGCCGGTGGGCACCGCCGCCGACCAGCTCGACCTGTTCGACGGCGACGCCGCCAAGGTGGCCGAGCTGGAGCAGCGGGTGGCCGGGCACCTGGGTTTCAGCCGGGTGCTGGACAGCGTGGGCCAGGTCTACCCGCGCTCGCTGGACTTCGACGTGCTCTCCGCGCTGGCCCAGGTGGCCGCCGCGCCGTCGTCCCTCGCCACCACGATCCGGCTCATGGTGGGCCAGGAGCTGGTCACCGAGGGCTTCAAGCCGGGCCAGGTCGGCTCCAGCGCGATGCCGCACAAGATGAACACGCGCTCGTCGGAGCGGGTGAACGGCTTCGCGGTGATCATCCGGGGCTACCTGTCGATGGTCGGCGAGCTGGCCGGTGACCAGTGGAACGAGGGTGACGTCTCCTGCTCGGTGGTGCGCCGGGTAGCGCTGCCCGATGCGTTCTTCGCCGCCGACGGGCTGTTCCAGACGTTCCTCACCGTGCTGGACGAGTTCGGCCCGTACCCGGCGGTGATCAACCGGGAGCTGGAGCGCTTCCTGCCGTTCCTCGCCACCACGAAGATCCTGGTGGCGGCCGTGCGCCGGGGTGTGGGCCGGGAGGTCGCGCACGAGGTGATCAAGGAGCACGCGGTCGCCGTGGCGCTGGCGATGCGGGAGAAGGGCGCGGCCGAGAACGACCTGTTCGACCGCCTGGCCGCGGACGGCCGGCTGGGCCTGACCCGGGCCGAGATCGACACGCTGGTGGCCGACCGCAACGCCTTCGTGGGCGCCGCCACCGACCAGGTCGCCCGCGTGACCGCAAGAATCACCAGGGTCGTGGAGTCCCACCCCGAGGCGGCGGCCTACTCCCCACCCCCCATCCTCTGACCGCCCTGTTCTTCTGGTCGATCATGAAGTTGGCGGCACTCAGGTAGATCATTCCTGCCGTCAACTTCATGATCGACGCGGCAGGACAAGGGGGTCAGGGGCCGGTGGGGGTTTCGGCCGCGGAACTCAGGTTGGGGGCGCTCGCGGGCTCGGCGATGCCGCCGGGCGCGGAGGCGATCTCCGGCTCGTGAGCGGTCTCGGCCGCGATCGCCGGCTGGTCCGGCGGCATGACGTCCGGCATCTTCGGCGCGACGATCACCGCCGTGCCGTACGCGCAGATCTCCATCCACATCTCGCCGCAGTCGCGGCTGTCGAAGCGCATGCCGATCACCGCGTTCGCGCCCAGGCGGCGCGCCTCCTCGCCGAGGCGGGCCACCGAGTCGGTACGCCACCGGGTCAGGTTGTCCGGCGCCATCGGGTCGTAGGCGCCACCGCGCAGGTTCTTGACCCCCTCGCGGTACGGGTTGCGGGTCCTCGCCATCGAGGAGACCACTTCGCCGAGGATCTGGCGGATCTCGTAGCCGGGCAGTTGATCCGTCGTCACGACCAGCACGCTTCCGATGCTGTCAGTCCCCGGCCGGGTGGTTCGCGAGCCGTGTTCAGCTGATCGGATGCTGAAAAACGGCGCGGCGCGGACGGCCGGGCCGCACCCGACCGATCCGCGCCGCATCGGCATCAACCGTCAGACACCGGCCGTCGAGGTGATCCAGGCCCGGTTGTACGCAACACTGCCGTAGTTCTGGATGCTCTGGCCGTCGGCGGTGGAGGCGACGCCGACCTGCCGGCCGTTGTAGAACTGCGGGCCGCCCGAGTCGCCCCGCCACGCGTTGCCGTTGACCCGGGTGCTCCGGATCGCCTGGCCGCCGTACGCGTCGGTGACGCTGGTGCTGGTCACCCGGACGCTGGCGGTCTTGAGCTGGGGCGACGCGCCGCAGCCGCTGTAGCAGGTCATGCCCCAGCCGTAGATGGTGTTGGTCGAGCCGACCGGCGGGTTGCTGCTGGCCAGCGAGACGGCGGAGGTGCTGACCGTGCTGGACAGGCGCAGCAGGGCCAGGTCGTAGCGGGTGTAGGAGGCGCTCACGGTGCGGGTCACGCCGCCCGAGGCGTAGTAGACGCTGCCGACCCGGACGGACATGGTGCCGCTGACGCAGTGCCGGGCGGTGAGCACCCACTGGGGCGCGATGACGCTGCCGGAGCAGGTGAACGAGCCGTTGCTGAAGACGGCGGCGGCCCACGGCGCCGACGAGACGGTGCCGCCGCCGATGATCGGCTGGGGGCCGGCCGGCGCGGCGGTGGCGCCGGAGGCGGTGGCCAGGACGCCGGCCAGCGCGGTGGTCAGCACGGCGACTAGGGGACGGAGGCGCATGTCGGGGCTCCTTCTGCGCGGACGCCCGGGGTTGCCGGGCAGGGGGTGACACCCGCCGGATGGGGTGGGCCGGCGAGGGACGTCGATCTAACTCATCGACGTCTGACGATGCATGCTACGGCCGTGACACCCTCTGTCACAAGGTGCGGATCGAATCGCGCCGATGGCGTGACGCGCGCCGCGTGCCGCGCGGGCGCGCTGTCGGATACCGGTCGAAGGTGGGGTGTTTCGCGGCAGAATGCCTGGTAGGAGGTGGTGCCAGGGGGCGTCCACAAGCACGGAGCGCAACGAATTCGCATCGGCGCCGCAACGAACGGGCAACGGTGCCCGTCCGGTGCCGCCGGTGGGGCCGATCAGTGCCGGAACTGCCCCCGGCCGGTGCGGGCCGGGCGGTATCTGCCAGGTAGGCTGGCTCCGCTCGCCCGATTGTTGGGCCGGCACCCAACTGCGTACACAGTCAGGAGTGCCCAGTGCCTCGCGTCGTAGTCGACGTCATGCTCAAGCCCGAGATCCTCGATCCGCAGGGCCAGGCCGTCGCAAACGCGCTGCCCCGCCTCGGCGTCAGTGACGTCGCCTCGGTTCGGATCGGCAGGCGGATCGAGATCGAGTTCACCGGCGAACCGGACCTGGACCGGGCCCGGGAGATCGCCGACAAGCTGCTGGCCAACCCGGTCATCGAGGACTTCACCGTCCGCGTGGTCACCGCCGACGAGACCGCGGGCGCGCAGTCGTGACCGCCCGGGTCGGTGTGGTCACCTTCCCCGGCTCGCTCGACGACGGGGACGCGGCCCGGGCCGTACGGATCGCCGGCGCCGAGGCGGTCCGGCTCTGGCACGGCGACCCGGACCTGCACGGGGTGGACGCTGTCGTCCTGCCCGGCGGCTTCTCCTACGGCGACTACCTGCGCTGCGGCGCCATCGCCCGGTTCGCACCGGTGATGGAGACGATCGTCCAGGCCGCGCGCGGTGGCCTGCCGGTGCTCGGCATCTGCAACGGCTTCCAGATCCTCTGCGAGGCCCATCTGCTGCCCGGGGCGCTCACCCGCAACCAGCACCTGCACTTCCGCAACCGGGACCAGGTCCTGCGGATCGAGAGCACCGGCACCGCCTGGACGAACACGTTCCAGCCGGGCCAGGAGGTGCTCGTCCCGGTCAAGAACGGCGAGGGCTGCTACGTCGCCGACCCCGCGACGCTCGATCGGCTGGAGGGCGAGGGCCGCGTCGTCGCCCGCTACGTCGGCGGCAACCCCAACGGATCGCAGCGCGACATCGCCGCGATCACCAACGAGGCCGGCAACGTCGTCGGCATCATGCCGCACCCCGAGCACGCGGTGGAGGCGCTCACCGGCCCCTCCCTGGACGGCCTCGGCTTCTTCACCTCGGTGCTCAAGCATCTGGTGGGAGCGCCGGCGTGATGGTGGCCGGGAACATCGGTCGGCCCACCCGCCGCACCGGCGGCGAGCGCAGCAAGGAGACGTCATGACCACCCATCCGGACCCGGCCCTGCGCGAGCCGCAGGGCGTGGTGCCGCAGGCCGGCCCGACCGACGACTGGGCGCTGGGCGTGGACACCGTTCCCCGGGCCGCCGACTCGCCGGAGGAGCTTCAGCCGTACGCCGAGCTGGGCCTCCGCGACGACGAGTACGACCGGATCCGGCACATCCTCGGCCGCCGGCCCACCCAGGCCGAGCTGGCCATGTACTCGATCATGTGGAGTGAGCACTGCTCCTACAAGTCGAGCAAGGTGCACCTGCGCCAGTTCGGCGAGAAGGCGCCGCCGAGTGACCGGCTGCTCGCCGGCATCGGGGAGAACGCCGGCGTGGTCCGGGTCTCCGACGAGCTGGCGGTGACCTTCAAGGTCGAGTCGCACAACCACCCGAGCTTCGTCGAGCCGTACCAGGGCGCGGCGACCGGCGTCGGCGGCATCGTCCGCGACATCCTCGCCATGGGCGCCCGCCCGGTCGCCGTGATGGATCCGCTGCGCTTCGGCGCGGCCGACCACCCGGACACCGCCCGGGTGCTGCCCGGCGTGGTCGCCGGCGTCGGCGGCTACGGCAACTGCCTGGGCCTGCCCAACATCGGCGGCGAGGTCGTCTTCGACCCCTGCTACCAGGGCAACCCGCTGGTCAACGCGCTCTGCCTGGGCGTGCTGCCGGTCGACCGGCTGCAGAAGAAGGACGCCACCGGCCCCGGCAACATCGTGGTGCTGATGGGCGCCAAGACCGGCCGCGACGGCATCGGCGGAGTGTCCGTGCTCGCCAGCGCCACCTTCGACGAGGGCAGCGAGCAGCGCCGCCCGTCCGTGCAGGTGGGCGACCCCTTCATGGAGAAGCTGCTCATCGAGGCCTGCCTGGAGCTGTACGACGCCGAACTGGTCGTCGGCATCCAGGACCTCGGCGGCGCCGGCCTGACCTGCGCCCTCACCGAGACCGCCGCCTCCGCCGGCACCGGCATGCGGGTCTGGCTGGAGCGCGTGCCGCTGCGCGAGCCGTCGATGGAGCCGCACGAGATCCTGGCCAGCGAGTCCCAGGAGCGGATGCTGCTCGTCGTCTCGCCGGACAAGCTCGACGCCGTGCTGAAGACCGCCGAGAAGTGGGGCGTCTGGGCCACCGCCATCGGCGAGGTCACCGCGCCGTCGGCGGACGGTCAGCCGGGCCGCCTGGTCGTCACCTGGCGCGACCAGCTCGTGGTGGACGTGCCGCCGGGCTCGCTCGTCGACGACGGCCCGGTGTACGCCCGGCCGATGCGCGAGCCGGCCGACCTGATCCTGCTCCAGGCCGACCGTGCCGAGACGCTGCCCCGGCCGAGTACCCCGGAGGCGCTCCGGGAGACCGTGCTGCGCATGATCGCGTCGCCGAACCTGGCCGACAAGACCTGGGTGACCGAGCAGTACGACAGGTACGTGCTCGGCAACACCGTGCTCGCCCAGCCGGAGGACTCCGGCGTGATCCGGATCGACGAGCGCAGCGGCCTCGGTGTCGCGCTCTCCGTCGACGGCAACGGCCGGTACGCCCGCCTCGACCCGTACCACGGGACGAAGCTGGCGCTGGCCGAGGCGTACCGGAACGTGGCGGTGACCGGCGCGAAGCCGATCGCGGTGACCAACTGCCTGAACTTCGGCTCGCCGGAGGACCCGGGCGTGATGTGGCAGTTCGCCGAGGCCGTGCGCGGCCTGGCGGACGGCTGCCTGGAGCTGGGCATCCCGGTGACCGGCGGCAACGTCAGCTTCTACAACCAGACCGGCGCCGCCGCCATCCACCCGACCCCGGTGGTCGGCGTGCTCGGCGTGCTCGACGACGTCGCCGACCGGGTGCCGATGGGCTTCGTGCCGCGTCCGGCCGGCGACCACGACCAGCTCTTCCTGCTGGGCGAGACGCACGTCGAGCTGTCCGGCTCGGAGTGGGCCTGGGTGACGCACGAGCACCTGGGCGGCATCCCGCCGCAGGTCGACCTGGCCCGTGAGCGGCAGCTCGCCGAACTGCTGGCCGAGGCGGCCCGGGTCGGGCACCTCAGCTCCGCGCACGACCTGTCCGACGGCGGCCTGGCGCAGAGCCTGGTCGAGTCGGCTCTGCGCCGCGGCGTGGGCGCCCGGGTCGTGGTGCCGGAGCACTTCGCCGGTGGCTCGATGCCGTTCGTGTTCCTGTTCAGCGAGTCCGCCGGCCGCGTGCTGGTGTCGGTGCCGCGCGGCCACGAGAAGGCGTTCACCGCCCTCTGCGCCGAGCGCGGAGTGCCGTGGGAGTTCATCGGCGTCACCGACCCGGCCTCCGGTGGGCTGGAGGTGCACGGCCAGTTCCGGATCGGCCTGGACGAGCTGCGCGAGGCGCACACCGGTACGCTCCCGCGGCTGTTCGGTGCCGCCGAGGCGGCCCGCGTGGAGGTGGAGGCGACCCGTACCGGGACCACCACTGTGCTTCCGGCCACCGCCGAGCAGCCGGTCGGCGTGGACCCGGCCGCTGTCGACGCCGAGCCGATCGCCAAGGCCGGCCGGGACACTCCGGCGGCCGACGCCGAGGCGTCCGCACCCGCCGCCGCGGCGGAGCCCGAGGCGTCGGCTGCGGCGTCCGACGAGGCCGAGCCGGCAGAGGGTACGGCGACGCCGGCAGTCGACGGAACCCCGGCCCAGGACGAGTCGGCGCCCGCCGACGGGTCCGACGGTCCGGCTCCCGGTGAGCCGGCGCCGGGTCAGCGCTGAGGCGCTGGCCTTGGCCGTCTTCGCCCAACCCGGCGCCGGTGCCCGGTTCGACTGGGGACTGACCGGGGCGGCGGAACTCGGCCGGGTCTGTGCCGCCCTGGTGGTGGTGGACGTGCTGTCGTTCACCACCGCCGTGGAGGTTGCGGTGAGCCGCGGCATGCGGGTGCACCCGTTCCCGTGGGGCGAGCAGGCTGCCGACTACGCCCGCCGGGTGGGGGCCGTGGCCGCTGTGGGCCGCCGGAAGACGACGACCGAACACCCGTGGTCGCTGTCCCCGGCGGCGCTGCGGGCCGCGCCGGTCGTCGCCGACCTGGTGCTGCCGTCACCCAACGGTTCGGCGATCAGCGCCGCTGCGAGCGCCACCGGAGTGCCGGTGGTCGCGGCGTGCCTGCGTAACGCACCCGCCGTCGGGCGCTGGCTGCGCGCCGAGGGGTACGGCTCGAAGGACGCACCCGTGGGCGTGGTGGCGGCCGGGGAGCGCTGGCCCGACGGGTCGCTCCGGCCGTGCGTGGAGGACCAGCTCGGTGCGGCCTGCGTGCTCGACGCGCTCGCCGATGTGCCAGGCGGGCTCTCGGTGGAGGCCGCGATGGCGCTCGCCGCGCTGGCGAGCACGCCGGACGTGCCGGCAGCGGTCCGGGGATGCGTCTCCGGGCGGGAACTCGCCGAGGGCGGCTTCGCCGAGGACGTCACGGTCGCGACCGAGGTGGGCGTCTCCGACGTGGTGCCGGTGCTCCGCCAGGGCTACTTCGCCCCCGCCTGAGCACCGCTTCTGCTCCCGTCCTGCGGGGCCCGCTGACGACTGTGGCCGCCCGCTGTTCGCGGGCGGCCACAGTTCTCACGTCTGGTGTCTGTCAGTCGTCCAGCCAGTCGAGGCGTCGTCCGCTCCGGTCCGCCTGCCCGTCCGGGCGGGCGCGACCCGCCTGCGCCGGGTCGTTGGAGTAGCCGTTGTCGTAGCCGCCCCCGCGCTGCTGCGGCGGCTCCTGGCCGTAACCGCCCTGCTGGCCGTAACCGCCCTGCGGGTTCTGACCGTAGCCCTCGCCGTATCCGCCGCCCTGCTGGCCGTAGCCGCCGGACTGGTGACCGCCGTCGTAACCGCCACCGGCGTTGCCGTAGCCGCCGGCCGGCGCGTCGCCGTATCCGCCCTGCTGACGAGCGCTGTCGTAGCCACCTGTCGCGCCGCTGTCGTAACCCCCGGCGCCCTTGTCGTAGCCACCCTGGGACCGGCTGTCGTAGCCGCCGGCGGGGTTGTCGTAGCCGCCCGCGGGCGCATCGCCGTATCCGCCCTGCTGCCGGGTGCTGTCGTAGCCGCCGGCCGGGGCGTCGCCGTAGCCACCGGCAGGGGCATTGTCGTACCCGCCGGTCGGTGCGTCGCCGTAGCCGCCGCCCGCCGCGCGACCGCCGCCGTAGGCCGGGGCGTCGCCGTACCCGCCGGTCGGGTTGTCGCCGTAGCCACCGCCCGCGGCGTTGCCGTAGGCGCCGGTGGGCTCGCCGTATCCGCCCTGCTGGCGGGTGCTGTCGTAGCCGCCGGTCGCGCCGTTGTCGTAGCCGCCCGACGCGGCGCCGTAGCCACCGGCCGCGCCGTAAGCGTCGCCCTGCTCCGGGCCACGGCCGTACGGGGCCGAGCCGGCCTGGTCGTAGCCGCCGCGGTCCTGCTCCGGCTGGTAGGTGCTGGTGGGGTACGGGTCGGCCGCCGGTGCGTACTGCGTGCTGTCACCGGTGTAGCGGCCGGTGGGCTCGTCGAAGCGCTCGTTGCCGTAGCCACCGCCCTGGGCCGCGTAGCCGGCTGCCCCAGCAGCGGCACCTGCGGCATAGTCCGGGTTGCCGTAGCCGGCACCGGAGGAGGGTCCGTTGCCGTAGCCGCCGCCCGAGGAGGGCGCGTTGCCGTAGCCGCCCGCGCCGCCGTAACCGCCCTGGCCCGCTGCGTCGTCGCCGTAGCCGTAGCCGCCCTGGCCGCCGCCCGCGCCGTACGCCGGGCCGGGCGGCGCGCCGTACGGGTCCGGCGGGACGTCGTCCACGACCGGCCGCTGGAGCATGGTGGGGGCGTCGCTGATCGAGGGGCCGCCGACCATCGTCGCGGCCGGGGCGCCCATGCCGTTCACCACGCGGGTCTGGTCGTCGGTGCCGTGGTACGCGCCCCGGGCCGCCGGGATCGCACCGGCCGCGCCGGGACCACCCGGACCGGCCGGTCCACCCGGACCGTCGCCATCGCCGTCGTCGCCCTCGTTCTTGCGGCGCATGTAGAGCAGCACGATGGTGCCCACGCCGACGGCGACGAACAGGCCGCCGAGCAGGATGAGCAGCCAGGAGCCGAAGCCGCCGGAGTCCTCGTTCGCGGCCGGCTGCTGCGCGGCGGGCGCCTCGGCCGACGGGGTGTCGGTCGCCTCCTCGTCGAGCGGCTCCTCGGACGGCGGGGCGGACTCACTCGCCGACGGGGTGGCGCTCGGGCTCGCCGACGCCTTCACCTGGATGCTGAGCCGGACACCGGTCACCGACTGGCCGGCGTTCGCGTTGATCGACCGGGCGACCGGCGATGCGCCGTCGGTGGAGGCGCCGAGGTCGATCCGGCCGGGCGCGATCGGGTTGGACTCGGAGCCGCTGAAGCTGAAGTTGCCGTTACCACTGGTGTTGGTGCGGCGTTCCTTGCCCGCGCTGTCGCGGAGCATGACGAGGGCGCCCTCGATCGGATCGCCGTCGGCGTTTACCACCTTGCCCGAGACCGTCTTGACGGTCTGCGGCTGCTGCGGCGCCTCCGGACCACGCACCGTCATGTTCCGCGAGTCGCCAGCCTGGTCGCCGCCGGCCCGAGCGGAGACCCGGACCTGTCCTGCCTTGTTGGCACCGGGCGCGAGGTTGTCGGCGACGAGCGTCACGTTGAAGGTCGCTGACTCACCGTTCCCGATGGATCGGGCGGGGATCCGGCACTCGCCCTGACACTTCAGTCCGTCGAACGTTTCGACATTGATGCTGAAGATGCTCGTCGAGTCGTTGTTGTTCTTGACGGTGAAGCTCATGGCGGTCTGCTGACCGCTTGACAGGGAGTCTGTCGACAGGCTGGTGATCTGCACGTCTGGGTTCGCCGCGAGGGCGGGAGCTGCGGGGACGGTGAGCAGGGCGCCGAAGACCAGCGCTACGACCACACCGGCCCGCTGCTTCCAGGCACGTCGGTGTGTTGACACGTCCACCGCCTTCCGGGTCTGATCCCCCCGTCGGCCGCTCGGCCGAGGTTGATCACTCACGGTACGAATAACGCCGTCGGCAACTATGCCTTGTCTGACCGGATCATCTCTACCCAGGGCCGCCGTCGGGCGGCCTTCTGCCGGGTCGTATCGTCCCGTCGTGTCCTCTCCGCACGCTTATTCCGAAGCGGTACGCGCCGCACTGGTGGCGCTGGACGAGGGGCGTACGCCCGAACGGCCGGTGCTCCGGGAGGCGGTCCGGACGCTCTTGGCTGCCCTCGCGGATCGCGCCCCCGGCCGATCGGTGGAGGTGCGCGTCCCACCCTACGGTGCGGTCCAGTGCGTGAGTGGTCCACGACACACCCGTGGTACGCCGCCGAACGTGGTGGAGATGGACCCGCCGACCTGGCTGGCGGTCGCCACCGGACGCCAGGGATGGGCGGAAACGGTCACTGAGGGTCGCATCCGGGTTTCCGGGAACCGGGCTGACCTCTCCCCGTACCTCCCGATTTAGGCGTCGAGCAGGGCAAACCCTGCTCACGCTGAGCGGACGCTTCGTGACTGTCGGTGTCGACTGCTGGTCGCGTACACTGAGAGCCGACGACGGTCCCGGCCCATGCGTGCGGAGCTGCCCCCCTGACTCCGCCAGGCCAGTCCAGACCCCACTGCGAGGGAGCGGCAGGTGCCCCGAGGCGATGGCCGGCTGAGCCACGACCTTGACCCCCAGCGACCCGGCCCACAGGACGCGTGCGGCGTCTTCGGCGTCTGGGCGCCGGGTGAAGAGGTCGCCAACCTCACCTACTTCGGGCTCTACGCCCTCCAGCACCGCGGTCAGGAGGCCGCGGGCATCGCGGTGAGTGACGGCTCCGGTGTCGTGGTCTACAAGGACCTCGGCCTGGTCGCCCAGGTGTTCGACGAGCCGACGCTGGCGAGCCTGCGCGGCCACGTCGCGATCGGGCACGCACGCTACTCCACCACCGGCGGCTCGACCTGGGAGAACGCCCAGCCGACCATCCGTGCCACGACCGCCGGCACCACGATCGCGCTGGCGCACAACGGCAACCTGGTCAACACCGCCGAGTTGCAGCGCGAGGCGGCCGTGCGGGGGCTCGACTCGGACGGCTCGACGAACGACACCTCGCTGGTCACCATGCTGCTGGCGAGTCGGCCCGACCTGTCGGTCGAGGCGGCCGCGCTGGAGGTGCTGCCGCAGCTGCGCGGCGCGTTCAGCTTCGTCTTCATGGACGAGTCGACGCTCTACGCGGCGCGGGACGCGCACGGCGTACGCCCGCTGGTGCTCGGCCGGCTCGAACGCGGCTGGGTGGTGGCGAGCGAGACCGCCGCGCTGGACATCGTCGGCGCGAGCGTGGTGCGCGAGGTCGAGCCGGGCGAGCTGATCGCCATCGACGAGAACGGGCTGCGTTCCAGCCGGTTCGCCTCGCCCGAGCCCAAGGGCTGCCTCTTCGAGTACGTGTACATCGCCCGGCCGGACGCCACCATCGCCGGCCGCAACGTGCACGCCGCGCGGGTGCAGATCGGCCGCCAGCTCGCCAAGGAGCATCCGGTCGAGGCCGACCTGGTGATCCCGGTGCCGGAGTCCGGCACGCCGGCCGCGATCGGCTACGCCGAGGAATCAGGCATCACCTACGGCCAGGGCCTGATGAAGAACCCGTACGTCGGGCGCACGTTCATCCAGCCCTCGCAGACGCTGCGCGCGCTCGGCGTCCGGCTGAAGCTGAACCCGCTGCGGCAGAACGTACGCGGCAAGCGCCTGGTGGTGGTGGACGACTCGATCGTTCGGGGCACCACCCAGCGGGCGATCGTCCGGCTGCTGCGCGAGGCGGGCGCGCTGGAGGTCCACGTCCGGATCTCCTCGCCGCCGGTGAGCTGGCCCTGTTTCTACGGCATCGACTTCGCCACCCGCGCCGAGCTGCTCGCCAACGGGCTCGACAACGACGGCATCCGGCGGTCCATCGGTGCCGACTCGCTCGGTTACGTATCGCTGCCCGGTCTCATCGCCGCGACCGAGCAGCCGAAGAGCCGGCTCTGCCGGGCGTGCTTCGATGGGGAGTACCCCATCGAACTGCCGGCCGGGAACCTGATCGGCAAGCACGTGCTCGAAGGAGTGGGACGCCGGGTCGCCGCCGAGGCGGCCGGGCCGACCGGTCCGCTCGTCGCCACACCGACCCACCACCCGTAGCACCACCGACGCGGGTCCGGCCGCTCCGGGCCCGCGGGAACCACAAAGGGGAGAACCGTGACGCACGTGTCCGAGCGCAGCGGCGCAGGATCCAGCCCGACGGGCGCCGGCGGCGACCGCCAGCCCTGGTCGGCGGGTTCCGGCCGGACGCAGCGCAAACGCTCGGTCTCGTACGCCGACGCCGGGGTGTCGATCGAGGCGGGCGACCGCGCGGTCGAGCTGCTCAAGTCGAAGGTCAAGGAGACCCGGCGCCCCGAGGTCATGGGTGACCTGGGCGGCTTCGCCGGCCTGTTCCGGCTGGACACGAAGAAGTACAAGAACCCGATCCTGGCCTCCTCGACCGACGGCGTGGGCACCAAGCTGGTGATCGCCCAGCAGCTCGACATCCACGACACGGTCGGCATCGACCTGGTCGCCATGGTCGTCGACGACCTGGTGGCCTGCGGCGCCGAGCCGCTGTTCCTGCTCGACTACATCGCCACCGGCGAGGTCGTGCCGGACAAGGTCGCCGAGATCGGCGCGGGCATCGCGGACGGCTGCCGGTACGCCGGCTGCGCGCTGCTGGGTGGCGAGACCGCCGAGCACCCGGGCGTGCTGCGCCCCGACGAGTACGACATCTCGGCCACGGGCGTCGGCGTGGTGGAGGAGAGCGAGATCCTCAGCCCGGAGCGCGTCGAGGTGGGCGACGTGGTGATCGCCATGCGCTCGTCCGGCCTGCACTCGAACGGCTACTCCCTGGTCCGGCACGTGCTGCTCGGCGCCGGCCGGATGCGGCTGGACGTGGTGATCGACGACTTCGGCCGCCAGCGGACGCTCGGCGAGGAGCTGCTCACCCCGACCAAGATCTACGCACAGGACTGCCTCAAGCTGATCGCCGAGGCCGAGGTGCGGGCGCTGGCCCACGTCACCGGCGGCGGCATCCCCGGCAATCTGGTCCGGGTGCTGCCCGAGCACGTCGACGCCGTGGTGAACCGCTCCACCTGGAAGCCGCAGCCGATCTTCGACCTGATCCAGTCCAAGGGCCGGATCGAGGACCCGGAGATGGAGGCGACCTTCAACATGGGCGTCGGCATGTTCGCGATCGTCTCCGCCGAGGACGCCGACCGCGCGCTGGCCACCCTGACCGGCCGGGGCGTGGACGCCTGGCAGGCCGGCGAGATCATCGAGGGGTCCGGCAACGTGCAGATGGTCGGACAGCACACCCGAGGCTGATCACCCTGCGCCGATCGGCCGGGCACTTTATCGGGGGTTCACCCGAGCGGTCGCCGCGGCCTAGCCTGGAGGTTCGGTTTTCAGGCAGGCGGGGGAGGTGCTGATGGCTGCGCGCACGCCCGGAGGGATGCGGGGCATCTCTGCCGTCCCGTCGTACGTGGTGATGCAGCCGACGACGCTGTGCAACCTCGACTGCGCCTACTGCTACCTCCCCTTCCGGGCGGTCGACAGGCGGATGCCGGTGGCCGTCGCCGAGGCGGTGGCGGCGTCGGTGAACCCGTGGGCGGCGGGCGGTCGATTCTCCGTGGTCTGGCACGGAGGGGAGCCGCTCGCTGCGGGCCGGGAGCACCTGGCCGCGCTGCTGGCGCCGTTCGGGCCCGACGTCGAGCACCACGTGCAGACGAACGCCACCCTGATCGACGACGCCTGGTGCGCGTTCTTCGCCGAGCACCGGGTGCGGGTCAGCATCAGCGTGGACGGGCCGCGGGCGCGCAACGGCGAGCGGGTCACCCGGGGCGGGCGGCCCGCGTACGACCGGATCGTGGCGGGTGTGGCGGCGCTGCGCCGCCACGGCCTGCCGTTCTCGGCGCTCGCGGTGGTCTCGCGGCCGGAACCGGGCCTGGCGACCGAGCTGTACGACTACTTCCTCGACCTGGGCTGCGACGTGCTCGGCGTCAACATCGAGGAGACCGAGGGCGTCAACACCCGGACGAACGCGCGCGACGAGGGTGCGGTCACCGGGTTCTGGGCGGAGCTGGTGGCGGCCTGGCGCCGGGATCCCCGGATCCACCTGCGTGAGGTGGAGTGGTCGCTGCGGTACGCGGGCGCGGTCCTGGCCGGCACCGCCGACGACCTGCTGCCCCGGAGCCTCGACCCGATCCCGACGGTCGGGCACGACGGCTCGGTGGTGGTGCTCTCGCCGGAGCTGGCCGGCTTCACCGACCCCCGGTACGGCGACTTCGCCAGCGGGAACGTGCTGACCACGCCGCTGGGCGACATCCTCGCGGGCGCGGCCGGTACGCCGTGGGTGGGCGAGTTCCTCACCGGCGTGGAGGCGTGCCGGGCGTCCTGCGCGTACTTCGGGTTCTGTGGCGGCGGGCACGCCGCCAACCGCTACTTCGAGCTGGGGCGTTTCGACGGTACGGAGACCGAGCACTGCCGTAACAGCAAGATCCGCCTACTGGAGGGAGTGTTGGAGCATGCCCGAGACCATCAGTGACACCGACCGGGAGGCGGTCGCCGACCGGGTGCGGGACGCCGCTGCGGGGCTTACCGCTCTGCTTCGGGAGGCGGAGGCGGCGCGGCTGCTGCGGGCGGAGGTGTCGGGCGGCGACGGCGCCGACGCGGTGTGCGCGTGGAACCACTTCGAGAACATCCCGACGTTCTACAACTGGAACAACCGGCCACGCTGAGGGAACGGTTCCGCGATCAAGGACCTGCCGGCGCGTCGGAGCGGGCGCCCCGGAGCGCCGGCAGGTCCCTGATCGTCGGTCGTACGCCGGCTCAGCAGAGCACATGCGTGAGCACGCGGGGGTTACCGCGTGCTCAGATGTGACCGGAGGTCAGCGGGTCGGACGAGCCCAGGTGTCCGGGTCGTCGTCCGCGTGGTCCTCGTCATCGTCGTCGACATACTCTTTGTAGTCGTCGTCGAAGTTGTGCTCAGACTTTCCACTACCCGCCAGTTCGCGCTGCAAGGCGGTTAGGTCGGTGTTCGGGGAGTGGTACTTCAACTCCCGGGCCACCTTCGTCTGCTTGGCCTTAGCACGGCCGCGCCCCATGGCTCGACCCCCTCGCACAGAATGCGGGGCAGCCCGAAGGCGGGCCCCGATGACGTCAGGCATCTCTCGTGGCTCTTACGGTACATGGGGATGCCATCGTTCGGCACCTCGGGTCACCGTCGACCGGACCTGCGCGTCGCAGTGGTCCAGCCGTCACAAAGTGTACCGGGTAAGGGGTAAGCCCCGGGGCTGGCCATGACACCGGACATACCGGTACTAACGAGCCCGAGAATCAGCTTAACGCGCGCCGCCTCCGGGGGTGGAGCGCCGCCCCGCCCCCGGAGGTGAGCTTCACCGCAGATGGATCGTGCGCAGCCGGCCGACCTCGGCCATCCGCCGCTCGGCGAGCCGGTCCGCGGCGACCGCCGGCGGCACGCCCTCGTCGTCGGCGAGCTGGAGGATCTGCCGGGTGGTGTCGAAGATCCGGGTCGCGCGCAGCTTGGCCCGGTCGAAGTTGAAGCCCTCGATCTCGTCGGCCACCTGGATCACGCCACCGGCGTTCACCACGTAGTCCGGCGCGTAGAGGATGCCCCGGTCCGCGAGCACCTTCTCGATGCCCGGGTGGGCGAGCTGGTTGTTCGCCGCCCCGGTGACCACCTTCGCCCGCAGCACCGGCACGGTGTCGTCGTTCAGCGCGCCGCCGAGCGCGCACGGGGCGTACACGTCGATGTCGGAGGTGACCAGCGCCTCGGTGTCGTCGACCAGGGTGACCTGCGGGTGGGTGGTGCGCGCCCACTCCAGGGCGCGCGGGCTGACGTCGGTCGCCACGACCTCGGCGCCGTCGTCGAGCAGGTGGGCGGTCAGGTACTTGCCGACCTTGCCCAGCCCGGCCACGCCGACCCGGCGGCCGGCCAGCGTCGGGCTGCCCCAGACGTGCTCGGCGGCGGCCCGCATGCCCTGGAACACGCCCCAGGCGGTGAGGATCGAGGAGTCGCCCGCGCCGCCGTGCTCCACGCTGCGGCCGGTCACGTAGCGGGTCTCCCGGGCGATCACGTCCATGTCCGCCACGTAGGTGCCCACGTCGCAGGCGGTGTAGTAGCGGCCGTTCAGCGCCTCGACGAAGCGGCCGTACGCGCGCAGCAGCGCCTCGCTCTTGATCTGCTCGGGGTCACCCCAGATGACCGCCTTGCCGCCACCGAGGTCGAGGTTCGCCAGGGCGTTCTTGTAGGCCATGCCGCGGGAGAGGTCGAGCACGTCGGCGAGGGCCTCGGCCTCGCTGGCGTACGGGTAGAACCGGGTGCCGCCGAGCGCGGGGCCCAGCGCGGTCGAGTAGATCCCGATGATCGCCTTCAGGCCGGACTGCTTGTCCTGGCAGAACACGACCTGCTCATGCCCCGTGGAGACGGGGTCGTCGGTACTGGCGAATACGCCCATGGCTGACTCCTGTGTCGGTGTGCGCCCTTGTGGGGCGCGGAACCCGGGTGGCACGCCGGCGGGATGCTGCCGGTGTCGTTGAGCCTAATATCGGCCCGAACCGTACTGTCGCGCATGTCACGCCACGGGCCCGAGGGCGGCGACGGGCGGTCCCGTCTCGTGGGAGGATCGCGCCGTGCCGTCGCTCTTCGCTTCATACCTGCGCGTGTACGAGCCGCTGACCGCCTTCGACCGGGACCGGCAGTCGTACTGGCGCCGGTACGTCAGCGAGGGCCGCGCGATCGCCCCGCTGGAGGGACCGGTACGGCAGCGGACGGCGGTGATCGAGGCGCTCGGCGCCGGCTGGACCCGGCTGCCCGACCTGCCCGACGAGGCGTACGTCCTGGAGTCCGACGACGCGCTGCTGGTCTGCCCCTGGAACCTGCGTATCCGGGTCGCCGAGGCGGCGCTGAGCGCCCGCGACGGCGTGCCCTCGGTGCTGGCCGACGCGTTCGTGCCGCCCGTGCTCGCCGGGCAGGCCAAGGCCGTGGTGGAGGACTGGCGCAGCGGCGCCCGGGTGCTGGAGCACGGGGTGCCCCGGGTGCACGAGCAGATCGCCACCTGGGGCGTGCCCCTGCGCTGGTTCGTGCTGTTCGAGGCCGGCGAGCGGCACCTGGTCACCGAGCCGGAGCGGCGGGCGCTGCGCTACCGCACCGAGATCTCCAAGGCGCGCCGCCGGGCGTCCCGGGCGCTGTCGGTGCTGCGCAAGTCGATCGGCGAGGCGCCCATCACCGAGGCGGTCGAGGAGGCGGCCCGGTGGCTGGAGGAGTTCCACCCGCGCTCGGTGGTCGAGCTGGACTACGGCGGCCTGGTGCAACTGCTGCCGGACGAGACGCTCGAAGCCGACGACTCGACCGAGCTGGTGGCCACCGGACTGTCCGGACTGGGTCGGGGCGAGGCCGAGGAGGCGTCCGCCGCGTACGACAAGCTGGTCGCCCGCTGGCGCGCGGTGCAGCTGCTCGAACGGTGCAACTGACGCCCGGTTTGCCCTGCTAAGTGGCCTTGGACACGAGAGTGTCTCGTAGTTGATGCGTCACGAACCGTGATCATGAGTCCGAATAAGGTAGTTTCTGCGGCATAAAAGTCGTAAAAATCGGGCATGCTTCATCCGTCCGTCTAGGGACCTTCAGCCGTTCGGCCCATGTCGGACATCGGGGACTAGCCGGACCATGGGAGACGCGTCGGCCGGCGGGACCCCGGCCGATGTCTATACATGTGGAGGAGTGACCCCGATGGCATCGCGAACGCACGAACCTGAGCCGCTACTCACACCGGCCGAGGTGGCGTCGATGTTCCGTGTCGACCCGAAGACGGTGACCCGGTGGGCCAAGGCTGGCAAGCTCAGTGCCATCCGGACCCTGGGCGGCCATCGCCGCTACCGCGAGTCGGAGGTTCGGGCCCTGCTGCAGGGGCAGATCCCCCAGCAGCGCCAGGGAGACTGACGAACCGGCGTTCTCCGGCGTTCCGATCAAGGGCGGTGCCGTCGCGGCGCCGCCCTTGATCGTGTCCGGGCTCAGTCGCGCCCCGGGCCGTCCAGCACGATCCGCAGCCCCACAGTGCCGCGCTCACCCCGGCGCAGTCGGCTGCCCAACAGGCTCAGCCGTCCGATCAGCCGGTACTTCCGCTTGAGCAGCCCTCGGACCCGGTTCGTGCTCTCCGGGTCGGCGATCGTCGCGTGACCCGGCACCGCCTCGCCGTGCGGCCGGCCGCGCACGTCGCACGGGGCCACCGTCACCCGGCCGTCGCGCCGGATGCGCTTCACCTTGCCGGAGTCGGCCACCGTCCACACCGCCAGCCCGTCGCCGTCGCGTACCGCCCACACCGGAGTCGGCACCGCCCGGCCGTCCTTGCGGAACGTGGTGAGCAGGACGTACTTCTCCGCCGCCAGGCGGTCCAGGTCGGTCACGCCGCCAAGGATACGGCGGCGACGGCGCCGCCGACCCCCGGATAGCGTTGCGGGCATGACCGGGGAACCCGAGATCGGCGACGTGTTCGGCGAGATGATCCGCGACGCGTACGCGGTCGCCACCGGGATCGGACCGCGCCCGATGGCCGGCGGTCGCCTGCCCCGCCCGGTCATCGAGATCATCGAGCGCGACGACGGGCTGGTCAACGGCGCGCCCGCCGAGCACTACCTGGACCCGCCGCAGCGGTGGCAGCCGCACGACCACCGGGCCGTGGACCGGGTACGCGGACACGTGCTCGACGTCGGCGTCGGCGCCGGCCGGATCGCGCTGCACCTCCAGGACCGGGGCGTACCGGTCACCGGACTGGACACCTCGCTCGGGGCGCTGCGGGTCAGCCGGCACCGGGGCGTACGCGACCTGGTGCACGGCACAGTCGACGAGCACGCCGCCGACGGCCGCCGGTACGACACGTTCCTGCTGCTCGGCAACAACCTGGGACTGTTCGAAGGGCGGGAACGCGCCCCGGCGATGCTCGCGGCGCTCGCCGCGCTGGCCCGTCCCGGCGCCCGGGTGATCGCCCACGGCACCGACCCGTACGGGACCACCGACCCGGTGCACACCGCCTACCACGAGCGCAACCGCCGGCGGGGCCGGATCGGCGGGCAACTACGGCTGCGGCTGCGCTACCGGCTGCTCGGCACCGACTGGTTCGACTACCTGGTCTGCTCGCCCGAGGAGTTCGCCGAGCTGGTCCACGGCTCACAGTGGCGACTGACCGACGTGGACGACACCGACCACCCCTACTACCTCGCCACCTTGGAGCTGCGGCGTTAGGAAGGGCCCCTTTCAAGCGCCTAGGCGTTAAGAAGGGGCCCTTCCTTACGTGCTCAGACCTGGACGGTGGGGGTGGTCTGCTCCGGGGGCAGCCCGCCGTCGCCGTCGACCACCTCGTCCGGCGTGCCGTCCTCGTCGATGTCCACCATGGTGATGTCCACCTTGCCGTCACCGTCGGTGTCGAACTGGAACAGGTCGGCCTTGCCGTCGCCGTCGGTGTCCACCACCCACACGTCGGTCTTGCCGTCGTTGTTGGTGTCCGCACGGAGCAGGTCCACCCGCTCGTCGCCGCGGGTCTCGACCGTCTCGGTGCTCTCCGCGCTCTCCGGTGCCTGGCTCATCTCGTTCCTTCCTTCGGCGTTGAGGGCCGTCCTTACCCCGTCCGCTCCGCCCCCACGCATCCCGGCGGCCCGGCCATGCATAGGGTCGCATGCAGGAACGAGCGAGCGGACGGGCCCGGCGGCGGAGACCCCGCGCGCCCCCGCCGCGGCGAGGGGACGTCGATGAGTGGTCGTTTTGTGGTCGTCGGGGCCGGCACCATGGGCCTCGGCATCGCGTACGTGGCGGCCGGCGCCGGGTACGCGGTCGAACTGGTCGAGGTCGACCCCGCCCGGGGCGCCGAGGCCCTGCGCCGGCTCGGCGAGCTGTGGGACCGGGGCGTGCAGCGCGGCAAGCTGACCGAGGAGGCCGCCACCGCCAACCGTGAGCGCGTCACGCTCCGGGCCGGGCTCGCCGAGGTGGCCGAGGGCGCCGACGTGATCGTGGAGGCGGTGCCCGAGCGGCTCGACCTCAAGCGTGCCGTCCTGCGCGAGGCGGAGAGCCGCCGGCCGGCGCTGCTGGGCAGCAACACCTCCAGCATCCCGATCGCCGAACTGGCCGCCGGGCTGGACCGCCCCGCCGACTTCGTCGGGTTGCACTTCTTCAATCCGGTGTGGGCGATGGCGCTGCTCGAGGTCGTGGTCGGCCCGGCCACCGCGCCGGAGACGACCGAGGCGGCCGTCGCGCTCGCCGCCCGGCTCGGCAAGGACCCCGTCGTCGTACGCGACATGCCCGGCTTCGCCACCTCCCGGCTGGGCGTCACGCTCGGCCTGGAGGCGATCCGGATGGTGGCCGACGGGGTGGCGAGCCCGGCCGACATCGACAAGGCGATGGTGCTCGGCTACCGGCACCCGATCGGCCCGCTGGAGCTGACCGACCTGGTCGGCCTGGACGTGCGGCTCGACATCGCGCGCACGCTCCAGGCCGCGTACGGGGACCGCTTCGCGCCGCCGCCGCTGCTCGTCGAGATGGTGGCCGCCGGGAAGCTGGGCAAGAAGTCGGGGCGGGGCTTCTACACGTGGAAGGACGGCGTGAAGCAGTGAGCGCGAGGAGTGAGCTTGCGAGCCCCGCAGTCGCGAACGACAGGCCGGCACAGTGAGCGGGCTGCGGATCGAGGAGCTGCCGGACCGGCTCGTGGTCACGCTGGACCGGCCGGAGAAGCGCAACGCCATCGACGCCGACCTGGTGGGTGAGCTGCATGCGGTCTGCGCCGACCTGGAGGCGCGTCCCCGGCTGCTGCTGCTCACCGGCGGGACGGCGGGCATCTTCGCCGGGGGCGCCGACATCGCCCAGCTCCGGGAGCGTGGCCGGCTGGACGCGCTGGCCGCCATCAACCAGGGCGTCTTCGCCCGCATCCGGGCGCTGCCGATGCCCACCGTGGCCGCAGTCGACGGGCCGGCGCTGGGCGGCGGCGCCGAGCTGGCGTACGCCTGCGATCTCCGGGTGTGCACGGACCGAGCGGTGTTCGGCCAGCCCGAGGTGCGGCTGGGCATCCTGGCCGGCGCGGGCGCGACCTACCGGCTGCCGGCGCTGATCGGTGAGGCCCGGGCCAAGGAGCTGCTGTTCACCGGCCGGCGGGTGGACGCCGAGGAGGCGCTGCGGATCGGGCTGGTGAACCGGGTGGTGGCCGACCCGGCGGAGCTGCTGCCCACCGCGCACGGCCTGCTCGACGAGATGGCGAAGGGCTCCGCGCTGGCGCTGCGGCTGACCAAGATGGCGGTGGACGCCCCGGCGGCCGCGCACCCGCAGCTGGACCTGCTGAGCCAGGCGGTGCTCTTCGAGGACGAGGAGAAACACCGGCGGATGACCGAGTTCCTGGACCGGCGCCGGGCCCGCTGAGCCCGGGAGAGACGACGAGGGCCGCACCGGTCTCCCCGGTGCGGCCCTTCGCGTCGGTACGCGTCAGTGCTTGATGTCGACTCCCGCGTCGTCCAGCGCGGTGATCGCCGGCGCGGACTCGGCGAAGCCGATGAGCAGCAGCGCCTCCGGGCCGAACGCCTTGATCTCCTTGGCGGTGCCGCTGAAGTCGACAGGCGTCTTCGGGTCGGCCGGCGGCTCGTAGGTCAGCAGCTTGATCCGGTCCGCGCCGATCCCGGCCTTCTCCAGCTCCGAGCGGACGTTCTCCTGGAGGCCCTCGCCGTACGAGTCCTTACGGGCCAGGATCGCGATCTTGCGCGGCCCGTCCCGGAGCATCACGTCGGCCAGCGCGCGGCCCTGGAGGCTGTCCGGCGGCGCGGTACGGAAGTAGAGGCCCTTGTCGTCCACAGCGCTCAGCCCCGCGTCGGTGTTCGACGGGGAGAACAGGATCCGGCCGGCGGCCACCACGTCCGGCAGTACGGCCCGGGAGATGCCGGAGCCGCCCGCGCCGATGATGACCTGGACGCCCTTGCTGACGTGCGAGGCGACGGTGGCCTTGGCGACCTCCGGGTTGGTGCCGTCGTCGCCCTCGATCCACTTCACCGGCTCGCCGAGCACACCACCTGCGGCGTTGACCTCACGGATCGCGAGCGCCGCGCCGGCCGCCAGCGGCGGGTTCGCCAGCGCCAGGTCACCGGTCTTCGGCAGCAGCCCGCCGAGGACCAGCGGGGCGTCCTTCGCCTTGCCGTCGCGCGGCTTGCGCCCACGCGGCGGGGCCTTCGTGCTCGCCCCCGACTCCTCACCGGCGCCGACGAACTCGGTCTTGCTGTCGTCGATCTTCTGGTTGTCGAAGTGCATGGTGCCGTAGCTCGCGGTGGCCGGCTCGCCGGTGTCGGTGAACCCGGCGCGGGTCAGCGACACGCCCCGGTACTCGATGTCCCGGCCCGCGCGGGCGAGCTGGAGGCAGGCCGTCACGTCGTCGCAGCGTTCACCGCCGGTGGTCACCCCGACGATCTGCTTGGCGATCTCGGCCGGAGCGGTGGTGCCGGCGAGCTGGGCGGCCAGCGCGCTGATCACCACCGCGTCGTACGACTCGGCGGAGTAGAGGAAGTCACCCAGCTTCGGGTCTACGGCGAGTAGTCGCTCCTTGAAGCTCTCGGCAAGCGGAGTGAGGGGCGTGGTGCCCTTCATCCCGTTCACCAGGTCCGCGCGGTCCTTGAGTTCCGCGGCGTACGAATTGAGCATGTTGCCGTCGGTGCCGTAGAGGCGTACCTGGGTGGCAGGCGTTTCCTCCGGCTCGTCGCTCCCGCAGGCGCTCGTGGCGAGCAGAAGCGCCGCGCAGGCCATGGACAGGGCCGCGCGCGACGTGCGTGTTCTCAGCATGGTCGTCCTTCCTCCGGCGAAGGTCCGCTGCGCACCTTAGCGTGCTCGCGCGGCATGCGGGACTGTGGAGTCGGCTCCGTCGGCACCCCGACTGCGGGTATCACTCTGCGTGGTCGACGAGCCGTTTCCGGGTCACGGCTTGACCCCCGGCGATACTGTTCCGCGGGTGAACGACGAAGCACAGCAGACGCTCGACGACGCGACCGCCGTGCTCCGTTCCGCCCTCGCCGGTGACGGCGCCGGCGTGGTGGGCACGTTCGACGCGGTGGTGGACCGCTCCGGCCTCGCCGGGGCGTACGGAGTGGCGTGGTGCCTCGCCGCCACCATGCTCGGCGACGACACCCCGGGCGGCGGCGCCGCCCTCGACTTCCCCGGCATCGACCAGGCCGACTACGACACCCGCTGGGTGGCCCGTTTCGTCAGCGCGTGCGCCAACGACGACGCGGACACCGGCGAGGCGCTGTTCGGGGCGGCGGCCGCCGACGGGCTGCTGCCCGACTGCCTGCTCACGCTCGCCGGGTCGACCATCGCCACGCTGCGCAGCCGGTCGGACTGAGCCCGGCGCGCGGCCCGGCCCCTCGGCTGTGGTAGCTCTGGGTGCATGTCCGAGGCGATGCTCAGCAAGGTGCGCAAGCTGCTCGCCCAGGCCGAGGACCCGGCCTGCACGCCCGCCGAGTCGGCCGCCTTCATGGCCAAGGCCACCGAGCTGATCGCCCGCTACGGCGTCGACCGGGCGCTGCTCGCCGCCCGCGACCCGGCCGCCGACCCGGTCGGTGACCGGACCGTCGACGTGGTCGCGCCGTACGCCCGGGACAAGGCCGGCCTGCTCGCGGCGGTCGCCGAACCGCTGCGGTGCCGATGCGTACGCCGCCGGCAGGGCAACGGCTTCGTCATGCACCTGTTCGGCTTCGCCAGCGACCTGGAACGGGTCGAGCTGCTGTTCACCTCGCTGCTGGTGCAGGCCGCGCACGGGCTCGCCGGTGCTGTCGTACCGGCCGGGGAGCACCCGGCGGCGTTCCGGCGTACCTGGCTGGCCGGGTTCGCGTACGTCGTCGCGGAACGACTGCGCGCGGCCGAGAGCAAGGCGGTGGCGGAGTCGGGTGGAACCTCCACGGCTCTGGTGCTCGCCGACCGCTCCGATCGGGTCCAGCGCCGGGTCGCCGAGGCGTACCCCCGGTTGCGCACCGCCCCGCGACGGCGGCTGGCGGGCGGTGGCTTCGGTTCCGGCGCGGACGCCGGCCGCCGGGCCGACCTCGGTGGCACCGGCGTGGCCGGGACCGGCGCGGCGCCCGGTATCGCCGGCTGACGGGCTGCTGTCCGGTCGGTGCGGGTCAGGCGCTGGTGCGGGCGACGGTCGCCAGGTAGCGGCAGAGCAGTTCGTGCCAGCCCGCGGTGAGCGCCTCGCGGTAGCCCTCGGCCGCCGTGCCGTGCCGGTCGAAGTAGCGGTGCTCGACGTCCACCCGGGTCCGCTCCGGACCGTCGGCGTGGAACAGGACCTCCACCTCGCTGGCCCGCGCCGGATCCGGCACCGGCACCCGGTCCGGGCCGATCTGCCAGGTGAACACCAGGCGCCGGGGCGGATCCCAGGTCAGCACGCGGCCCCAGTCGTTGCGGAAGCCGTACGGGCCGATCTCGTAGAGCATGCCGCCGGCCCGCGGCTCGATGCCGATCGCGGCGAGCGCCTCCGGGCCGGACCAGGTGTATTCGCGCACCCACCAGTCGGCGAGCGCGCCGGTGAAGACGGCGTACGCCCGCTCGGCGGATGCCGGGACGAGCAGGCTGCTGCGGAGGGAGAAGCGGTCGGATTCCTGCCGGACCTCATCCGGATCGGCCATCTCCTGTCCCATAGGTCCGGACCATACCGGCTCATGTCTCGGTGTGCAGCTTCCGTTCCGCCCGCTTCCGGACACCGGGAACACCGGTTCCCGACAGCGCTGAGTGGTGGGACAGGCGCTCTGCGCAAGGCGCGACGGCGCTTCCGGGAGGTGCCCCGGCGGGGCTTCCGGGAGGTCAGGGCGGGCATCCGCGAGGTGGGGGTGGGCGACGGATGCCGTACCGGAAAGCGGGTAACCGCGGCCGATCGGACCGATGGGAGAGCGGGGAGCATGACCGACAGCCGAGCCACCGAACCAGTGCCGGACCCCGGTGACGAACTGACCGGCTCGCCGGCCGGTCCCGAGTCGGAGCCGGACGTCCTGCTCGACGTGCCTGAGCTGACAGTCGACGAGATCCGGCTCGCGGTGGACGGGCTCGACGCCGACCTGTCGCTGCGCGCCCGGCTGGCCAACCTGCTCCAGCTCGACGCCGGAGTCCGGGTGCACCTGGAGGGCGTCGAGCTGGACATCACCGGGGTGAGCGCCGAGGCGCTGCTCAAGGTACGGCTGGAGAAGCTGGTGCAGATCCTGGACCGGGCGCTGACCACGATCGACCGGAACCCGCAGCTGATCGACGCGCTGGCCCGCTCGGCCGGTGTCACCCTGGACGACGTGCACCGGCTCGCCGCGCCGGTGGTGGACCAGACCGGTCGTACGGTGGCCGCGGCCGGCGAGGTGGTCGAGCGCACCGCTCCGGCGGTGTCCGGCCCGATCGAGGCACCCGAGCCGCCCCGGCGCCCGGCGCGGACGGAGCCACCACCGTCGGCCGGTGGCGATCGGCCGAAGCCGCCACCGCCAGGTGCCGGGCGGGAGGGGAGGACGGAGTCCGAGCGTGCCGCCGGATCGGGGCAGGGCGCCGGTGCGGGCCCGTCGGCGGAACGTCCCACCGAGAAGAAGCGCGGTTCGGAGCGCCCGGGCGGGGCCGGCCAGCCGGCGAGCGCCGCCGCCGAGGCGGCACAGTTGGCGGGACAGGCCGGACAGGCACTCCGGCAGGCCGGCCGGAGCGTCTGGGAGGCGATCCAGGGCAGCCCCACCCAGAACCGCCGCCCCCCAGAGACCTGACCGCCCGCCGCCGGTCCCGCCGCCCGTCCGTCCGGGATCGGGTGACCGGGGAGGGCGTCACGCGGGTGGGAAGTCGTCCGGACCGGCCGAGGTGGAGGGCTGTGCGGCCTGCTGGTGGCGGCGGAGGAGTTCCTGGAGGGCGGCGATCTCGGACTGCAGGGCCTGACGTCCCTCCCTGGTGATCCGGATCCACGTCCGCGGACGACGGCCGTGGTAACCCTTCTCCACCTGGATCAGGCGTGCCTCCTCCAGCACGGTGAGGTGCCGGGACAGGTTGCCCGCGGTGAGTTCGAGGGCCTCCCGGAGATAGGCCACCTCCACCCGCTCGCCTTCGGCGGCGATGGTCAGGATGCCGAGCCGGTGCCGTTGGTGGACCGTGTCGTCGAGACCGTTCGTCGGGAATGGCCCGCCCGCGCGAGGGTCGTCCACGGTGCTCACGCGTACCCATTGTGCTGCTTCTTCGCGGCGGCGAGCGTCAGACCCCCGCCGATCAGCAGGACCGGTGCCGGGAGCATTGCCGCAAGCATGAAGCTGAACCGGGTCAGATCACCCGGTTGCAGGTCGGAGACCTGGAACCAGGCGTTCACGGCGACGAGCACGACGGTGTAGAGCCCGACCACGACCCACAGGCTACGGCTGCGTTCGAGGTGGGCGAGGACCGCCAGGCCCACGGCGATCACGAGGTGCGGCAGCATGCCCCGGTTGGCGAGGCCGAGCAGCGGACCGGTCAGCCAACTGGTGCCGCCCGACACGGGTGCGCTGGTGTTGAACAGCAGGAACTCCAGGACGACCGGAAGGGTGAGGCCGACGAGTGTGCCCGCGATGCCGGCGATGACGTACGCACGGGTCGGGGTCTGAACGCCCGCTCGCCGGCCGTGCCAGCGGTACCAGGCCAGGCCGGCCAGGTAGCCGCCGACGAGCGCGGCCAGCCAGTACCAGCCCAGAGCGGTCGACTTCTCCAGGAAGCCGCCGCCGAGACCGGTCAGGACAGGACCGTCGGACCCGGCGCGCAGCGCGGGTGGCTCCGCCGACTCCACGTACAGCGGCGCGGCCGCCGCGATGAGCACCCCGAAGAGCAGGAGCGGAAGCCAGTACGCCTGACGGGCCGCCCGCGCCTGCCGGCGGAGGGTGGTCATCGAGGCGAGCAGTTCCTGGGCATCGTCCTCGCGGGGTGACTCGGACGGCATGGTTCCTCCCGGCAGCCGTAGCGCTGTGACCCAAATAGGTTTGCAGCGCAAACCTATTCGCGCAAGAGGTCGAGGGTCTCGAACATCCGCGCCTGTTTCGACATTTCTCTAGGTTGACAGACTTCGAATCAAGAGGCAGGGTGGAGACTGCTTCGATAAACATCTAGACAGGGGGTTCCCATGTCCCGCGTCCAGCTCGCCCTGCGCGTGTCCGACCTCGAAGGCTCCGTGGCCTTCTACAGCAAGCTGTTCGGCGTCGAGCCGGCCAAGCGCCGCCCCGGCTACGCCAACTTCGCGGTGGAGAACCCGCCGCTGAAGCTCGTACTCCTCGAAGGTGAGCCCGGCCTGCCGACGGTGATGGACCACCTCGGGGTCGAGGTGTCCACCACCGAGGAGGTCAACGCCGCGACCAACCGCCTCACCGAGTCCGGCCTGATCACGCTGGAGGAGAACGACACCGAGTGCTGCTACGCGCTCCAGGACAAGGTCTGGGTACGCGGCCCCGGCGACGAGCCGTGGGAGGTCTACACGGTCAAGGCCGACTCGCCGCAGCTGGCGAAGGCGACCGAGAGCGCCTGTTGCGCCTCGGACGCGGCGGAGCAGCCCGCCGCTGTCTGAGCCGGATGCCACGAGGTCCCCACCGGCCTGCACGCCGGTGGGGACCTCTTTCGTGCGCCGGCGGCTACCGTGCCTCGGCGAATTTCAGCCGTTCGAGCTTTTCGACGTAGACGAACCGCTTCCCGTCCGGCGAGAAGCTCGGGTGGTAGGCGCGGGCGCCGCCGGCGATCCTCGTCTTCTTCCCGGTGCGGACGTCGACCGACCAGACCCCGCCCACGTGGTCCGACGCGACGGCGGCGATCACCGACCGGCCGTCCGGCGACACCGCCAGGTCGGCGAGGCCGGGAAGCTCCGTGATGAACCTGGCTGTGGCCGATCCGACGGCCCACTCCGTCAGGTGCCAGGTGAGATCGTCCGGACTCACCTCGGGCGGCAGCGGCAACCTGCCGAGGGAGTCGGGTGCGGTGATGAAGAACAGCCGTTCACCCAGCGCCGCAGGCGACCGCGCCAGCACCGTCGACTCGCAATCCGTGTCACCGCCGCTCAGGTTGAAGGTCACTCCGCCCACCGTCACCGGAGAGCCGAACTCGTACGCCTTCCCGTCGGCGAGCAACTGGACTCCCCCCGGACCGCACTCCCGGGGCGCCTCCACATATCCCCCGCCGCCACGGTTCACGAGTGCGGCTTCGGCGAGGAAACGCGTCGACGCCAGAGGCTCGAACGTCCTGTCGGCGGGCGAGTAGCTGAGCAGCTCGGTTTCGTCCCAGCCGCATTCGAGGGCCACCCCGAGGTCGCCGCCGGGGCCGGCGAACAGGAAGCTGAACAAGCCCGCTTCGCAGGTGGATACCGCTGGCGCGCGCTTGAGAACGGGTTCCTCGGCGCTCCCATCGGGTCGCTGCCGCCACACCTCGGCTACTCCCGAGCCCGAGGTCGAGGTCACCTCCCGCAGGTAGTAGACCCAGCCGTCGGCGGCCCAGACCGGATGGAACAGGGAGACTCGGTCCAGGAGCCCCGAGACCCGGCCACACCCGCCGAGCAGGATCACGGCCAGTACGAGGACCGGCGTCAGAGCCGTACGCAGCGCACGCACACGTGGCCTTCCGGTGGCATCCTGTCCGCCACTCGGCGGGCCCGCTCACCGTAGACGCGGGACGCGTCGCGCGAGTGCCCGCTCCACGCCGCGGTGCCTCCGTCGCGATGCACCCGGCCGATGGAACCACAGGGGCCGTCCGAGCGTCGGTATCGGTGTGAAGCTGCGCGCCGCGATTCTGCTCGCCCTGACCGCCCTCAGCCTCGGCCTCGTCGTGGTCGCCTCACCGGCGGAGCCGGCCTGGGCGTGCAGTTGCGCGCGCACCGGCGCGGACGAGCGTGCCGACCTCATCGTCGTCGGCACGATCACCGAGGTGACGGACACCGGGGTCCAGCTCGCGGTGGAATCGGTCGAGAAGGGCAGCCTCCGGGCAGGGGCCACGCTCCGGCTGAGGGTGGGCCGCCAGGAGGAGAGCTGCGGCTACGACTTCCGCACCGGCACCCGGTACCGCGTGAACTCCCGCGACGGCGTCACCGGGCTGTGCGCGGGAATCACCGCCGCACCTGCGCAGGTGCAGACCACACCGTCCGCGCCCGCAGCCGCCCCGACGCTCGTCACGGCCTTACCGGCACCTGCACAGGTGCCGGGCCGTCTGTGGCTCGTGGGCGGTGCCGTGCTGACAGTTCTCGCCGCCGGACTGGTCGCTGTGTCCATGCGACGGCGCCGGATCGAAGCAAAAAGGTAACGGGCAGACCGGACAGGCAGGCTTCTAGCGCACAAAGCAGAACGCCGACCTGCGTTCCCGCTGGTCGGCGCTCCTGTAGCCCGGCGAAAGGCTATGTGGCCAGGGGCGGGGTCGAACCGCCGACCTTCCGATTTTCAGTCGGACGCTCGTACCAACTGAGCTACCTGGCCGTGGTGCTCGGCACATGCTACCGCACGGGCCGATACGCAGAACGCCGCGCATCGAGCTGCGCGGCGTCAGCGCTTGCGGTCCTGACGGGACTTGAACCCGCGACCTCCGCCTTGACAGGGCGGCGAGCACTCCAACTGCTCCACAGGACCTGGCTGGTGTTGCATCCGGCGCGAGCCGGACCGTGCCCCCAACGGGATTCGAACCCGTGCTACCGCCTTGAAAGGGCGGCGTCCTGGGCCGCTAGACGATGAGGGCGGCCCCGCCATCATTGCACACTCGCAACTTCAAGCGGACTTGCTCCCATCCGGCCCCGCCGGAGGCAGGAGAAGCATATGTCATGCCTGCGCGGACGACAAAACCGGTATGGGCACGGCCGTGGAGCCGGGCAAAACCGCAGGTCAGCGCGGCAGGGCGATGCCGTACCGCCGCTTCAGGTCCGGGATTAGGTGCCGGCAGGCGGCCATCGTCTGGGCCCGGTCGCCCCCCGCGTCGTGCATCAGCACGACCGAGCCGTGCCGGGTGGCGCCCTTCACCCGCTTGATGATCGTCTTCGCCGGTGGGTGGTCCCAGTCCTGCGGATCCACGCTCCAGTGCAGCGGGCGCAGGCCCATCTGCTTGGCGATCGTGACCTCCTCGGCCGTCCAGCGGCCACCGGGCTGGCGGAACCAGGTGATCGGCGCCTTGGGCGCGGCGGCGTGGATGGCCTCGTTCGTCCGTTCCAGGTCGGATCGGATCTCGGCGGCGGAGCGCCGGCCCAGGTTCACGTCGTGGTGCCAGCTGTGATTGCAGAGCTGGTGCCCCTCCCGGACGATCCGGGCCACCAGTTCCGGGTAGCGCTTGGCCTGCTTGCCGACGACGCAGAAGGTGGCCTTCACGTGGGCCGCCCGGAGCTGGGCCAGGATCTGCGGGGTGTAGCGGGGATCCGGCCCGTCGTCGAAGGTGAGCGCCACCCCGTTGCTCCCGCTGGCCCGGTGCAGGCCCGCCGGCAGTTTCTTCGGCAGCGGGCGCAGCTTGGGCTTCGCGGGGGTGGTGTGGGTCGGTGAGGGCTTCGTCACCGGCGTCGGGGACGGCGACGCCGAGGCCGACGGCGGTGCGGCGGCCTTCTCGGGTGACTTGCCGGCTTCGCCGCAGCCGGTGACGAGAAGCACCAGGCCCAGGGCGAGCGCCGACAGGGCGCGTGGACGCATTCGTCGCTCCCGGAGGGGTCGGGGTCAGACGGACTTTCCGACCGTAGTGGACGCCGACCCGGAACGGGAGAGGGGCTCAGCTTGTCGTCGACTGGTCCAGCGAGTCCCGTACCGCCACGGCCAGCGACAACGCCTCGGCCAGGTCCACCGGCCGGACCACCCCGGCCGGCAGCGAGTCGGCCCGCCAGCCGGGCCCGGCGGCGAGCACCAGCAGCGGCCGGCGTGGCACCGCCAGCAGCGCGGTGAGCTGGCACGGGTCGGCTGTGGCGCGGATGTGCGACCAGAGCACCACGGCCGCCGGACCGGTCCGGTTGACGGCCTCGACCAGGGCCGGCACCGGTACGCGGGCACCGAGCATGCGGTAACTCACACCGACCTCGGCCAGCGCGGCGGCGAGTGCCTCCAGCGGCAGCGAATGCTGCTCCTCGTCGGCGCAGGAGAGCAGGATCCGGGGCGGACCGGTCATCGGGTACGTCCGCGCCACTGTGGCGAACGCCTCGGAGACGCACCGGGACATGAGGTGTTCCACCTCGATCAGCGCGGAGGTGGCGGCGTGCCGCTCCCCGATGCCGGCGAGCACCGGCCGCAGCAGCCCCTCCCAGGTCGCCACCACCCCGTCGGCGGCCAGTGCGTCGGCGATGGTCCGGCCGATGGTCACCGAGTCCAGTCGCATGGCGGCACGGGCCAGCCCGCGCGCCGCCGGCCCGGCCCGGCCGACCGGGATGGTGGTGCCGCCGCCGTCGCGTACCGTCGAGGCCCGTGCCTTGAGGCCGAGCCGCTCCGGAGGCAGCACGGCCGGCGCCTGCCGGGCCCAGCGGGCGGCCTCGGCGGGCGCGACCCCCTCGGTGGTCAGCCGGCGCATGATCTCCAGGCGGGCGAGGTCGGCCGGCGTGTACCGCCGGTGGTGGCCCGGTACGTGCTCGCTGGGGCCGAGACCGTAGCGCTGGTGCCAGGTACGCAGCGTGGTGACCGCCACGCCCAGTCGGCGTGCGACGGCCCCCGCGCTCAGCGCCTCATCGGCCACCCGACCGCTCCGGTGCCTCGGTGGCCGGTACGCCCGGCCGGGACGCGTCGGTGGGGTGCAGCAGCCGGTTGACCACGCCGCCGAGCCACGGCGCGTACTCGCGGGGGTGGGCGTCCAGGTCGGCCACCACCGCGCCGGGGTCGACCCAGCGCAGGTCGGCCACCTCGTCCGGGTCGGGCCGCGTGACCAGGTCGGCGGGTACGTCGGCGCGCAGCACGTGGTCGTACTCGAACTCGACCCGTCCGGTCGCCGGGTCCTCGGCGTAGTAGAGGTAGACGCCCACCTCGGTGAGGTCGACCGCGTCGACGCCGAGTTCCTCGGCGAGCCGCCGGTTGGCGGCCTCGGTCAGCGACTGACCGGGCAGCGGGTGTCCGCAGCAGGAGTTCGCCCAGCGCAGCGGGAACCGCGTCTTGACCGCGGCCCGCTGCTGCAACAGCACCCGCCCGTCGGGATCGACGAGGAGCACCGAGAAGGCGCGGTGCAGCCGCCCGGGTGGCTGGTGGGCGGTCGCCACCGTGGTCTCGCCGATCACCAGCCCGTCGTCGTCGACCAGCTCGACCAGGTGGGTCTCCCGCTCGCTCACGACATCGCCCCGGTGATCCGGGCCGCGGCGATCTTGCCGCTGATCAGCACCATCGGCACCCCCACGCCCGGCTGGGTGCCGGAGCCGACGAAGACCACGTTCTCCAGCGTCCGGTGCAGGTTGGAGGGGCGGAACGGGCCGGTCTGGAAGAGGCTGTGCGAGGCGGCGAACGGGGTGCCGGCGGCCATGCCCTGCGCCGCCCAGTCGGCCGGGGTGACGGCCCGCATCACCTCGATGCCGTCGCCGAAGCCGACGTAGCCGCGCTCCTCAAGAGTGGTGACGAGCTGGTCGGCGTACCGCTGCGTGAGGTCGCCCGTCCAGTCGAACGGCGCCCGTTCCAGGTTCGGCACCGGGGCCAGCACGTAGTAGGTGTGCCTGCCGGCCGGCGCCACCGACGGGTCGGTGCGGCTCGGGTTCGTCACCAGCAGCGACGGGTCGGTCATCAGCTCGCCTCGGCGGATCACCTCGTCGAACGTGCCCTTCCAGGACCGCCCGAAGTGGATGTTGTGGTGGGCGATCTTGCCATAGCCCTGCGTCGAACCGATGTGCAGCACCACGCAGGACGGCGAGTAGGTGAGCTTGCGCTGCCGGCTGGGCGGCAGCAGGTCCTGGTAGGCGACCGGCAGGTCCGGGTTGAGCACGACCGTGTCGGCGGGGATGAAGTCGCCGTCGGCGGTGACGACGCCGGTGGCGCGGCCGTTGGCGGTCTCCACCCGGGTCACCGTGGTGCCGTAGCGGATCTGCACGCCGTGCTTCTCGGCCGCGCCGGCCATCCCACGCGAGACCGCGTGGATGCCGCCGCGCGGGAAGCAGACCCCGGCCACCGAGTCGAGGTACGCGATGACCGCGTAGATCGCCAGCGCGTCGTGCGGCGACAGGCCCGCGTACATGGCCTGGAAGGAGAAGATCCGCTGGGTACGCGGGTCGCGGAAGAACTGGTTGATCTTCGTCTGGAGCCGCCGGAAGGCGCCGCTGGCGAACAGCTTCAGCAGGTTGCCGGTGAGCAGGTCGGTCGGCGCGTCCAGGTTGCGCTCGATGAAGTCGGCCCGTTCCCACTGCCACAGGTTGCGGGCGTACTCGACGAAACGCAGGTAGCCGTCGGCCTCCCGGGGGCCGCAGACGCGGGCGATCTCGGCGGCCATCCGGGTGGTGTCGGTGATGACGTCGAGCGTCGACCCGTCCGGGTAGTAGGCGCGGTACGCCGGGTCGAGCGGGGTCAGGTCGAGCCAGTCGGTCAGCTCCTCGCCCACCGCGCCGAGCGCCTCGGCGATCAGGTCGGGCATGGTGAGGACTGTCGGGCCGGTGTCGAACTCGTACCCGTCGACGCTGAGCCGCCCGGCGCGCCCGCCCGGCACCGGCTCGCGTTCCAGCACTGTCACCTGCCGGCCGCTGCCGGCCAGGTGCAGCGCGCAGGCCAGCCCACCCAGCCCGGCGCCGACCACGACCACCCGGTCGGTCCGTCCCTTGACGGTACGCATTCCGGCCCCCTTGCTCACGAAGTTGCTCATCATGCCCGCCGCGCCGTGGCGGCGGTGGCGAGGCCGGTCAGCGCGGTGCGCGCGGTCTCGTCGATCGGTGCGGTGCCGAGCGCGGCGAGCGCCTCGGTCACCCGGTCGGAGATCATCCGCTCCACCCGGGCCGTGGCCCCGGTGTCCCGGACCACGTCGGCCAGCCGGTCCACCTCAGTTGCCGAGGTGACCGAGCCGGCCCGCTCCAGGACCCGGCGCTGCGCCGGGTCGGCGAGCTGCCGGGCCAGCATCAGCAGGGCGGTCGGCTTGCCGGTACGCAGGTCGTCCCCGGCCGGCTTGCCGGTGGTCTCCGGGTCGCCGTAGACGCCCAGCAGGTCGTCGCGGAGCTGGAACGCCTCGCCGACGGCCAGCCCGTACCGGGTGTACGCGGCGATGAGCGGGTCGTCCGCGTCAGCGCCCGCCAGACAGGCGCCGAACAGCAGCGGACGCTGGACGGTGTAGCTGGCGGTCTTGTACCGGGCCACCCGCAGCGCCCGGTCGACGGTCCAGCTCGCCGAGTCGTTCTCGCCGAGCACGTCCAGGAACTGCCCGGCGACCGTCTCCACCCGCATCTGGTCGTAGCAGCGGCGCACGTCGAGCAGCCGCTCCGCCGGGACCGCCGCGTGCGCCATCAGCCGGTCGGCCCAGACCATGCAGAGGTCACCGATCAGGACGGCGACGGCTTCGCCGTACCGGTCGGGGTCGCCGGTGTGTCCGGCGGCCCGGTGCCGGGCGGCGGCGGCCCGGTGCGCGGTGGGCAGCCCTCGCCTGGTGTCGGACGCGTCCATCACGTCGTCGTGCACCAGCGCGAACGTGTGCAGCAACTCCAGCGCGGACAGGGCCGGGAGCACCGAGCACAGCGGTTCCTCCCCGCCGACCACACCCCGCCATCCCCAGTACGCGAACGTGGGGCGGACCCGCTTGCCGCCGGCCAGCACGCAGTCGCGTGCCGTGGTCGCGAAACCACCCATCGCTGCGTCGATCTCGGTGAGCGATTCGACTTCCGCGGCCAGGAACGCCGCGAGCGTCTCATCGACCCCTTTGATCAGGTCTTTCGTGAACGCGGCCAGTACGCCGCGGACCGGATCGTCCGTCGCCCCGGGCTGAGCCGGCGCGACGCGGAGCGCATTACCCGCAACTGCGTCGTTGGCCATGTGGGCGAGCGTACCCTAGGGTTACGAGTTGCGTCGATTGCTGCGTCGAAACTGAGGAGGGCCGATGGACACGGATCTGACCGCTGCCTATGACCGTTGCCGCGAGCTGCACCGCCGTCACGGCCGTACCTACTATCTCGCCACCCGGCTGCTTCCCGCCTGGAAACGGCGACATGTGCACGCCTTGTACGGCTTCACCAGGTACGCGGACGAGATCGTCGACCGCACCGAGGACCTGCCGCCGGCCGAGCGCGCCGCCCGGCTGCGCGAGTGGTCGGATCGATTCGTCGCCGGGCTGCACGGTGCGTCGGTCGACGACCCGCTGCTCCCCGCGGTGCTGCACACCATCGCCGTGTTCGACCTGGACCGCGACGACTTCGCGTCGTTCCTGCGCAGCATGGCGATGGATCTGACTGTCATGTCGTACCCGACCTACGACGACCTGCTCGACTACATGGAGGGCTCGGCCGCTGTCATCGGCACCATGATGCTGCCGATCCTGGGCAGTTCCGACCCGGCCGCCGCCCGCGAGCCCGCCCGTCAGCTCGGCTTCGCGTTCCAGCTCACCAACTTCATCCGGGACGTCGCCGAGGACCTCGACCGGGGCCGGACCTACCTGCCCGACGAGGACATGGCCAAGTTCGACCTCACCCGCGACGACCTGCTCGCGGCCAAGGCCGCCGGCCGCACCACGCCGCGCATCCGCGAGCTGATCGAGTACGAGGTGACCCGCGCCCAGGCCCACTACGTCGCCGCCGCACCGGGCATCCCGCTGCTCGACCCGGCCTCGCAGGCGTGCATGCGCACCGCGTACGCGCTCTACGGCGGCATCCTCGACGAGGTGGCCGCGCAGGACTACGACGTCTTCGTGCGCCGTGCCCTGGTGCCGCAGCGGCGCCGGATGGCGGTGGCCGCGCGGGCGCTGCTCACCCCGCCCGGTACGCCGGTGCGGGTGCCCGGCCCGGCACTGGAACCGGCCCTGGCCGGATGACCGGCCGTACGGCGGTCGTGCTGTTCACCCGTGACCTGCGGGTGCACGATCACCCGGCGCTCGCCGCCGCCTGCTCCGCGTTCGACCGGGTGGTGCCGCTCTACGTGCTCGACCCGGCGCTGCAGAAGCTCTCGCCGAACCGCACCCGCTTCCTGCACCAGAGCCTGGCCGACCTGCGTGAGGCGCTGCGCAAGCGCGGCGGCGACCTGGTGATCAGGCGTGGCGACCCGGTGGCCGAGACGGTGAAACTGGCCCGGAAGGTGGGCGCCGAGGGCGTCGGGCTCTCCGCCGACGTGAGCCGCTACGCCCACCGCCGGGAACGCCGGCTGCGCGCCGAGTGCGACAGGCACCGGATGTTCCTGCGCCTGTTCCCCGGCCTGACGATCGTCGAGCCGGGCGCGCTGCGCCCCGGCGGCGGCGACCACTACCGGGTCTTCAGCCCCTACTTCCGGACCTGGCAGGGCGTGCGGTGGCGGGACGAGCTGGCCGCGCCGAAGCGGGTCCGGCTGCCCGACGGCGTCGACCCGGGCCGGCTGCCCGACCCGCCGAAGGGCGACAGCCCGGATGCCGCCGTCGGCGGCGAGACCGTCGCCAGGCGCCGGCTCACCGCCTGGCTGCCCACCCTCGACCGGTACGACGACATCCACGACGACATGGCCGGCGACGAGACCTCGCGGCTCAGCCCGTACCTGCGGTTCGGTTGTGTCTCGCCGCTGGCGGTGGCGAACCGGGCCGGCGACCGGGACGGGCCGTTCGTCAGGCAGCTCTGCTGGCGCGACTTCTACCACCAGGTGGTGGCCGGTTTCCCCGACCTGTCCACTGTTGCCTACCGGCGCGGCGCGCGGGAGGACTGGCGCGACGACCCGCACGCGTTCGACGCCTGGGCCGAGGGGCGGACCGGCATGCCGGTCGTGGACGCGGGCATGCGTCAGTTGCGCGCCGAGGGCTGGATGCACAACCGGGCGCGGCTGATCACCGCCGGCTACCTGACCAAGCACCTCGGGCTGGACTGGCGGCCCGGCCTGGAAATCTTCTTCCGGTGGCTGCTCGACGGCGACCGGGTCAACAACTCGGGCAACTGGCAGTGGGTGGCCGGCACCGGCAACGACACCCGGCCGTACCGCGGCTTCAACCCGGTACGGCAGGCCGAACGCTACGACCCCGACGGCGCGTACGTGCGGCGCTGGGTGCCCGAGCTGGCGTCGGTGGCGGGCAAGGCGGTGCACCAGCCGTGGCGGCTGCCCGACGAGGTACGCCGCACACTCGACTACCCGCCGCCGCTGGAGGTGCCCGGCGCCGACCCGGTCTGGCTGCGCTGACGCCGCCCGCTGACGCCGGCTCGTGCGTCCCGCCGGCACCGCGCATCACCGGCGCACGAACGTGTCCGGACACGCCGGCGCACCGCTCCCGTGGCAGTGTGGGCTCGGCAAAATCGGTCACTCCAAGTGACCTCTCGCCCGCCGGGACCGTGTGCCTCTCGGCCCCTTTGCTCTGCAGCCATATCCGCATCGGTTGCGGAACGTCACCAACTGGGCCTCGCGCGGGTTTCGGACCTGCAAGGAAACCCCTGTTCAGCGCGGTGCTGCGCCGATGGCTGCAGAGCAAAGTCGGAAAAGGGAACACGGGGCCGCCCGGCCGGCCGAATGCGCTGCGTGACGATGGCTCGGGATCACCGAGGGTGACCGACTGTCAGAGGCAGGAATGCAACGCCTCGACCAGCTCCTCCACCCGGTCGTGATCGGCCAGCCGGGCTGTCGCGTACGCGAAGGTGTAGCCGCGCTCCGGGTCGGCCCAGGCGCTGCTGCCGCCGATCCCGCCCATGCCCCAGCTGCCGTCCGGCTCCCACTGCATGCCGAGCGTCCAGTCCACCGGACGGTCCAGCAGCAGGTCCGGTCCGCTGTACTGCACCCGCGTCGCCTCGGTGACCAGTTCCGGGCTGAACAGGCGTACCCCGTCCAGGGTGCCGCCGGCGAGGAGGCCCGCGTAGAGCCGGGCGAGCCCGGCGGCGGTGGCGTGCAGGTTCACCGCCGGGATCTCGGCGGCCCGCCACAGGTCGCTGTTCACCATCGCGACGTCGCGCCCGCCCGGCGGGTTGTCCAGCGCCCGCGCCCGCAACGAGCCCGGCTCGCCGCGCATCGCGTCCGGCCAGGCCGGATCCGCGTACGACAGATCGGCGCACCGCCGCCGGTCGGCCTCACCGAGCCCGAAGGCCAGATCCAGGCGCCACGGTCCGGCGATCTCCTCGGCCAGGAACCGGCCCACCGGGCGTCCGTCCACCCGGCGGACCAGCTCGCCCACCAGGTGCCCGTACGTCCAGGCGTGCTCGGCCGCGACGGCGCCCGGCGTCCACTCGGGCTCGGCCGCCGCCAGATCGGCGCAGAGCAGGTCCCAGTCGGCGATGGCGGCGGCGGGCCGGGGCACCGGGAAGGCGGGCAGCCCGGCGGTGTGGGTGAGCACCTGCCGCACGGTGGCCGGGGCGCGGAAACCCGGCCAGTACGCGGACACCGGCGCGTCCAGGTCGACCCGGCCCCGGTCGACGAGCAGCAGCAGGCACAGCGCGACCACCGGCTTGCCGACCGAGTAGACGTCGACGAGCGTGTCCGGTCGCCACGGCCGGTCCGCCCCGGCGGCCGGTACGACAGTGCCGGGCGGGACCGCCGCGGTGGTGCCGCCCACCAACTTCACCACCGGTACGCCGTCGTGCCACACCGACAGCGACGCACCGGTCTCCCGGCCGGTCGTGAACAGGTCGTGGAAGCAGTCCCGGACCGGGGTGAAGCGCGCGTGCATGCGGCCACGGTAGGCGGTCGCGTTCGTTACCGGCGCGGGAATTCCGGCCCGGTGCGGTGGTCGGTGTCCCGAAGGTGCGGAATGCTTGCGGAATGGCGGAGCCGGAACTGGTGGACGTAGTAGTGGTCGGGCTCGGCGTCGGCGGCGAGGAGGTGGCCGGGCGGCTCGCCGAGGCCGGCCTCAGCGTGGTCGGCATCGAACGGGACCTGGTCGGTGGCGAGTGCCCCTACTGGGGGTGCGTGCCGAGCAAGATGATGATCCGGGCGGCGAACGCGCTGGCCGAGGCGCACCGGGTCAACGAGCTGGCCGGGTCCGCCCAGGTGCGGCCCGACTGGGCGCCGGTGGCGAAGCGCATCCGCGCCGAGGCCACCGACACCTGGGACGACAAGGTGGCGGTGGACCGGTTCACCGGCAAGGGCGGCCGGTTCGTCCGGGGCAGTGGGCGGCTCGACGGCCCGAACCGGGTACGCGTCGGCGACCAGGTGTTCCACGCCCGCTACGGCGTGGTCCTCGGCACCGGCACCCGGCCCTCGGTCCCGCCGATCGACGGGCTGGCCGACACGCCGTACTGGACGAATCACCAGGCCATCGAGGTCGAGGAGCTGCCCGCGTCGCTGCTGGTGCTCGGCGGCGGCGCGATCGGGCTGGAACTCGCCCAGGTCTTCGCCCGGTTCGGCGTGCGGGTGACTGTCATCGAGGCGGCCGACCGGGTGCTCGCGGTCGAGGAGCCGGAGGCGTCGGCGCTCGCCGCCGACGCGCTGCGCGCCGACGGGGTGGAGATCCACACCGGGGTCAAGGCCGGCCGGGTGAGCCACGACGGCAGCACGTTCACCGTGCACGCCGACGGCGCCGAGTTCACCGGCGAGAAGCTGCTCGTGGTGACCGGCCGCAAGGCGCACCTGGAGGAGCTCGGGCTGGACACGGTCGGGGTGGACGCCGGGCAGCGCTACCTGCCGGTGAACGACCGGATGCACGTCACCGACGGGATCTGGGCGGTCGGCGACCTCACCGGCGAGGGCGCGTTCACTCACATCGCCATGTACCAGGCCGGCATCGTGGTGCCGGACGTGCTCGACCACATGCGGCGTACCAAGGGCGGCCCGGACGCCAGCGGCACCGCGAGTGTCGTCGGCGGCGCGGCCGGGGTGGTCAGCGCGGTCGGCGGCGCGATGAGCGCGGGCGGCTCGACTGCCGCGCCCGGCAGCGTCCCGGTGGCCGACTACCGGGCGCTGCCCCGGGTCACGTTCACCGATCCCGAGGTCGGCGCGGTCGGCCTCACCGAGCAGCAGGCCCGCGAGCGCGGCGTCAACGTCCAGGTCGGGTACGCCGACCTCACCTCGTCGGCCCGGGGCTGGATCCACAAGACCGGCAACGCCGGGTTCATCAAGCTGATCGCCGACGCCGACCAGGGCGTCCTCGTCGGCGCCACCTCGGCCGGACCGGCCGGCGGCGAGGTGCTCTCCGCGCTCGTCGTGGCGGTGCACGCCGCGGTGCCGATCAGCCAGCTCCGGCACATGATCTACGCGTACCCGACGTTCCACAGGGCCATCGAGGACGCGCTACGCGCGCTGAAGTGACGCCTCAGCCGGCCGGCGCACCGTGCCGGCCGGCCCCGTCGGCGAACCGGCCGGCGCCGCGTACCCCGTCCACAGCCAGCGACTCCAGGCCGTAGGCCAGCTCGGTCGCCATCGCCTCCGGCTCCGGCTGCCCCGCGCCGTCCCGCACCGCCGCCCGGTCGTTGCGCAGGCACGTCTGCGGCGACCGGGCGATAGCGACGGCCAGCTCCTCGGCCGCCGCGCGGGCCTCACCCGGCGCGACCAGCCGGTTGACCAGGCCCATCGCGTACGCCTCGTCGGCGCCCACCGCACGGCCGGTGAGGATCAGGTCCATCGCGCGGCTCTCCCCGATCAGCCGGGGCAGACGGACCGTCCCGCCGTCGATCAGCGGTACGCCCCACCGGCGGCAGAACACGCCGAGCGTGGCGTCCGACTCGGCGACCCGCAGGTCGCACCAGAGTGCCAGCTCCAGGCCGCCGGCCACCGCGTACCCGGAGATCGCGGCGATCACCGGCTTGGACAGCCGCATCCGGGTGGGGCCCATCGGCGCGTCGCCGCCGGGCTCGACGCGGTTGCCGCGCGGCGTGCCGACGGCCTTGAGGTCGGCGCCGGAGCAGAACGTGCCGCCCGCGCCCCAGAGCACGGCGACCGCCGCGTCCGGGTCGGCGTCGAACGCGCGGAACGCGTCGGCCAGCGCTCGTGCGGTGGGCCCGTCCACGGCGTTACGAGCCTCGGGCCGGTCCAGGATCACAGTGGTCACGGCACCGGCGTGCTCGACGCGTACCCCCATGGGCTCAGCATGCCCGCGACGCACCTGGGAGGGAATTCCGGGGCGTCCGGTTTGGGGGCTCTCCTGCCGGGAAGTCGGAACGGGTGCGCGAACTACTGACGAAACTCGAACAGGCCACCGGTCTCGACCGGGTGGGTGACCGGCTGCAGCGCGCCGTCCAGGGCACTCTGCGTTCCCAGCGGGTACGCGACGCGCTGCACGGCGTGTGGCTCGGCCATCCGCTGCACCCCGCGATGGTGCAGGTGCCGGTCGGCGCATGGATCTCCGCCGCCGTGGTGGACCTGCTGCCCGGCCAGCGCCGCGCCGCCACCGCCCTGGTGGGCCTCGGTACGGTCAGCGCGGTGCCCGCGGCGGTCGCCGGGCTCAACGACTGGGCCACGCTCACCCGCGACCAGCGCCGGGTCGGGCTGGTGCACGCCGCCGCCAACACCGTCGGCCTCGCGTTGTTCGCCGGCTCGCTGGCGGCTCGGCTCAACGGGCGGCACGGACTCGGCCGGACGCTGTCCTATCTGGGGCTGTCCGCCGCGAGCGGTGGGGCGTACCTGGGTGGGCACCTCGCGTACAAGCAGGGCGCCCAGGCCAGCCAGAGCGTCTCCGAGCTGCACCTGATCAGCGACGGCTGGCACCGGGTCGGTGACCTGAGCAGCCTGCCCCGGCACGAGCTGGTCACCAAGAAGATCGACGACGTCCCGGTGATCCTCTACCGGGACGGCGACGACGTCAGCGTGATGCTGGAGCGCTGCCCGCACCAGAGCGGCCCGCTCGGCGAGGGCACGGTGGAGCAGATCGACGGCCACGCCTGCGTGGTCTGCCCCTGGCACGGCAGCGCATTCCGGCTCGACGGCGGCGAGGTGGTGCACGGCCCGGCCGCGAACGACCAGGTCGTGCTGCCCAGCCGCGTCGTGTCCGGCCGGGTCGAGGCCCGGCTGCCCTGACTCAGTCCCGCCGGTGCCGTCCGCTGGACAACGCGCGGGCGGGTACCGGCCGCTTGCGCAACCCGAGCAGCGCGCCGATCTGCGCACCCACGATGCTCGCCACGGCCAGCACCGCCGAGATGGCGAGCGGACGGTTGATGCCCTCCTCGGCGGTGGCGCGGGACGCGCCCGCCGACATGGCCGGCGGCTGACCGACAGGCGCCTCCACGGTGGGCGTCGCGTCCCGCGGCGTGGGCTTGGGCTTCGCCTTCGGGGTGGTCGACGAGGCGCCGCCGCCACCCGGCTTGACCGGCGCCGTCTCGGCCGGCTTGGTGACCACGATCCGTCCGGTGGCGTGCCGCCGGGCACCCGAATCCGTCGCGCCCTCCGGCAGCGTGATGAGCTGACCCGGGCGGATCCGGTCCGGGTCGGCGAGCCGGTTCAGCCGAGCCAGCTCCTTGTACCTGTCGAAGTCGTCCAGGTAGCGATCCGCCACCTCGCCCAGGTAGTCGCCCTTCGCCACCCGGTACACGGCCGGGTCGTCCGCCTTCGACGCGACCGGGGTCGACGGGGTGACCTGGCTCGCGGCCACGGCCGGTGAGGTGACGGCGGCGACCGCCGGTTGCGGGGCGGTCAGCGCGGCGGCGCTCGCCGCGGCCGGGCTCGCGACCAGGATCAGCGCGACCGAACCGACGAGTGCGGCTGCGGCCTTCTGCTGGCGGTGCATGCCGGGCAGCTTCGGCGCCGGCCGGCGTACCGCCGCCGCGAGCAGCTCCACCAGGACGGAGAACGCGAACGTGGCCCAGCCGAACCAGCCCACCACCGCCAGCGCGCGCAGGAACAGCCGGCCGTCGTCGCGGCTGGTCAACGCCGTACCGACCTCGGCCAGCGTGGGCAGGTGATCCGGCAGCGGGTTGCCGGCGAACGCCAGCAACGCGACCGGCCCGCCGGCCAGCACGCCGACGAGCACGACGAGGGCGCCGAGGCCGGTGAGAACCTGGCCGGCGCGGCGGACGGGGGAGCGTCGGGGTGCGCCCATGGCGGCCTTCCCTTCCTACGGTGGTCCGGTGAGCGCCCGAGCGGTGGCCTCACCGGTGACGGTGGCGTTCTCTTGCACGCCGAACAGACTCAGCAGGTCCCGGCTGTAGGTGATCTGCACGCGTACCCGGATCTGGGTCTCGGTGCCGACCACGGGGAAGTCGACGTCGTGGTCCTGGACGCCGCCCGCGGCGTCGAGGTAGGCGGCGACAGCGGCGCGGGCGGCGACCTGGTCGATCCGCTTCGGGCCGCCCTCGATGGCCCGCGCGCGGTCGATCATCTGGCCGCCGGCGCGGGCCGCCTCGGCGGCCAGGTTGTCCGCGCGCTGGAGCGTGCGCAGTTGACCGGCGCCGTCGTAGGCGAGGCCGATGATCGCGAGTACGCCCGTCATCGCCACGGCCAGGAACAGGCTCACCCGGCCGTTCTCCGCCTCGCGCCGCCCGGTCATCCGCGACTCCGGTAGGTGTCCAGCGGCGAGGTGAAGCTCGCCGAGACGGTCTTGCCGCCCGGGACGCCGGGCAGGCCGGGCGCGCTCAGGTCGTCGAAGGAGACGGTGCAGGTCACCGTGACGGTCACTGTCGCCGGCACGCCTGCGGCGCTCTGGTACGCGGCGGCGAAGCTCGTCGTCGTCCCGGCCACCGAGCCCGCGAGATCGATCTGGGGTGGGCCGGTGCAGTTCAGCCCTGCCCAGCCGAGCTGGTCCTGGGCCGCCACCTCGGCGGCCTCCGCGCCGTCGTCGGCGGTGCGGGCGAGCGAGGCGGCCCGGGCGGCGTCGTGGGCGGCCGACTCCACCGCCTCGTCCGCGATCGCGGTCCGCCCGGCGACCCCGGCCAGCACCATCAGCCCGATGAAGGCGGGCGCGAGCACCGCCACCTCGATCGAGACGGAACCCCGGTCCCGCCGTGGCCCGGCGCTCATCCGGTGGTCCAGTGTTCGGCCGGGCCGTGCGCGGTCTGCGTGACCTCGAACGAGACGCCCGGGATGACCGACAGGGAGCGTCCCTGCACCGTGCAGGTGACAGCTGTGGCTGTCTCGACGCAGGTCGGGCCGGTCTGCTCCCAGCCGACCAGCCAGTCCCCGGACTGTTGCAGGAAGCTGATCGCCCGCTGCCGTCCGGCGTCCGGCCCGGCGTCGATCGTGCGCTGGGCGTTCACAGCGGTCTGCGCGGCGTTCAGCGCTGTGGAACGGGCCACGAACCAGACGGCGACCTGGATCGAGCCGAACAGCATCACCAGGATCACCGGCATCACCACGGCCAGCTCGACCGGGTTGGCGCCCCGCTCGCCCTCGGCCAGGCGGGCGCGCAGGGCGGCGGTGAACCGCCCCGGACCGGGCGGGCCGGCGAGCCGGCCGGCAGACGCCGGCCGGCTCCGGACCGTACGGGCGGGGCGGGGCATCACGGGGCCTGCGGCGCCGTGTTGTTCGGGATGGCGTTCATCCAGTTGTTCGCCTTGGCCAGGGCGAGCCCGGTGACCGCCATGGCCACCGCGACCAGGCCGAAGATGATCACCGCGGTCGGCACCGGGCTGTCGCCGCGCTCGGAGTCCCGGCGCAGCTCGGCGAGGCGGGTGCTCACCGCCACGTACAGGTAGGCGTAGAGGTGCATGGTCGTCTCCTTCTCGAAGGTGGGTTCACAGACGGGCGAGGAACGGATAGACGGCGAAGCCGAGCAGGACGAACACCAGCAGCGAGCCGGGGATGTCCAACTTGCTGGTGACCCCCTCGGCCCGGGCCAGGTTGTCGGTACGGATCTGGTCGCGCAGCGAGTCGGCGCGGGACCGCAACGTCTCGTGCACCTGGGCGCCCTCACTGCCGGAGGAGCGCATGATGGCGCCCACATCACCCAGCTCCGGGATGCCGATGCGCTCGGCCAGCTCCTGCAACTCGTCCCAGGGCGAGTGCATCTGGAGCTGCGCGAGCCGCAGCGCCTCCCGGATCCGGTCGAAGACCCAGCCGTCGCAGACCGCCGCCGCGCGCTCCAGCGACTGCACCGGGCCGTGCGCGGCGGACAGCTGCAACGCCACCAGGTCGAGGTAGGTGCAGACCGCCTGCCGGAACTCGTCCCGGGCGGCGTCCGCCTTGGCCAGGACCGTGCGGTGCGCGAGCAGTCCGGCGCCGAGCGCCAGGCCCAGGCTGGCCACCACCGGTACGGCCACCGGCAGCGCCACCCCGCCGACGAAGAGCACCGCCGAGGCGACCGCCGGGGTGGCGAAGCCGACGAGCGCGGACAGCAGCACCGACAGCGCGTACTGCTCCGGGGTGCGGTCTAGCAGGGCGAGTTGCCGGTGCGGCGGGCGCAGCCAGCGGGCGAACCCGCCGAGCCAGTCCGGCCCGGCGCCGGCGGCCGGGGCCTGGCCGGGCGGCTGGTGCAGCCGGCGCAGCGCCGGGCCGAGCGCCGGGGTGGCCGGCAGCGCCTCGCGTACGACCAGGAACAGCCCGAGCCCGACCGCGCACCCGCCGAGCACCGCGATCGCCAGCTGCCAGTTGAGTGCGCTCACGCGATCGCCTCATCCAGGTCGGGCGCCGGAAGGAACCGCGCCGGCCGGGGCGGCTGGCTCATCGAGCGCACCCAGACCAGCAGGCCGACGAACGCCGCGCCGAGCACCGCCATCACGAGCTGACCGGTCAGCGTCCCGTAGGGACGGATGTAGTCGCTGTTCACCAGCCCGTACGCGAGCGTCGCCAGCGTCATGCCGGTGAGGAAGCGGACCGCGAACCGGGGCTGGGTGCGCTTGGCCTCGACCTCGCGCCGGGTCGCCACCTCGGCCGAGGCGGCGGTGGCGATCGACCCGAGCACGTCGCCGAGGCGCTCGCCCCGGTCGGTGAGGTGCAGGATCAGCGCGGCCACCACCTGGTCGGCGACCGGGTCGGCGATCTCGTCGGCGAAGGCGAGCAGCGCGGAGCGGGCCAGCCAGCCGGCCTGGAGGCGGGCGGCGAGCGTGCGTACCTCCTCCTGGATCTCCTCCGGCGCGGTGGCGATGGTGCCGATGATCGCCTGCTGGAGTCCCTGGCCGGTGGCCGAGATGTCCTTGAGCCGGCGGGTCCACTCGCCTACGGCTTCGACCCGGGCGATGGCCCGCTGCTCGGCCCGGCCGACCGCGAACAGCCACGGCACGCCCGGTACCGCGAGCGCCACCAGCAGGCCGACCACCGGCAGCCCGGTGAGCAGGAACGCCGCCGCCCCGGCGACCACAGCGGCGCCGAGCAGGAGCTGGTAGCGGCGCTGGTCGGCGCGGCTCGCGCCGGAACCGGTCCAGAGCCGGCTCAGGCCCGGCCCGGCACCGGGCGCCGGACCCGGCGGGCGGCGGGTGCCGACGAGCGCGACCACTGTCAGCACCAGCCCGGCCACGCAGGCCGCGCCGGAGACCAGGGCGATCAGTTCGATCTGCGTCACGCCGGGCCTCCGCTCGGCCGCGCCCCGAGGCGGGTGTGCCGGGGCCGCCGCCAAGCGCCCACGCCGGCCTCGACGAACCGGGTGAGCAGGCGGGCGTCGTAGCCGACGCGCAGCAGTTGGTCGCGGATGCGTTCGGGCAGGTGGCGGGGGACCGCACGGCCGTCCGGTCCGGGGCCGAAGACGGTCGTGGTGGTGATCCGGTTGCCCTCGCCGACGCCGATGACCTCCTCGACGTGCGACACGAACCGGTGCTTGCGCCCGCCGATCGCTGTCTCGTCCTCGACCGTCACGTAGACGATCAGGTCGAGCGCGTTACCGGCCATCCGGCGGGCCTGGTCGACTGTCATCTCCCGGCCGTGGGACAGCGCCAGCTCGATGATGCGTTCGCTCACCCCCGAGGGGGTACGCGCGTGGATGGTGCACATCGACCCGCGGCTGGTGGTCATCGCCTGGAGCATCGGCACGATCTCCCGGGACCGCACCTCGCCGACGATGATCCGCAGCACGCCCATGCGCAGTGACACCGGGATCAGGTCGGCGATGCTGACCTCACCCGCCGGCCGCCCGTCCGCGCCGCGCTCGCCGTGGCCCTCCCGGGACTCGAAGCTCATCACCGCCCGGTGCTTGTGCCCGCGCCGGGCCGGCAGCAGTTCCCGGCTCTCCTCCAGCAGCACGTACGGCTCGTCGGCCGGGATCTCGTCCATCAGCGCGCGGATGACAGTGGTCTTCCCGGCACCGGCGAGCCCGGCGACCATGATGTTCAGCCCGGCCCGCATGGACGCGCGGAGGAAGTCGCGCAGCAGCGGGTCGATCATCTCGTCCAGGTCGGGCCGGCCGCCCGCGATGTCCTCCAGGCTCACTTCGAGCGTGTTGTGCTTGCGGATCACCGCGTACGGGCGGTGGCTGACCAGGAACACGGCGGCGAGCCGGCTGCCGTCCGGTAGTTGCAGGTCGAGCGTGGGCTTCGAGGTGGACAGTGACCGCTCGGTGGCACCGGCCCGGCGGGCCGCCGCCTGGAGGATCTCCACCAGCTCGTCGTCGGTCTCGGCGATCGGCTCGGCCCAGTCGACGCCGCCGCCGTGCCGGGTGATGCGTACCTGGTCGCAGCCGAGGATGTGCACCTCCTCGATGCTGTCGTCGACGAGCAGCGTCTGGAGTCGGCCCAGCCCGACGAGTTCGGCTGTGACCTGGTCGAGCAGCAGGCGTTCCGAGTCCGCGGCCATCGGCGTGCCGGCCCGGCGTACCGAGTCGGCGTACGCGGACACCACGGCTACCGCCAGCCGGGCGCGCTCGACCTCCTCGGCGTCGGCGTCGAACTCGCGTCCGCGCTGCCAGTGGGTGAGTCGCTCGCTCAGTTCCCGGCGCAGCTCGCGGACCACGGCGAAGTCGACCCGGGGGCGTGGCGGTGGCGCCGGTGGCGCGGCGGGCGCCGGGCCGGGGACGTGGTGCCGCCCGTTCGGCGGGGCGAGCGGCGGCACAGTGGAGACGACGCCCGGCTGCTGCGCGCGTGGGTCGTGGGAGACCGGCTCAAACCGCACCGGACACCCCCGGCACGCTCGGCGCGGTCACCGCGCGCGGTGTGGTCGCCCCGGGCCAGGCCAGCCGGGCGCGCCGCCGGTCCAGCAGCGCCCGGACCGGCACCTCCAGGGCGCCGGCCGCGCGCATCAGCGGCCGGTTGGCCCGTACGGTGCCGCCGTGGGCGAGCACCTCGGCGGTACGCGGGTCGTGCGGCAGGCGGGCGATCACCGGCAGCCGTAGCGCCTTGCTGATCTCGCTGGTGCCGTGCCCGTCCCCGACGACGAGGAGGCGCAGCGTGCCGGGCGGTACGCGGTGCTCGGTGAGGTCCCGCTCGATCGCGCGGGCGGTGGCCCGGGTGGCGGAGAGGTCGGGCAGGTGCGCGCGGGTCACCAGCAGTACCACCGCGGCGGCCCGCAGCAGCGGCCACGGTGGACCGCCCACTGCCAGCCGGCCACAGTCGACGAGCACGTCGTACGGCGGTTCGCCCCGCTCCAGCCCGGTGAAGTAGTCGGCGAAGCGCTGCCAGAGCGGGATCACGCTGCCGGCCTGGGCCGGGTCCACGACGCCGGGCAGCAGCAGCCGCTCGCGGCGGGGCGCGTCCAGGTCGACCAGCTGGGACCAGAACGCGTGCTCCAGGCTGCCGTCCCGCAGCTCACCCACCGCCAGCTCACCGATGCCGCGCGGGCCGTCCAGCGCCCCGCCGAGGTAACCGGCGAGGATCGAGCCGCCCGCCGGGTCGCACTCGGCCAGCACGAGCCGCCGGTGCCAGCTCAGCGCGGCGGCGAGCGCGGCGGTGGTGACGCCCGGCGAACCCTTCGCCGAGACCAGGGCGATGATCGCCATCAGGCCGCCTCGGTGAGCACGAGCGCGATCCGGTCGTCGGCGGCGAGCGCCACGACAGCTGGTACGTCCCGTACGGCCAGCGCCAGGTAGACCACCACGTCGCCGTTCTGCGGCGCGGCGGTGTCGATCACGGTGCCCTCGAACCGGGTGCCGCCGCCGCGGGACGCCTCCGAGCCGCCGCCGGTGGCGTTCGACGGGGTGCTGACCAGCAGCACCTTGTCGCCGGGGTGCAGCTTGCGCGCCGGCACCTGCTCGGGTTCCAGCCCCAGCGCGATCTGCTGCTGACCGGGGCCGAGCAGCGGGGCCTCGGTGAGCTGCGCCGGGGTGAGCAGCGTGCCGGGGGTGAGCCGGACGGCCGCCCGCAACCCCAGCACCTCGTCCATCCGGTCGGCGGGCACCGGCTGGAGTTCCCGCCCGCCGGAGACGCGTACCGGCACCAGGTCGTCGGCGGTCAGTTGGTGTCCCACGTCGACCTGCCGGGCCACTGCGAGGTACGTGCCGGTGGAGCGGACCGAGGTGACCGCGAACGCGGCGCCCAGGCCGCCGAGGGCGATCAGCAGGACCGCCAGGCCGAGCAGGCCGGGGCGGACGCGTCGTTGCCGGACCACCTTCGGCGGCGCGACGGGAGCCTCCACCGGGGTTCCGTTGCGGGCTGCCACGACACTCATCGGGTCACCACCTGAAGCTCGTTGATCTGTACCAGGACGACGCCGCTGGACCGGCTCTGGGCGATGACGCCGCTCTCGCCGCCGCCGGACCACTCGACGGTCCAGAACGTCGTGGCGCTCACCTGGTAGGTGCCGGCCTTCGGATAGCCCTGGTCGAGGCCGCAGTCGGGTGAGGTGGAGCCGGCCCTCGGCCCGTCGGCCCGGTAGGGCGTGCCCGGCCCGTCGCAGGTGACGTCGATGTCGTCGGACATGTGCCAGACGATCCGGTCCACCTTCGCGGTGATCTCCACGGTCAGTCCCCGGTCGGAGGCGGACGCGGACAGCGGCCCGAAGTACGCCGCGCCCGGGCTGGCCCACATCCAGACGGGCAGCCCGACCAGGCCGGGGCCCTGGCTGCGTCGGGGCGCCACGGCGGCGCGGGGCGGGAGCAGCGAGATCGACGCCAGCGCACGGCGGGCCAGTTCCTCCGGGTCCGGCGGCGCGCCGTAGCCGGGCGGCGGCGCGTCGAGAAGCGCCCGGCGCAGGCTGCCGAGGTCGCCACCGTTGCAGGTGAGCTGGTACCACTGCTTGCCGGGAGGGGCCTCGTCCTGCGGCTCTTCGAGCTTGTAGTAGCAGCCGTCGGCGTTGTTGAACCAGCCGAGAATCGGGTGGTAGCAGGGGATGGCCCGGCCGTTCCACTGGCACTTCGGGGTGCTGCCGCCCCCGCCGCCGTTGTCCCCGCCGCCACCCGGCCCACCCGGCCCACCCGGTCCGCCCGGGGTGCCGGGGTCGTCGTCCCAGACGTCGCAGTCGGTCTGTTCCGGCGGGCACGAGCCGCCGGGGTCGGCGGCGCGGGCGGGTGCGCCGGTGAGCGTCAGCAGCGCGGCCAGGCCGGCGGCGAGCAGCAGCCGGCGGAGCGTCCCGGCCCGGGCCGGCCGGGCCGGGACACCCCTTCCTCCCCAGGTCAGCACGGCTGGTCCTGGTGCGCGGCGCCGCCGTTGATCAGCCACCGGCCGTCCGGGTACCGGACCGCCGTGGCGGTGGCCAGGTAGCGCCCGCCGCGCGTGCCGGGCACGGCCTTGCGGTCCTTGGCGTAGACGAGCCGGTAGCCGCTCGCGTCCAGGCAGTCCTGGATCTCGACTGTGGGCGGGCGGGCGGCCAGGTCGACCGACACGACCTCGGGGTCGGAGACCAGTTTCCCGGTACGCATCGCGCCGTGCTCCTTCGCGTCGAGAATCGCCATTCGCACCCGGGTCAGCAGCGGATCAGCCAGAAAACGGGTCAGAGCGGGATGGGACGGATCGCTGCGCGCACTGGCTGCCCGGGACGCGTCGAGATAGCCGGAATAGGCGGCCAGAGCCGCTTTTCCGGCCGCGTTCTCCTCGGCGCTGGAATGGGCGGCGGGTGCGGCGGCGCGGCCGGTCAGCGGACGGGTGACCGCCTCCGGCTCGGTGCCGCAGCCGGCCGAGCCGACCACCAGCACGATGCTGAGCAGGAAGATTTCCCATCGGCGGGATTGCCGTGTGCGCAACGCCGATCCCTCCTCGGTGCCGGCCCGGGGCGATCACGCCGACCCGCTCCGGGCATGCGGAAGCGCGCCCGGAACTGTCACTCCGGGCCCCCGTCGCCGCCACTTGTATTGACCTGTACTGATCGCTGCGGATTCTGTGCCCTGGTGCCTCCGACGCCAATTGATCGGGGGTTGCGTCGTACCCAAGGGGCGAGCATAGGCTCACGTCCGCCGATGCAACAGAGGCAATTCACGTGAACACGGTGAGTGAAGACGGGAGGTGGTGGCCGGTGTGTGTCACCACGATGACTGGTGGGCTTCGGCAGGGCTCCGGGCCGGCTGGTGTGTGCTCACCCGTACGCGCCGCGGCGGTGGCGACGGGCCGCCGGTATGGGTGGGGAGCATGCCGCTCGTCCGATCCGTCCCGTCGGTTCGCCGGGGCTCACGCCCTGGCTAGTCCCGGCCGGTCGCGCGTCGCGCCGCACGCCGCTGCGGGCTTCCTCCGTCACATCCGCGCGAGCGATAAATCACTCTGTGTGCTCCACGATGGAACGCACGGCGACCGGACGGGGGATCCGGCATGACGGCTGAACGGGTGCGGCGTACCGGACCGGTGGCCGATGCCCGCCGTCCGAGCACCCGGCTGACCGCCGCCCTGACGGTCGTACCCCTGCTCCGGCTGGCGGTGGCGCGCTACGCCGTACCGCCGGGGTGTCCGGACCGGACGGCGTGCGACGGCTGCGGCGCCCCGATCGGGCTGGACCGGCCGCTGCCGGCGCTCGGCCCCGTGGCCCGGTGCCCGGCCTGCCGGGCCCGGGTCGGCGCGCCGCCCGCGGTGGTGGAGGTGGCGTTGCTGCTCGCGGTGGCCGTGCCGGTGTTCGCCGGCGGCGCGCCCGCCGCGCGGCTGGCGCTGGCGTGGTGGCTGGTCTGGGCGGTGCCGATGACGATCGTGGACGCGATGGCGCACCGCCTGCCCGACCGGCTCACCTGGCTGGCCGCCGCCGGCGTGTGGGCGCTGCTCGGGGTGGCCGCGCTGACCGGTCCGGGCGTCGACCCGCTGGTACGCGCCGTCCTGGCCGCTCTGGCGCTCGGCGGCGGCTTCGCCGCGACCACGCTGCTGTTCGGGCGGCGCGGCTTCGGTCTCGGCGACGCCAAGCTGGCGCTCGGCGCGGGCGCGCTGCTCGGCTGGTACGGCTGGCCGGTGCTGGTGGCCGGGCTGGTGCTCGCGCTCCTCCTCGCCGGGTCGGCCGGGGTGGCGCTGCTCGCCGCCCGGCGGGTCCGCTGGTCCGGGCACCTGCCGTTCGGTCCGTTCCTGGTGCTCGGCACCGCCGCCACGCTGGTGCTCGTCACCGTGTGATCGGCCACCCGCAGGTGCGGGCGGGTTCGCCACGGGTATCGGAGTCCCAGCCACCTCCCAGCCGGGTCTGGTTCGGTGGCGGTCCAGGCTTCGGACTCGGGAGGGCACGTGCCGCACGGCGACGACGGTTGGCGGATCCGGCGCACGAGCGCGGACCTGGACCGGCTGGGCGAGACCGAGTCCGTCTTCGCGCTCGCCAACGGCTGGGTGGGCTGGCGCGGGACGCTCGACGAGGGCGAGCCCTGCGGCATGCCCGGCAGCTACCTCAACGGGTTCCACGAGCAGCACGAGCTGACCTACCCGGAGAGCGGGTACGCGTTCCCGGAACGCAGCGACACCGTGATCAGCGCGCCGAACGCCGCCCTGATCCGGCTCTGGGTCGACGACGAGCCGCTGGACCTGAGCACCGGCACGATCCGGCGGCACCACCAGGAACTGGACCTGCGCGCGGGGGTGGTCCGCCGGGAGACCGAGTGGGTCTCGCCGGGCGGCCGGGGTGTGCGGATCCGCAGCACCCGCCTGGTCTCGCTGACCCGCCGTCCGGTCGCCGCCGTCGACTGGGCGGTCGAGCCGCTGGACGAGCCGGTCCGGCTGCGGGTCGGCGCCGACCTGCTCGCCAACCAGCGGGTGCCGGAACGCGCCGACGACCCCCGGGCCGCCTCGGTGATCCACGACCCGCTCACCGGCGAGATCCGCCGCGAAGACGGCCTCGACGGGGTGCTCGTGCACCGGACCGGGCGCAGCGGCCAGCGGGTCGCCGTCGCCGTCGCACACCGGGTCGAAGCGCCCGACGAGATCGCCACCGACACCGAGCTGACCGCCGACCGGTTCCGGCTGGCGCTGTCCGGTCCGGTACGCCCCGGCGAGCGCATCCGGGTCACCCGGTTCGCCGCGTACGAGTGCGCGGACGTCGACGGCACCCCGGCTGGCGAGCTGGCCGACCTGGTCGTCGCGGAGGCGGCCACGGCCCGCGACGACGGGTTCGACGCCCTGCTCACCGAGCAGCGCGCCGCGCTCGACGTGGCGTGGACCACCGCCGACGTCGAGCTGGAGGGCGACCCGGAGCTGCAGCTCGCGGTGCGGTTCTCGGTGTTCCACCTGCTCCAGTCCGGCCGCGCCGACGGCGACCGGACCATCCCGGCCAAGGGGCTGACCGGCAACGGCTACGACGGGCACGTGCTCTGGGACACCGAGGGCTACGTGCTGCCGGTGCTGACGTACCTGGCGCCGGAGCTGGCCCGCTCGGCGCTGCGCTGGCGGCACGCCCACCTGCCCGAGGCCCGCGACCGGGCGGCCGAGCTGCGCCTGACCGGCGCCACCTACCCGTGGCGGACGCTCAGCGGCCGGGAGTGCTCCGGCTACTGGCCGGCCGGCAGCGCGGGCCTGCACGTCAACGCCGACATCGCCGACGCGGTGCTGCGGTACGTGGCGGCGACCGGCGACACCGCGTTCCTCGCCGAGTGCGGCGCCGAGGTGCTGATCGAGACCGCCCGGCTGTGGCACGGCTACGGCCACTTCGACGACGGCGGCGCGTTCCACCTGACCGGCGTCACCGGCCCGGACGAATATTCGGCGCTGGTCGACGACAACGTCTTCACCAACCTGATGGCCCGGCGCAACCTGCGCGGCGCCGCCGACGCCGCCGAGGGCTGCCCCGAGGTGGCCGCGCGGCTCGGCGTCGACGCCGCCGAGGCGGCCGGCTGGCGGGCCGCCGCCGACGCCATGTTCGTCCCGTACGACGGCAAGCGCGGTGTGCACGAGCAGTCGGCCGGATTCACCGCGCAGCCGGAGTGGGACTTCGCCGGCACCGGCGAGGACGACTACCCGCTGCTGCTGCACTTCCCCTACCTGGAGCTGTACCGCAAGCAGGTGGTCAAGCAGGCCGACCTGGTGCTGGCCATGCTGCGCTGCCCGGGGGAGTTCACCGCCGAGGAGAAGACGCGCAACGTCGCCTACTACGAGGCGCGGACCGTCCGGGACTCGTCGCTGTCGGCGTCCGCGCAGGCGATCCTCGCCGCCGAGGTCGGGCACCTCGACCTGGCGTACGACCTGTTCGCCGAGACGGCGTTCCAGGACCTCGCCGACCTGGGCGACAAGACCGCCGACGGGCTGCACCTGGCGTCCCTGGCCGGCGCCTGGCTGGTGGTGGCGCAGGGCTTCGGCGGGCTGCGCGACGACCGGGGCGTGCTCGCGTTCGAGCCGCGGCTACCCCGGCCGATCACCCGGCTCGCGTTCCACCTGCGCCGGCACGGGCACCGGCTGCGGGTCACGCTCACGCCGCAGGAGGCCCGCTACGAGTTGCCGGACGCCGGGCCTGGTGACGCGGTGGAGCTGTGGCACCACGGCGAACAGCTCCGCGTCACCGGCGACGGGCCGGTCACCCGGCCGATGCCGCCGGTGCCCGACCCCGGTCCCGAGCCGGAGGCCCCGCCCGGCCGCCGTCCAGAACGGCGCGCTCAGGAGGCGGGCGGCGACTGAGCCGGCAGGCCGGACATCCGGGCGACGACCTCCTCCAGCGCCTCGAACGCGTACGCCCAGTTGTGGCACTTGAAGCTGCGCAGCCCGGTGATCGGGGTGCGGCAGTCGGCACAGTGGACACCCGGGATCGCGTCCGGCACCTCGGTGTTCACGTACTTGCGCTCGCCGAGGATCACCCGCGCGATCATCGTGTGGTCGTGTACGCCGTGCAGCGCGGACGCGACGATGTCGTACCAGGTGACCCGCCGCCCGCACTTCGGGCAGTCCGGCTCGTCGCCGCTGACCCACAGCGGCGCGCCGATGCTGCGCGCCGGCATGTTCAGCAGCTTCTCCAGCCGTCGCACGTCCGCCTCCGGGGTGGTCCACCGGTGCCGCCCGGGCAGCGACGCGGGCGAGTCGTAGACGGCGCGGAACACCACCGGCTCGACCTCCACTGTCTCCCGTCCACCTGTCATCGGTACCTCCTCGCGCCGGCGTGTCCCACCGTCGTACCAGGTGGACGGCGGGATCGGCCGGACCGCCGACACGACGGGTCAGCGGTGTGTCGCCCAGAGTGCTACACATCGAGGCGTGACGGAGGCTGAGAACCGACCCAATGTCGCCCGGATGTACGACTACTACCTCGGCGGCTGCCACAACTTCGCGGCCGACCGCGCCGCGGCCGAGGAGGTCCTGAAGATCTTCCCGGACACCGGCGTCGCCGCGCAGAGCAACCGCGCGTTCCTGCGCCGGGTCGTGCGCTGGGCGGCCGGGCAGGGCGTACGCCAGTTCCTCGACATCGGCGCCGGCCTGCCCACCCAGGGCAACGTGCACGAGGTGGTCCGCGCCGTACGCCCCGACGCCCGGGTGGTCTACGTCGACCACGACGAGGTCGCCGTCGCGTACGCCCGGCGGTTGCTGCCTGCCGACGGCCGCACCGTCGTGCTCCAGGGCGACCTGCGGCGTCCCGGCGACCTGCTGGCCGACCCGGCGCTGCGGGACACCATCGACCTGAGCGAGCCGGTGGCGGTGCTGCTGCTCGCGGTGCTGCACTTCGTGCCGGACGCCGACGACCCGTACGCGGCGGTGGCGACGCTGCGCGACGCGACAGTCCCGGGCAGCGTGCTCGCGCTGTCCCACCTCACCCTGGACGGCCTGCCGACGCTGCCCACCGAGCAGGGCACAGCGATCTACCGCCGCAGCAGTTCCCCGCTCGTGCCCCGCACCCGCGACGAGGTGGCCCGGTTCCTCGACGGGTACGAGCTGGTCGAGCCGGGCCTGGTCAAGGTGGCGGACTGGCGGCCCGACGGCGAGCCGCAGGCGGCGGTGTCGCACGGCTACGGCGGGGTGGGCGTCCGCCGCTGAGCGCGGTCAGTCCAGGCCGCCGTGCGCGGCCCAGAGCGCGGCGGCGCGGTCGGCCGCCGCGGCCATGAGCGCGGCCAGCTCCGGCCGGTCGGGCACCCGGAACGACACGTACGCGCCGCGTCCACCGGCAGTGGGCCGGCCGTACGCCTTCGCGGCGAGGCGCCCGTCCGGCAGCAGCCGGATGTTGAGCGTGGTCAGCGTGAACTCCTCGCCGCGCCGGGTGTCGGTCCAGCGCAACTCCTCCGGCACTGTGACGTTGATGGCGAGGGCGCTGACGTCGGGGGAGGCGGCGCTGCTCATCCGGCGATCGTCGCACGCTCCGCCCGCTGTGCCCTCCCGCCGTGCCTTTCCGCCGGTCACCGGCGCAGCGTCGTCTCGCGGGTCATGTGGGACAGCTTCTCCGGGTTGCGCACCGCGTAGAGGCCGCTGATCCGGCCGTCGTCGAGGCGTACCGCGACGACCGTGTCCAGCTCGCCGTCGAGGCGTACCAGCAGCGCCGGGTAGCCGTTGACCTGCACCGGTTCCATCGACGCCACGGCGGCGATCCGGCGCCAGCCGCCCGCGAGCAGGCGGGCCACCTTGTCGCCGCCGGTGACCGGGCGGGCGATCGCCTGCTTGATCCCGCCGCCGTCGCCGACCAGCACCGCGTCCGCGGCCAGGACGCGGAGCAGCCCGTCCAGGTCGCCGGTCTCGACCGCCCGCCGGAACGCGTCGAGCGCGTCGCGGGCCTCGGCCGCCGGGACGGTACGCCGGGGGCGGCGCTCCGCGACGTGGGCCCGCGCCCGGTGCGCGATCTGCCGCACGGCGACCGGGGTCCGCTCGACCGTCTCGGCGATCTCGTCGTAGCCGACGTCGAACACCTCCCGCAGGACGAACACGGCCCGCTCGGTCGGCGTGAGCGTCTCCAGCACCAGCAGCATCGCCATCGACACGCTCTCCGCAAGCGTCACGTCGTCTGCGACGTCGGGCGCGGTGAGCAGCGGTTCGGGCAGCCACGAGCCGACGTACGACTCCTTGCGCCGCCCCAGCGTGCGCAGCCGGGACAGCGCCTGCCGGGTGGCGATCCGGACCAGGTAGGCACGCCGGTCCCGGACCGCCTCCAGGTCGACGCCGGCCCAGCGCAGCCAGGTCTCCTGCACCACGTCCTCCGCGTCGGCCGCCGAGCCGAGCATCTCGTACGCGACGGTGAAGAGCAGGTTCCGGTGCGCGAGGAAGTCCTCGGTGGCGCGGTCCGCCATGACTGGCTCCTTCGCTGCTCGGTTGCGTTCGCCACCAGACGCCGGCCGCTGTCGCCGTGTGACAGCCGGTCGCTGTGGTGGTCCTCACCCGGCGCCGCCGTCACGCCGGGGCGGTCCCCGGCATCTCGTGTTCGTCCGACGTCCACCCCAGCAGAGAGGGCGCAACCATGCAGACCCGATTCAACCTGTTCGAGAACCCGGTCTCGGCGACGTTCATGAAGCGCTTCGCCGGTGCGGGCCTGATGATCCACCAGTCGTCGCTGCCCCGCACCGTCCAGGAGCTGGTGTCGCTGCGGGCCAGCCAGATCAACGGCTGCGGCTGGTGCATCGACATGCACACCAAGGAGGCGGTGGCCGGGGGCGAGAGCGCGGTCCGGCTGAACCTGGTCGCCGCCTGGCGCGAGTCGACTGTGTTCACCGAGGCCGAGTGCGCGGCGCTGGCGTTCGCCGAGGAGGGCACCCGGCTCGCCGACGCCCACCAGGGCGTGTCCGACGAGACGTGGGAGCAGGTGCGCAAGCACTACGACGACGACCAGATCGCCGCGCTGGTCTGCCTGCTCGGGCTGATCAACGCGGCGAACCGGTTCGCGGTGCTCGTGCACCAGCGCGGCGGCTCGTACGAGCCCGGGATGTTCGCGGCGGCGATGGGCTGAGCGCCGCCGTCACCGCAGGTTCCAGAAGAAGGACCGGACGTCGTCGACGAACAGCTCCGGCACCTCCAGCGCGGCGAAGTGACCACCCCGGTCGAACTCGCTCCACTGCCGGATCGTGTACGTCAGTTCGGCGATCGGCCGCACGGACCGGGTGATGTCGTGCGCGAACACGGCGACCCCGAGCGGGGGCGGGCAGGGCGCGGGCGGGCCACCGAACGCGCTCTCCCGCACCAGCCGCGCGGACGAGGCGGCGGTGCCGGTGAACCAGTAGACCGAGACGTCAGTGAGGATGCGATCCACGCTGATGCTGGATCGGGCGTCGGTCCACTCGGTGAACTTCTCTGCGATCCACGCGAGCTGCCCGACGGGTGAGTCGTTGAGCGCGTACGACACGGTCTGCGGCCGGCTGGCGTAGAGCACCTGATGAGGGTGCCGTTGCGTCTTGAGCCGCCTGATGCGGGCGAGCCGGTCCCGGTCCTCGCCTGACAGTCCGGCTTCCCCGGTCCAGCCTGGTGGCGGGGGCGTGGGCAGGTAGTTGAGGTGGACGCCGACGACGTGCTCCGGGTCGATGCCGCCGAGCCGGGTGGAGATGACCGAACCCCAGTCGCCGCCCTGTGCGCCGTACCGCCGGTAGCCGAGCCGGCGCATCAGTTCGGCCCAGGCGCGGGCGACGCGGTCGACGTCCCAGCCGCGCTCCCAGGTCGGGCCGGAGAAGCCGAACCCGGGGATCGACGGTACGACCAGGTGGAACTGTTCGGACAGCGGGCCGATCACGTCGAGGAACTCCACGACCGAGCCGGGCCAGCCGTGGGTGAGGATCAGCGGCAGCGCGTCCGGGTCGGCGGAGCGTACGTGCAGGAAGTGGATGTTCTGCCCGTCGATTGTGGTGGTGAACTGCGGATACCGGTTCAGCTCGGCCTCGGCCTCCCGCCAGTCGTACGCGGTGCGCCAGTGCTCGGCCAGCTCGCGTACCCGGGTCAGCGGGATGCCGTAGTCCCACCCGGCGTCCGGCAGCTCGTCGGGCCAGCGGGTGCGGGCCAGGCGGTCGGCCAGGTCGTCGAGGTCGGCCTGGGGGACGTGGATACGGAACGGCTCGATCACTGTGGTGCTCCGATCGTTGGTCACACTAACGTTGGTGCGACCAACGGTATCGCAGATCGTTGGGGACGCCAATGGTTCCGGTTAGGCTGGGTTCGTGGACAACCCGGAGCCGGATCTCGTACCGACGCGCCTGGCCGGCCTGCCGAGCTGGCTCATCACCCGGACCGCCGTACGCGCCGGACGGCTGGTGAGCGACGGGCTCGCGGCTGTCGACGCGCGCGGCTACCACTTCCGGCTGCTCGCCACGCTCGACGAGTTCGGGCCGGCCAGTCAGGCGGCGCTCGGCCGGCGCAGCGGCATCCACGTCAGTGACGTGGTGGCCGCACTCAACGAACTCGCCGAGCGGGAGTTCGTCACCCGCAGCCCGGACCCGGCCGACCGGCGGCGCAACGTCGTCACCATCACCGCGGCCGGGCGGCGGCAGTTGCGGCGGCTGGAGAAGCGACTCGCCGCCGTGCAGGACGAACTGCTCGCTCCGCTGTCACCGGACGAGCGCGCGGACCTGACCCGGCTGCTGTCACGGGTGCTCGCCCACCACAACCGCCCGCCCGCCTGACGGCTGCCCTCCGGCACCGTCCTCATTCACCGCCTACCGTTATCGTTCTCGATAGTGATAACGTCTGCGGCGTGACGACGTCGATGGAGCGGTGGGCGGAGATCGCGCTGCACCCGGTGCGGATCCGCATCCTGCGCGCGGTCGCCGGTGCCCGGGTGACCACGCACGACCTGGTCGAGCTGCTGCCCGACGTCCCGCAGGCCACCCTCTACCGGCACCTGGCGACGCTCGTGAAGACCGGGATGCTCGACGTGGTGCAGGAGCGCAAGGTCCGCGGGGCCGTCGAGCGGGTGTACGCGCTGCCCGCGCACGGCGCGGCGCTGGACCCCGCAGCACTGGCGACGGCGACGCCGGAGGACCACGCGCGCTACTTCACCGCGTTCGTGTCGAGCCTGCTGTCGGAGTTCTCCCGCTACCTCGCCCGGGAGTCCGTCGACTTCGTCGCCGACGGCGTCGGATACCAGCAGCTCGTCCTGCACCTGACCGACGCGGAACTGCACGAGTTCGCGGCCGGGCTCAACGCGCTGGTCGGCCCGTTGCTCGCCAGAGGGCCCGGCGGCGGACGGACCCCCCGGCTGCTGGCGACCGTCCTCATGCCCGCCGACCGCCAGGCGACCCCCGGCGACACGCACACGTCAGCGCACGACTCCGACACGACGAAGGGCGACGACTGATGGCCTCCGTGATCCTCGACGGCGATGTGATCGACATCCGGTTCACCGGATGGGAACGGATGTGGGTCGGGCGGGAGCGGTTCGCGCTACGCCTGGCCGCCGTGCGGCACGCCGCACCGGTGGACGAGCCGATCCGGCTGGCGCGTGGCGCCCGGCGCGGGTACGCGGTGTCCGGCTTCGCCAAGGTCGGCGTCTGGGGCATCTTCGGCGGCCCCCGGCAGCTCGTGGCGGCCCGGCGGGGTCAGCCCGGCCTGCACCTGGTGCTGGACCGCGCGGCGGCCGGCGGGGAGTTCGACGAGGTCGTCGTCTCCGACCCGGCCGCGGCAGGCCTTGCCGAGACGATCGGGCGTGCGACGGGGAGCCGGCCATGACCGGCGACCGGCTGGCGATCGAGGCGTCGGGCCTGACCAAACGCTACGGCGACGTCACCGCCGTCCGCGACCTGACGTTCACCGTACGACCCGGCGCGGTCACCGGCTTCCTCGGCCCGAACGGCGCCGGCAAGACCACCACGATGCGCATGCTGACCGGACTGGTGACGCCGACCAGCGGCGCCGCCACGATCGGCGGGCAGCCGTACGGCCGGCTGGCCCAGCCGTCGCGGACCGTCGGCGCGGTGTTCGACGGCAACGCGTTCCACCCCGGCCACACCGCCCGTGACCACCTGGGCGTCTACGCCGCGATGGCCGGCTGCCCGGACAGCCGCGTCGCGGAACTGCTGGATCTGCTGGGCCTCGCGCAGGCCGCCGACCGTCGTACCCGGGAATTCTCCACCGGCATGCGGCAGCGGCTCAGCCTCGCCACGGCGCTGCTCGGCGACCCCCGCGTCCTGCTGCTCGACGAACCGTCGAACGGCCTGGACCCGGAAGGCATGTCGTGGCTGCGCGGCCTGCTGCGCCGGCTCGCCGACGAGGGCCGCACCGTGCTGGTCTCCAGCCACGTCCTGCACGAGGTCCAGCAGGTGGTGGACGACGTGGTGGTGATCCGGCGCGGCGAACTCGTCGCCGCCGGGCCGTGGTCCCGGCTCACCGGCCCGCCGACGGTGCTCGTCATCTCGCCGGACGCCACCGACCTGGCCGCCGCCCTGACGGCGGGCGCCGGGTCCGTCGAACCGGCCGGGCCCGGCCGACTGCGGGTACGCGGACTGGACGCGCCGCGCGTCGCCGACCTGGCCGCGGACCACCGGCTGCGGATCCACGAGCTGGTCACCGAGACCACAAGCCTCGAACAGCTCTTCCTCGACCTGACCACCGACACGGCGGAGGCCCGATGAACCTGATCAGAGCGGAACTACGCCGGATCCTGGCCACCCGCATGTGTACCGGGCTGCTGCTCGCCGCCCTCGCGCTCGGCGGCGGCCTGGTCGGGCTCATGGCGCTCGTCGGACCGGAGAACTTCGACCCGCCGATGCCCGGCCTGCACACCGAGGAGGGCCTGCGGTCGATCCTCGGCATCCTCGGTTTTACCGCCTTCGTGCCGGCCGCCGCCGGGGCCCTCGCGGCCGCGTCCGAGTACCGGCACGGCACCGCCGCCGTCACGTTCATGTTCGCGCCGCGCCGGGGACGGGTGCTCGCCGCCAAACTCGCCACCCACGCGATCGTCGGCCTCGGCTACGGGATCGCCCTGGCCGGCTCCGCCGCGGCGGCCCTGTTCACAGTCGCCGCCGCGCGTGGCGTGTCGCTGGGCCTGCCCGCTCCCACAGTGCTGGCGCTGCTCGCCCGCATCGGCGTCGCGATGGCGGTGTACCTCCTCGTCGGCACCGGCGTGGGCGCGCTGCTCCGCAACCAGGTCGCGGCCGTGTGCGTCGTGGTCGGCTACCTGTACCTGGCCGAGCCCGTGCTGATGATGATCCCCGGCGTCAACGCGCTCTACCCGCTCCTGCCCGGCGGCGCCACCGCCGCACTCACCGACTTCACGTACGTCGCCGACGCGATGTCCGCGCAGCTCGGCAGCGACGCCGTCGCACTCCTGCCACCGGCGGCCGGCGCGCTGCTGCTGACCGGGTACGCGATCGCCGCCGCCGCGATCGCCGTTGTCGTCCCGATGCGCCGCGACATCACCTGAGCGTCGCCGATTCGTCGCCGTCCGGCGTATCAGGGCTGGCGCCGGCCGAAGACGATTCGTACTCTGGTCATCCGACGTCCGGGGTCGACGGTGGGGGAGGGTCGACGCTGCATGGACCCGGTCCTCGCCGGTCTGCCTACCGACCGCGTCGTCGCTCTGCTAGGCGCGGACGCCGACGCGGTCGCCATGATGGTCGCCCGCGACCACGCGGAGCTGGCCGCCGTCGTGCACCGCCCGGTCTCGGCGTGCACCATGCCCGTGGACTTCGTGCACGCCGTGCTGGACCGGCTCGAACGGGTCGCCGTCGAGCTGCTGCCGGCCTGGCTGCCCGAGGCCGCGCACGATGTCCGCCCGGACACCTCCGGACTCGCCGCCGTGCGAGCCGCGGCCGCCGCACGCTCGCGCCGTGACCGCTACCCCGGTTCGTTCCTGTCCGACCTGGCCGTCTTCGCGGTGACCGGGCGACGGTCCGGCGCCACGACGCTCCCGCTGCGCGCCCAGGCCGCCGCGTTGGCGCGTCTCGTCGCCGGCGCATTCGGCAGACGGAAAGTGGTGCTGCTCGCCGAGCCGGCCCACGGTGACGGCGCGGTGATGGCGGCCGGGGCCGCGTGGCTCGTGCAGCACGGTGGCCCGGCGGTCTGGCTGGCCGGAGCCGGTGCGGTCGGGCTGGACGGACTTCCGGCTTTTCGCGTCGCACCGCCGGCAGCGCCCGTCGGCCAGGCGCCGGTGGCGGGCTGGCCGCACCCGGGCAGCGACGCCGAGAAGAGGCTGGAGGCGGCGCTCGCGGCCCAGAGCTGGGCGGCCGGACGGAGATGGAACCAGAGCTACCAGTCGCACCGCCTGGCCGCGCCGGTGCGGCTGGATCTACTGTGGCCGGACGAGCGGTGCGTGGTGGAGATCGACGGTCCGGAGCACTGCCGCCCGGTTCGCTTCGAGGCCGACCGGCAACGCGACGTCCAACTGCAACTGGACGGCTACGCCGTCCTGCGCTTCACGAACGCCCGAGTAATCCACGACGTCGGCACCGTGGTCCAGCAGATCGGCACTTATCTGCGGGCACGTCGCCGAGACCTGGCGGAAGGACGGCATCATGGCCGGCGATGACCTGACCGCATCCGAGAGCGCGATCCTCGTCGTGCTCATGGCCGAGGCGCGGGAGGTGCTGAACACCGAACTCCGCGACCGTTACGGGCTGGACGTACGCAAGCCGCAGCGCGACAAGCTCACCCGCCTGCACTACGTCGCCAGCCGCAAGAGCGGCTCGACGTACGCCCTGCAACTGGACGACAAGGGCTGGGTACGGATGCAGAGCGACCTCGACTTCACGCTGCGGGGAGCGAGCGCGCTCGGCGCCGCGCTCACCGCGATGCAGGCGCACCTGCGCGATCGTGTCCTGGCCCGCAGCGGCTGTGCGACGCTCGCCGAACTCTTCGCGCTCACCGACGTGCGCGGCCCGGCCCCGGCACCGGCTCCCGAAGTGTCCGGGGCGCTGGAGGCACGTGTCGTCGCCGCGTACCGGGCGCTCGCCGAAGAGCCCGGCGCCTGGGTGAGCCTGCGGCGCCTGCGACCGTTCTTCGCCGATCTGCCCCGCGACGACCTGGACGCGGCGCTGCGGCAGCTCAGCCGGTCCGAGGGCGTCACCATCGCGCCGGAGTCGAACCAGAAGACGCTCACCGAGGCGGACACCGCTGCCGCGCTCCGCCTCGGCGGGCAGGAGAACCATCTGCTGGCGATCGGCGTGTGATGAACGAGGCGGAACGGAACGCGTTGGCCGCCCTGCGGTTCGACTGGGCGCCGGTGCCCGACGACGTGTGGCGGCCGTTGCCCTTCCACGTCGAGGGACTGCACGTCCCGGTCCTCCGGGACGTGCTCGCCGGGGTGGACGAGGCCGCGTCGAACCCGCACGGCAGCCCGCTCGGCCTGGTCGTCCAGGGTCAGCGCGGCTCCGGCAAGACCCACCTGCTGGGTGTGATCCGCCAGCAGGTGCAGGAGCGTGACGGCTACTTCTTTCTGGTCGGTCTGCTCGACGCCGGTAGCTTCTGGGACGGCGTGCTCGCCGCGATGCTCGACGGCTTGTCCCGGCCGGTGCCCGGCAGGCGCGAGACGCAGCTCAAACTGCTGCTGCGGCGCCTGTCCGCCCTGGTCGGGGCACCCCGGACGGCGCGCCGGGCCGTCATGGGCGACACCGAGCTGACCCGAGCGGCGCTCGATGCATTCCTGGAAGGGCTGGGCGCCTTCGACAGGCATGCCGCCCGCACCTGCCAGGAGACGGCACGCGCGCTAGCGCTCAGCGCCTCCGAGGACATCTCCCACCGCGACATCGCGGAGAACTACTTCCTCTCGGGCGAGGAGGTGGCCGCCGGGGAACGCGCGGCCTGGGGCATGCGCCGCGTTCCGCGCCCTGCCCAGCAGATCGTGCAGGACCTGTCCTGGCTTCTCGCCCTCACCGGCCCGTCGGTGGTGGCGATCGACCAGATCGACACGCTCATCGCCCAATTGGCGATCCAGAGCGATCCCGCCCTGGCCGGTGCCGCTGCGATGAGCCCGCAGCAGGCGCTGATGCTGGCCCGGATGGCGGACGGCCTGATGGCGTTACGGCAGACGACCCGGCGCACGCTCACCGTCCTGGCCTGCATTCCGAACTCGTGGACCATCATCAAGTCCACCGCCGCCGACACCGTCGCAGACCGGTTCCGGGAGACGCCGCCGCTGCGCCGCATCGACGACGCCGACGTGGCCCGGGCGATCATCGAGAAGCGGTTCACCCTCCGCTACCAGGAGGCGGGGTTCGTCCCGCCGTACCCGTCGTGGCCGGTGTCCCCGCGCGCCTTCGCCGGGGCCGGTGCGTTCACCCCGCGTCAGCTGCTCATCGAGATCGACAAGCACATCCGCGAATGCCTCGCCGACGACGAGGTCCGGGAGATGACGAGCCTCGGCGAGCCGCCCATCGCGGAACCCCGGGCTCCCCGGCCCGCCCCGGTGACCGCCACCGGCGAGGAGATGGACCGCTACGACGCCCGGTTCGCCGAGCTGCGGGAGGCCGCCGACGTCACCGGCCCGCTGCGCCGCACATCCGAGGACGCGGCGATGCCGCCGCTGCTCGCCGCCGGGCTCACCGCCTGGATCCTGGAGCGGGGCGACGCGGGCGAGGCGTTCAGCGTCGACCCGCCCCCGAGCACCGACCCGCCGCTGCACGCCCGGCTGCGGCTCACGCTCGACGAGCGCACCGAGGACCAGGTGCACTGGTGTTTCCGGGCGATCGGCGACGACCACCACGGCAACGCCGCGCTGGCCCGGCTCCGCAAGGCGTCAGTGGCCGCCGCCTTCGACACAGGCTCCGGCAGGCGCAAGCTGTTCCTGCTGCGCAACCGCGCCTGGTCGACCAGCGCGGCCACCAGCAAGGCGGTGGGGGCGTTCACCGCGGCGGGCGGCCAGACGCTCGGCGTCGACGAGGAGGACCTGCGAGTCCTCTCCGCGCTGCGGGTCATGCTCGCCGAGGCCACCATGGACCTGCAGGGCTGGCTGGCCGAGCGCCGGCCGACCCGGGAGCTGAAGTTCCTCCAGCACGCCCTGGCCGACGTGGACCGGTGGGGCCCCGACGCCCGGCCGTTGCCGGAACCCGCCGAGCCCCCGCCAGCCGCTGCCGTCACCGGCCCGGCCGATCCCTCCTTCGTCGTCGGGCACGGGTACGACGACGGGACGCCCGTGCGGCTGGGGTTGGAGGCGTTGCGCAAGCACACCACGATCTTCGCCGGGTCCGGCTCCGGTAAGACCGTCCTCATCCGCCGCATCGTCGAGGAGTGCGCGCTGGCGGGCATCTCCGCCATCGTGCTCGACCCGAACAACGACCTCGCACGGCTCGGCGAGGGATGGCCCGAGCCGCCCGCACAGTGGCGCCCCGGCGACGCGGACCGGGCCCGCGACTACCTCACCCACACCGACGTCGTCGTCTGGACGCCCCGCCGCAACTCGGGTCGCCCGCTGAGCTTCCAGCCGCTGCCCGACTTCACCGGCGTACGCGACGACCCGGACGAGTTCGGCGAGGCCGTCGAGGCCGCCGTCGCGTCCCTCGCGCCACGCGCCATGCTCACCGGCCGGGCCACCCGGGCTCATCTGGGGCTGGCCGTGCTGCGCAAGGCGGTCGAGCACTACGGACGGCGCGGCGGCTCCCGCCTGCAGGGCCTCATCGACACGCTCGCCGACCTGCCGGACGGAATCATCGACCTGGACGACGCCGACAAGATCGGCCTCAGCCTGGCGCAGACCCTGACCGCAGCCATGGTGAACGACCCGCTGTTCGGCGGCGAGGGCACACCGATGGACCCCGGCGTGCTCCTCACCCCCGCCCCCGGCAAACGGGCCCGCGTCTCGGTGGTCAGCCTGGTGGGTCTGCCGTCCGACGACGTACGGCAGAGTTTCGTCAACCAGCTCCAGATGGCCCTGTTCGCCTGGATCAAGAAGAACCCGGCCGGAGACCGGCCGCTGCTCGGGCTGCTCATCATGGACGAGGCGCAGACGTTCGCCCCGTCCGGCGCGATGACCGCGTGTACCCAGAGCACACTGGCGCTCGCCGCTCAGGCCCGCAAGTACGGCCTCGGTCTGATCTTCGCCACCCAGGCGCCGAAGGGCCTGCACAACCGCATCCCGGGCAATGCGGCGACCCAGCTCTACGGCCTGATGAACAGCCCGATCCAGATCGAGGCGGCCCGGGAGATGGCCCGGGCCAAGGGCGGCGACGTGCCGGACATCTCCCGCCTCACCGTGGGCGAGTTCTACCTCGCCGCCGAGGGCGCCGCACCCCGCAAGATCCGCACCCCGCTGTCGCTCACCCACCATCCGCGCAGCCCGCTCACCGTCGAGGAGGTGCTGGACCGGGCGCGCGGCGGTCAGGGGCGCAGCACGTAGCGTCCGCGTACCCCGCCCTCGGCCACCGCCCGGTGCGCGTCCGCCACCCGGTCCAGCGGCAGGACCGCGTGCACCCGGGCCGGCAGCTCACCGGCTGCGGTGCGGGCGAGCAGGTCGGGCAGGCGTGCCCCGTCGGCGTGCACCTCGACCGCGCGCACCGTGACACCGCGTTCGGCGGGCGGGTGGGTGTTCGGCCGTACGCCGACGAACACGCCGCCGTCGCCTACCAGCGCGAGCGCCTGGTCCTGCCATCCGGCGGCGTCGGCGACAGCGTCCCAGCCCGGCTCGGCCGCCGTGATGAAGTCGGCCCCGAGTCCGCGGACGAACTTCTCGTCCCCGGCCCGCGCCAGGCCGGTCACCCGCCATCCCCGGTCCCGGGCGAGCGGCACGACGTAGCCGCCCACCGCGCCGGCCGCGCCGGTGACGAGCAGCCGACCGTCGGCGGGAGGGTCGCCGAGCAGGTCGACGATCTGCGCCGCGGTCTGGCCGTTGAGCGGCACCGTCGCCGCCGCCACCAGATCCAGATCATCGGGTACGACGGCGACGTCGGCCGCGGCTACGACGAGCTGCTCGGCGTACGTGCCGAAGTCGCGGTCGAACCCGCCGACCAGCCCGGCGACCCGGGTGCCCACGGCGAGGTCGACGCCCGGCCCGGCCGCGGCGACGACACCGGCGAAGTCCCAGCCCAGGCCGGTGTGGTGCGGCTGGTGGATGAGCCCCAGCGAGTGGAAGAAGCCGCCGACGACCCCGAGGTCGGCCGGGTTGACCGGTGCCGCCGCGACGTCCACCCGGACCTCGCCGGGCCCCGGCTCGCGCTCCGGAACGTCGATGATCTCGATCGTGTCCGGTCCGCCCGGAGTGCGGACGACGGCGGCGCGGAAGGTACGCGTACCCATGATGGTGTCTCCTTGTTCTTGAGGAATGCCCTGCTCCACGATGGAGGGGTAACTTTCTTTCGGGAAGTACGCACTTCGGAGTGCGTTGGGTACCCCCGGGTAGGAGGAGGTGCGGACGATGCCGACGCAGACGGCGGCGGAGAAGCGGGCGCAGGCGCGTGAGGAGTACGACGCGTTCCTCGCCGGCTGCCCGAGCCGGCAACTCCTGGACCGGATCTCCGACAAGTGGGTGGCGCTGATCCTGGCCGCGCTCGGCCGCGACGGCCCGGACCGCAACGCGGAGCCGCAGGTCATGCGCTACTCCGAGCTGTCCCGGCGGCTGGCCGGGGTCAGCCAGAAGATGCTCACCCAGACGTTGCGGTCCCTGGAACGCGACGGCCTGGTCACCCGCACCGTGACGCCGAGCGTGCCGGTCACAGTCACCTACGAGCTGACCGACCTCGGTCAGTCGCTGCACCGGCTGATGTACGGCATGAAGCTGTGGGCCGAGGCGCACATGGACGAGGTGCACGCCAACCGCGAGCGGTACGACGCCGCCGATCGCTGAGCGGCCGGGCCGGGATTCTCCGAAACTTTCGGCCCGCGTCCCGGTTCTCGTTGCGCTTCGCTCTCATGGTCATGCATGGACTCCCGCGCTGATCAGCCGGTTGAGTCCATGTTCGCGTTGACATCGACATTGACCGATCGTGCCGTCGCGGATATCTTCCCAGGGAAGTTACCGGTACATCTTCGAAAAGTTTCAGGGCAGTGACGCGGGGAGTGAGCGCACCGCCGGCTCTCATCCGCGTCCAGCCGGGCATCGCCAGCGCATCATCGTCCGATATGCAGAGGAGTGTCATGAAACATCTACCGAGGCGCAGTCACCGCGTGGTGCTGGCCGCCGTCACCAGCGCGCTGGCACTGGCCGGTGCCGCGCTCGTGGTGCCCAGCCTGGCCCAGGCGGCGGCGAGCACGCTCGGCGCCGCCGCGGCACAGTCGGGCCGGTACTTCGGCACCGCCATCGCGGCGAGCCGGCTCGGCGACTCCACCTACAGCACCATCGCGGCCCGTGAGTTCAACATGATCACGGCCGAGAACGAGATGAAGCCGGACGCGCTCCAGCCCAACCAGGGCCAGTTCAACTTCTCCTCCGGCGACCAGATCTACAACTGGGCGACTCAGCGTGGCCTCCAGGTCCGCGGCCACACGCTGGCGTGGCACGCCCAGCAGCCGGCCTGGATGCAGCGCCTGAGCGGCAGCTCGCTGCGCACCGCCATGATCAACCACATCAACGGCGTGATGGCCCACTACCGGGGCAAGCTCGCCGCGTGGGACGTGGTGAACGAGGCGTTCAACGAGGACGGCAGCCGCCGCCAGTCGAACCTGCAGGGCACCGGCAACGACTGGATCGAGGTGGCGTTCCGTACCGCTCGGGCGGCGGATCCGTCGGTGAAGCTCTGCTACAACGACTACAACATCGAGAACTGGTCGTACGGCGCTGTTCGACGGCGGAGGCAACAAGAAGGCCGCGTACACCTCGGTCCTCAACGTCCTCAACTCCGCGTCGCCCAACCCCACGCCGACCGGGACCGCGTCGCCGACCGCCGGACCGACCCCGACCGCCGGGCCGACCACGCCGCCGCCGACCAACGGCGCGAGCCGGATCGTCGGCAACCAGTCCGGCCGGTGCATCGACGTACCTAACTCTTCGCAGAGCAACGGCACCCGGGTGCAGCTCTACGACTGCCACGGCCTGACCAACCAGCGGTGGACGTACACCTCCAGCCGGCAACTGACCGTGTACGGCTCGATGTGCCTGGACGCCGCCGGCTCCGGCAACGGCTCCGCCGTCCAGATCTACAGCTGCAACGGGCAGACGAACCAGCAGTGGAACGTCAACTCCAACGGCACCATCACCGGAGTCCAGTCCGGCCGCTGCCTCGACGTCTGGGGCACCGGCAACGGCCAGCAGGTGCAGATCTACGACTGCAACGGCCAGGCCAACCAGCGGTTCCAGCTCGTCGCGACGAGCTGATCCACATCCGGAAGGCGCGCGACGGACGGGCCCGATGTGAACGCGAACACCAGGCCCGTCCGTCGCGTCTCTGCGATCGCGACCCGAGTCCACGCAGGATGAGAACTAGGCTGGATCGAATTGTGTGGGACAGCCGGCGCGCGGGGGGAGCGGAGACGGCAATGATGATCGTGATCTTCGACGCCGACCGGGAGTGGTACATCCAGGGCCGCGTCTACGCGGACATCGTCAGGGCGGTGCCCGCCGGGATGCTTCAGGACGACGACCTGGACATGTATCTGTGGCCCGCCCGGTCGATGAGCCTGCTGAGGCTGCCGCGCCTGGAACCGGACCGAGCCGAGCGAATTGCCGCCGCGCTCACCGAGGGTGTGGCTCGCTGCCTACGGACGATCGACCCGAGCGACACCGAGCTCGTCGAGTTCTACGAAGGTCTGCTGGATGTCGCCGCTCGGCACGGCTGATCCGTACCTGTCAGGGGACGAGCAACTCGGTGCGGTACTCGGCCGCCAGCGCGCGCGAGAGGCCCTTCGTCACGGATGGGGCAGGTGCGCGGCGTCCGGCCGTACCCCTGGGGTTTCGGTGGGACCGTCATGCCGGTCGGCGGGCGACCACCGCCAGGGCCATGCCGAAGAACCTCAACGGCGATCGCTCGACCGCGTCGGTCACCGGCCGGATACGACGCCCGAAGTGGGACCGGTCGAACGGCGGCATGATGTAGTCCACCGCTACCCGCTCCAGCCCGGCCCGCCGGAGCTGCGCGGACAAGCCACGGGCGGTGAAGCAACGGGCATCGGCCAGCCGCCGGTGCAGTGGCACGATCCACGGCAGAAACGGACCCCGCGCTGGCCGGTAACGCTTACCGCGGATCAGGAACCCGTGCGTCTCGAACGGAAACCACCGGTTGGGCGTCGTCAGCGCGAAGCAGCCGCCGGGCACGAGCACGCGACGGACCTGCCGCAGGGCGGCATCGAGGTCGTCGATGTGCTCCACCACCTCGATGGCGGTGACCAGGTCGAAGCTCTCGTCCGGGTAGTCCAGCTCGGTAGCCGACAACTCCCGCACGTTGATCTTCTGGGCCGCCGCCGGATCGCCGGCCAGCCGCTCCCGGAACAGCTCCAGCCGATCCTGCTGGATGTCCACGGCCTCGATCTGCTCGAACGCGCCGACCAGCCGCATCGTGTACGTGCCGTCCCCGCAGCCGATCTCCAGTAATCGCCGGCCGGTCAGCGATGTGTGCCGGCTCAATGTGCCCAGCCTCTTCGCCACCCCACGCTCGCCGAACGCGCTGCCGTGCCCCAGTCCCAGGTTGCGACTCGTATTCGCCATAGCCGCTGACCTTAGGCCTAACGAGCGTTTATGTGGGGGCACCGTTTTCGATGCGACGACCGCTGAGGGCGGTCGATGGTCGACCGGGTGACGAAGCTCGGCCGGCTTCCGGCGTGGCCTCGCGGAGACAGGCGCTCATCCGGGCTGCCGGCGTTCGTCTCGGTCGGGTAGTCCATCTTCGTCGCGCGAGTCTGCGCCGGGGCCGGGTAGTAGGTCGATGTCCGTGGCGTGCATGGGTTGTCCGCACGCCGAGCACCGCAGTTCCACCTGGCTGGTCCGGCCACAGGCGTGGTGGCGGTAGAGCACCGGCGGGCCGGCTTCGCCCGCCGTCCACCGGTCGCCCCACCGCACCATGACCAGGAGCAGATCGCACAGTTCCATGCCCTTGTCGGTGAGCAGGTATTCGTGGCGGACCGGCCGGGTGGAGTACTCACGCCGGGTCAGCACGCCCTGGGTGACCAGCCAGCTCAGGCGCTCGGCGAGCACCTTGCGGGACACGCCGAGGCCCCGCTGGAGTTGCTCGAAGCGGTGTGTGCCGGCGTAGACGTCGCGCAGGATCAGCGGCGACCACGGTTCACCGATGACGTCGAGGGTGCGGGCGATGGAGCACGCCATCGCGCCGAACTGCGTTCGCTGCATGGCCCCACGATACTCATGATGGTTCCTTCAGGGAACGGACTCTGTTAACGTCACATCGGCATCGTTCCTTAAGGGAACGGTCTGACCTGATGCCGCTGACGAGACGGGGAAGAGGCCGCATGAACCATCCACCGATCGTGCCGACCGAGGACTGGCAGACCGCGCTGGACACCCTGCGCAGCCGCGAGAAGATGCTCACCCGCCAGCTCGACGCGCTTGCCGCGGCGCGTCGCCGGCTGCCGATGACGCTGGTCGAGCAGGAGTACGTGTTCGAGGGCCCGGACGGGCCGGTCGGTCTGGCCGACCTGTTCCAGGGCCGCCGCCAGCTCATCGTGTACACCTTCATGTGGCACGGGGCCGATGACATCTGCTCGGGCTGCTCGATGTTCACCGACAACGTCGGCCACCCGGCCCACCTCAACGCCCGCGACGTCACCCTCGCGCTGATCTCCGGTGGCCCACTTGCCGACCTCATGGCGCTACGGCACCGGATGGGCTGGACCCTGCCCTGGTACTCGTCGCTGCACAACAGCTTCAACGCCGACATGGGAGCCGGCGACGGGTTCGCGCTGAACGTCTTCCTCCGCGCCGACGACCGGATCTTTCGTACCTACTCCACCACCGCCCGCGGCGTGGAACGGCTCGGCAGCAACTGGACCTTTCTCGACCTGACGCCGTACGGCCGGCAGGAGACCTGGGAAGACTCACCCGAGGGTTGGCCGCAGACCCAGCCCTACCAGTGGTGGCGGCTGCACGACGAGTACGACGACTCCACGGATCCGTCATGACCGTCAGTACGCCGATCGCCGAGCTGCTCTTCCAGCCGAAGGACGCGACACCGTTCGACACCGACGTGGCAACCATCAAGCCCTGGAGCCAGGCGTTGTCATGCCTCCGATCGGCGCACCGGGGCTGGCTGTCGACGGTGCGGCCGGACGGTCGCCCGCATGCCGCCCCGGTGATGCTGGTACTGGTGGACGGCGCGCCGTGCGTCGCGAGCCGCCCGGCCTCCCGCAAGGGCCGGAACCTGGCCCGCAACCCGCACACCGTCCTTACCGTCGGCGGCGAAGACCTCGACCTGGTGGTGGAGGGCAAGGCCCACCAGGTCGCAGGCGATGCCGCGCTGCGCGGGGTGGCCGCCGCCTTCGCCACGAAGTACGGCTGGGCATTCGACATCCGCGACGGTCGAGCCCACGACGAGAGTCTGCCCGGATCACCCCGGTACGCCTTCTACGAGATCTCTCTGGTCCGGGCCTTCGGCTACGGCTCGGACGGACTGACCGCGACCCGCTGGCGGTTCCACCACTGACGGGCCAACCCGCGACGGTCACTTGGCGTTGACGCTCTCAAGCGGCTCGGCAACGCGCTCGACCGATGACACCCCCTGTGTCAACCTCAGGCAGCGAGCAAATCGTTTTGTCCGGGTTGATTGAGACGTACCGACATCTGCACCGTGGCGCTCGACCGTCGGCGGGCCGCGCAGACCGCCGCCCGGGACACCGCGGGCCCGGCCTGGCAGCTCTCCGAGCTGATCTTCACCACGCGGTATGGCTGGCCGGTCGAGCCACGCAACTTCAACCGCTTCTGGGACCGACGTTGCGACGCGGCTGGGGTCCGGCGGATCACCGTCCGAGACGCCCGGCGGACCTGCGCCTCGCTCCTGGCCGACCTGGACGTGCACCCTCGGGTGGCTATGCAGATCCTCCGGCACGCGCAGTTCGCCATCACGATGGAGATCTACACGGTGGTGTCCTCGGCGGCCACCCTCGACGTGCTCAAGCGGCTCGGCCGCGCACTCGACCGATGAAAGACGGGCCGCCGATCATTCGGGCTGGCGTGACCAGGACAGGGGCCATGCCTCCAGGCGAAGGACGATCTGCTGGAGGCTTGCCTCAAAAGCCTCGTCGCCAAGACCGCGCTCTCGGCGACGGGACCACAGCTCGCTCAGATCGTCCTCGATGGCCCCTAGCTCCATGAGTCGATCGGCGGATGCAAGAGCGCTCTCAATCAGCTCGTCCCGGCTGCCGGACCTGATGGTCAGCTTGTCGGCGAGTACGGCGAGTGTGCAGCGCGCCTCGGCAGCGATGCCGCGCCCGGCGGCCTCAACGGCCCGCAGGGTTCCCTCCGGGCCTTGGACGATCTCGGTGAACAAGCCGAGTAGCCGTGAGTTGCGCACGAGCGACTCGTCAGCCATCGTCCGCCCCTTCGCTGTGTCGCTCACGCCGCTGCGACCCTGGCTGGTCTACCGCTGTACTTTGCTGCTGTACCGGCCTCGATCACGGCAGAAAACACCCCGGACGGGGCGTTGACCTGCGGGGGAGTGGGCCGCCAGGGACTCGAACCCTGAACCTATGGATTAAAAGTCCACAGCTCTGCCATTGAGCTAGCGGCCCGCACGGCACAGGTTACCCGAAGCCGATCAGCCCGGCGTGCGTCGCGCATCGACCCTCCGACCACGCCCCGACACCGGCACGACGCCGCTTCGGGGCCCTCCGCTGCGTCCACGGACCGCTACGCTTCGGCAATGTCGAGCTGGCACTGGGCGCGGACCGCTCTCGTGCCTGCCGTCGCCCTGGTGGCCCTGCTCGGCCTGGTGGTGCAGTCGGAGGGCATCGACACCACCGCCGAACTCGTGGCGCTGCCCGTCGTCCTGGCCTCGTCCGCCGCGCTCTACCTGCGCCGGCGACACCCGGTGGCCGTGGGGCTGGTGGCGCTGGCCGCTGTCGCCGCGTACGGGGCCCTGCTGCACCGCCCCGGGCCGATCATGCTGGTGTTCGTCGTGGCGCTGTACACGGTCGTCGACGAGGGGTACCTCGCGGTCGCGGTGGGGCTCGGCCTGGCCTCTGTCGTCTCGTTCGCCGTCGCCGACAGCTACACCCGGACCGGCGTCAGCGGGAACGGCGCGACGCTGCTGCACGCCGGGTGGCTCGTCGCGGTCATCGTCGGCGTCACCCGTAACCGGCGGGCCTATCTCGCCGAGGTGCAGGCCCGGGTGCTCGCCGCGGAGCAGCGCAAGGAGGAGGAGGCCCGCCACCGGGCCACCGAGGAGCGGCTACGGATCGCCCGCGACCTGCACGACCTGCTCGGCCATCACCTCTCGCTGATCAGTGTGCAGGCGAGCGCGGCGTTGCACCGGCCCGACCCGGAACGGTCGGCGGAGGCACTCACCGTGATCAAGCAGACGAGCCGGGAGACGCTGCGCGAGCTGCGGGCGGCGCTGGGCGTGCTCCGGCAGGAGGGTGCGACGCCGAACCGGCCCGCGCCCGGTCTCGATCGCCTCGACGAGCTGGTCACGGCGGCCGGGCGGCGCGGGCTGACTGTGCGTACCGAGGTGACGGAGACTGGGCCGCTGCCGCCGGAGGTGGATCTGTCCGCGTACCGGATCGTCCAGGAGGCGCTCACCAACGTGAGCCGTCACGCGGGCGCGACCACGGCGGTGGTCCGGGTCGTGCCGGACGGCGACGAGGTGCTGGTGGAGGTGGCGGACGACGGCGCCGGTCCCGCCGGCCCGCCCGGGAACGGGATCCTCGGCATGGGCGAGCGGGCCCGGGCGCTGGGCGGCTCGCTCACCACCGGGCCAGGCCCGGACGGCGGCTTCCTGGTGCGGGCCCGCCTACCGCTGCGGCCCGCCCCACTGCCGGTCCCGGCGCCACGCACGGCACAGGGGGAGACGACATGATCCGGTTGCTGCTCGCCGACGACCAGACTTTGGTACGCGCGGGCTTCCGCTCCATCCTCGACGGCGAGGACGGCATCGAGGTGGTCGGCGAGGCCGCCGACGGCACCACTGCGGTACGGCTGACGCGGGAACGACGGCCGGACGTCGTCCTCATGGACATCCGGATGCCGCTGCTGGACGGGCTGGCCGCTACCCGGGAGATCGTCGCCGGCACCGACGCCCGCGTGATCATCCTGACCACGTTCGACCTGGACGACTACGTCTACGGCGCTTTGCGGGCCGGCGCGAGCGGCTTCCTGGTCAAGGACACCGAGCCGGCGGAGCTGATCCACGGCGTACGGGTGGTGGCGAGGGGCGACGCGTTGATCGCCCCGGCCGTCACGCGCCGGCTGATCGCCGAGTTCGCCGCCCGGACCCGGCACCCCGACCCGGGCCCCCGGCTGAACGCGCTCACCGAGCGGGAGCGGGAGGTGCTCGCCCTGGTCGCCGCCGGCCTGTCGAACGACGAGATCGCGGCCCGGCTGGTGCTGAGCCCGGCCACCGCGAAGACGCACGTCAGCCGGATCATGACCAAGACGCGGGTACGGGACCGGGCCCAGCTGGTGGTGCTCGCATACGAGTCGGGGCTCACCGTCCCCGGATGGCTCACCGCCTCCTGAGCGAGCCGCCGGGCCGACGCGGGCAACCGGGCCGACGCGAGCCGCCGGGACGGAACGAGCGACCCGGTCAGGCGGTGCGACGGGAACGGGCCAGCGCCAGCCCGCCCAGCACCGCCCCGATCAGGCCCAACGCCACACCGGCGACCGCACCGGCACGCCCCTGACCGCTGCCGAGCCCTTCGGTGGTCAGCGCCAGATGCCACGCGCTGAGGACCAGGCTGACCAGTCCGGCCGCGGCAGCCACCAGGGCCTGGACCCGCCCCTCGCCCGGCCCCCGGCGAGAGCGGCTGAGTGCCAGCCCGCCGACGACCACGCTGGCCAGGCCCACCAGGGCGATGACAGTGGCGCCGGCCCGCCCGGAGCCGCCGATGCCCCCGGCGGCGAGCGAGGTGTGCGCGGCCGGGGCGAACTCTCCGACGACAGTGGTGGCGAGCAGGTGACGGATGGACATTCTGGGACTCCCTCGGGTCGCGGCAAGTGGTGACGGCGGCAGCGTATGGACGGGCATCGCCGCCGGTCGTCGCCCCGGAGTCGTCGATCGGGCTACCACCACGGGAGTACGCGCTGCGCCCGCGTACCCCAGGGGTTGTCGCCGCCAGGCGTGAACGGCGGCGGCCGGGGAACCTGGGCGACCATGCGAGTCACGAGCACCGCCGCCGTGGCGGCGTCCCGCGAGGTGCCGGGCGACGACGGCGTACGCCGGCCCGGCGGTGAGGTGCACGCCTGGCTGCCGGGCCGGAACCAGACGCTGTGCGGGCTGCCGCTGAGCCGGACCCGACTACGCCGCTTCCCGCACGTGCCGTTCGACTACTCCGGCACCGACGTGCTCACCGAGGCCGACCCGGAGGGCTGGCTCTGCCCGCGCTGCCTGGCCGCCACCGCCGGTCGCCGCGACCGCGAGAGGGGCTGGGTGCGGACGAACCCCCGTCCGTGAGCGGTTGCTGCCCGGTTCAGCGGGTACCGCACCCGTCATGCGCATCGTGATCGTGGGGGCGACCGGCAACGTGGGGACGGCAGTGCTGCGCCGGCTGCGGCGGGAGGCGGGCACCGAGCTGGTCGGCGTGGCCCGCCGGTTGCCCGGACCGGACGCCGGTGAACCGTACGGCGACGTGGAGTGGCACTCCTGCGACATCGGTGCACCGGGTGCCGCCGACCAACTCGTGCGGATCTTCGCCGGGGCGCGGGCGGTCGTGCACCTGGCCTGGCAGATCCAGCCCAGCCACGACCGCCGCACGCTCTATCGGACCAACGTCGGCGGCAGCCGCGCGGTGATCGAGGCCGCCGTCCGGGTCGGCGTTCCGGCCCTGGTGTACGCCTCATCTGTCGGCACCTACGCGCCCGGCCCGAAGAACCAGCCGGTCAGCGAGAACTGGCCGGCGACCGGTGTGGAGACGTCGTCGTACAGCCGGGACAAGGCGGAGGTCGAGGCACTACTCGACGGCGTACAGCGGGAGCACCCGAAGCTGCGCGTGGTACGGCTGCGGCCGGGACTGATCTTCCAGCGGGAGGCCGGTACGGAGATCAGCCGGTACTTCCTCGGCCCACTGGTGCCGGTGCGCCTGCTGCGGTACGGCCGGATTCCGCTCGTGCCGTCGAACCGGCGACTCCGGATGCAGGCGGTGCACGCCGACGACGTCGCGGACGCGTACGCCCGGGCGGTCGTGGGTGATGCGAGCGGCGCCTTCAACGTGGCGGCCGACCCGGTGCTGACGCCGGAGCTGGTGGCCCGGCACTTCCACGGCTGGACGCTGCCGGTGGCGGTGCCGGTGCTGCGCGCCGCGGCGGCGCTGACGTGGCGGGCGCGGCTGCAACCCGTCGACACCGGCTGGGTCGATCTGGCGCTGAACGTGCCGTTGATGTCCAGCCACCGTGTCGAGACCGAACTCGGGTGGACTCCTCAGATCGACACGGTGACCGCCCTGAAGGAGTTGTTCGCCGGCATGGCCACTCGTGCCGGGACCGGCTCCCCGCCGCTGTCCCCGGACCCGGCGCTCCCAGGGCGGCCCGCAGCCCTGACCAGAGGCCAACTCCCGGGCCACCCCAACCCCTACTGACCCCGCCGTCTCCGCCTGACCCCGCCCGCCCCGCCCCACCTCGCCCTGTTGATCAAGGAGTTTGTGTCCCTCCCAGAGATCAACTAGGACGCAAACTCCTTGATCACCGAGCTAAGAGGGCAGGCGCGAGGTGAGGCGGGCGGGGTGGGCGCCGTCGGGCCGGGAGTTGGCCGGTGATCATGAAGTTGGCGGGGCGACACGCCGACGACGGAACCGTCAACTTCATGATCGACGAGGCCCGGGCGAGGGCGGCGTGCGCGAGCTGGTCGGTCAGGCGGCGATCATGAGGTTGACGGCGCGACACGCCGACGGGGAAGGCCGTCAACTTCATGATCGACGGGACGGGACGGGACGGGACGGGACGGGACGGGACGGGGCGGGGTCGGGCAGGAGCGGGCGGGGAGGTCAGGAGATCTGGGCGCCCAGGAAGAAGATGCCGGGGTGGCCCTTTGTCTCGAAGCCTCGGCTGGGGTTGCGCCGCAGGGTGCTGCTGTCGATCTTCAGGGTGCCGGTGCGGTTGTTGCTGACGAAGAAGATCGCGCCGCCGCCCTCGTTCGCGCTGTTGTCCTCGATCACCGTGCCGGCGATCCGTACCGCGAACTCGTTGCCGTCGCAGTAGATCGCACCGCCGCTACCGCCACCGGGCGTGCCGCCCCGGGCCGGGTTCGCTCCCGTACCGACCGCACGGTTGTCCCGGAAGACGCTGTTCAGCACCGTCCAGGAGACGCCGATGCTGCTCAGCGCCCCGCCGTTGGCGCACACCCCGCCGGTGAAGGTGCTGCTCACCACGTACACCGGTTTGTTCTCGAACTGGCTCAGCACGCGCAGCGCGGCGCCCCCGAGGTCCGGGCCGGTGCGGTCGCAACGGTTGCCGACGAACCGTGAGTTGATCACGGTGAACCGCCCGCCGCGCACGAAGATCGCGCCGCCCCCACCGCCCTCGGTGCGATCGCCCGTGGCGTCGCCGTCGGCGAACGTCAGGTTCTGCACGGTGAGCCGTGGGTGGTCCTGGTTCTGGCAGTGCGAGGTGGTCCAGCCCTGCGCCTCGTCGCACGTGTTCATGTAGAGGATCCGGCGCTTCCCGCCGCCGCTCAGCGTGACAGTGCCGCCGCCGTCCAGCACGACGCGCGGGCCGTGCGAGTTCACCACCTTCGCGGTGGCCTTCATCGTGATTGTCACCGGCGCGGGCCCGCAGTCGAACGTGATGACGCCACCGGCCGCGACGGCCTTCACCACCGCCTCCGAGGTGCAGCTCGCCGGGGTGCCGCTGCCGACGGTACGGGTCGGGCGCGAGGTGTCCACCGGACGCGCCTCGGCCGGTACGGCGGCCCGGCCGTTCGGGTTGCCGGCGCGGAACGTGACGGTGGCCGCGCTGGGGCTCGGCCGGGCGCTGCCGAGACCGGCCCGCCCACTCGGGGAGGCCGACGGGGCGGCTGCCGGACCGGCCGACGAGCCGGCGACGCCGGCGGCGGGCGCGGGGGCCGGATCGTCACCGCAGGCGGGGAGCATCGCCATCGTCAGGACGAGGGCGAGCAGAGTGACAGCCGACTTCACGCGCACCGCCCGATGCTAGGAGGACCGGCCGCCCCGGCACGACTCCACAGCCGATCCTTAACCCGCCGCTAAGCCGCAGCCGCAGCCGCAGCCGCAGCCGCAGCCGCAGCCGGCACCGCAGCCGCAGCCGGCACCGGGAGCCGCAGCCCAAGCCGGCACCTGAGCCTGCGACCGCGCGGCAGCCGGCAGCCGGCAGCACCGAGCGGGACGGTCAGGCGTGCGAGAGCGCGAACGCGACAAGGAAACCGAGCACGGTGATCAGCCCGACCAGCAGGTGCGCGTCCGCGAACGCCTCCGGGACCATGGTGTCGGTGATCATCGCCAGGATCGCGCCCGCGGCGAGCGCGGTGATCGTCGCCAGCACCTCGGGGGGCGCGCCGCCGAGCAGCGTGTACCCGGCCAGCGACGCCGCGCCGGAGATCAACGCGATGGCCGCCCACAGCCCGAACACGTAACGCCGGGTGCGTCCGGCCTGCCGCATGCCCGCCGCGCTGGACAGACCTTCCGGCACGTTGCTGAGGAACACCGCGATGACGGTGACCAGGCTGACCGGGCCGCCGGCCAGCAGGCTCGCGCCGATCACCACCGATTCGGGTACGCCGTCGAGCAGCGCGCCGACCGCTATGGCCGTACCCGAGCCGGGCTGTTCCCGCTCGGAGGGCTGCTCGTCGCCGGAGCGCTTGCGGTGCCGCGCGCCGTGCCGGGCCAGCAGCACGTTCGCCGCGGTGTACAGCAGTGCACCGGCCGCGGCGCCGATCGCCACCGGCAGCAGCCCACCTTGCTCGTGCGCCTCGTCGATCAACTCGAACGAGACGGCGGACAGCAGCACGCCCGCCCCGAACGCCATCACCGAGGCGGTCACCCGGCGCGGTACGCGCGCGAAGAACCCGACGGCCGCCCCGATCAGCAGGGCCGACCCGGCGAGCAGGCCCCAGAATCCCGCTTCCAGCCACTCCGGCACGCGCTGGACCCTACCCCGGGGCGTGCGCCGTCAACCGGGTCAGAAGTCGGCGAACAGGTGCGGCAGTTCCCGGGGGAAGAGGCGGCGCAGCTCACCGGCCGCGTCCACCGGCACCTCGCCCAGCCCGCGTACGACCACCTCGGCCGGGTCGAGCACCCCGTACGCCAGGGCGGACAGCCCGGCGGCGGTGAGCCGCGCGGCCGGCACGCTGCCCTCGGCGGCGGTCTGCGCGGGCAGCACCGCGAGCTTGCCCGTGGTGCCGTCGAGCAGGTGGCGACCGGCGAGCCAGCGGTCGCCGACTACCTCGATCAGTACCCGGCCGACCCCGACCGGCTGCTCGGCGAGCGCGTCCAGGCTGAGCAGGCGGGCCATCGGCGCGGTCGGGTCGGGCCGGGCGACCCGCGCCTCCACCTGCACGTCGAGGTCGGTGAGCCACAGCTCGGGCAGTTCGTCGGGGGTCACCTGGACGCTGATCCGGGCCACCTGGTCGACGTGCCGGGCGAAGAACTGGAGCACCGACGCGCGGGCGTACGCGTCGTCGACCAGCAGGTCGTCGGCCAACAGCGTGCCGGCGTGGTCGTCGATGCGGTAGGTGACAGCGCCGACCGTCTCGCCGCCGCGCACCACGCTGACCAGCCAGCGGTCGTCCCGGTCGCGCAGCCCGACCGCCCGGAAGTCCGGGAAGACGGCGAATCCGTGGCGTTCGCGCAGGCACCGCCCGGTGTACGCGCGCCACCGCGCATACCCCGCGCCGATCCGCTCCCACACCAGCTCGTCCGGCAGGTCGGCGCGCAGCAGCGGCGCCAGGTCCGCCGGGTTGAAGATCGCGGTACGCCGCCGGGGCAGCCCGATGTAGCCGAAGCGCTCGTAGAACGAGGCGCGGAACGGGTGCAGCGCGGTGAGCTGGTGGCCCTCGTCGCGCACGCCGTCGAGGAGCTGCTGCATGAGCGTGCGGACGTGCCCGCGCCGGCGGGCCAGCGGATGGGTGGCCACGCCCGCGACACCGGCCATCGGCAGCACCGCGCCGCGCAGGTTCTGCCGCATCGGTATCGCCGACACGGCCGCCGCGGTGACCCCGTCCTCCTCGGCCACCAGCGTCGTGTTCCCGGCGTTGTACGGCAGGTAAGCGCGGAACTGGTCGGTCCGGGTGGCGCCCATCGGCGAGGCCTCGAACGCGTACGCCTGGAGCGGGAAGCTGGTGGTCAGTCGTTCATCGGCGGCCAGCCGGCGAATGTGCATCCGTTCATCCCAACCGCACCCGCCGTGGTCCGCAACCGGAAAGGGCGCCCGCTCACGCCTCGGTGACGTCCGAGATGACCACAGTCACGTTGTCCGGCGCGCCGGCCTGGTGGGCCAGTTTCACCAGTTGCTCGCCGCACTGCTGGCGGTCCCCGTAGGTGGCGAGTGCCGCCGCGATGGCGGCGTCCTCCACGTAGTCGGAGAGGCCGTCGCTGCACAGCAGCAGCCGGTCGCCGGGGAAGACGGTGAGCGCCCCGACGGCGGGCGGCGCGTCGGAGCCCTGCACCGCGCGGGTGACGAGCGAGCGCTGCGGGTGGTGCCGGGCCTGGTCGCGGGAGAGCGCGCCCTGGTCGACGAGCGCCTGGACGAACGTGTCGTCGCGGGTGAGCTGGGTCAGCTCGTGGTCGCGCAGCAGGTAGCAGCGGGAGTCGCCGACCTGGGCCAGGACCAGGGTGTCCCCGGCGAGCAGGGCGGCGGTGAGCGTCGTACCCATGCCGTCGCGGGCCGGGTCCACCGTGATGGCCGCGCGGATGCGCTGGTTCGCGGTGCTGACGACGGCGCGCAGCGCGTCGGCGGCCTCGTCGGCGCCGGTGGGCGGCGTCAGCTCGTCCAGGATCCGGATGACGATCTCGCTGGCCACCTCGCCGGCGGGGAGCCCGCCCATGCCGTCGGCCACCGCCACGAGGCGGTCACCGGCGAGGGCGGAGTCCTCGTTGTTGGTCCGGACGAGGCCGACGTCGTTGAGGATGGCCGAGCGGAGGATGAGCGTCATGACGACAAGCTTGCCAAGAAGAACGGGTCCGCGTCTGCACGCGCTGGCGGGTCTGCTGAAAGAAATGTCATCAGCTTGCATCCTGGGTATGCGTCAACTGTCCGGTGTGGACGGACGAGGATAGCGCAGCAGGAGGCTCGCATGAACCTCCTCCTCGCCCACCGCCGCGTAGGTGTGCGGCACGTCGGAGGTCCACCGCAGGTAGCCCCCGGGACCGGCGGTCAGCGGGGCGTCGGCCGGGCCGGCGCGGAGCACGCCGGAGAAGACCGTCACGTGTTCGGTCACGCCGCTGGAGTGGGCGGGGGAGAGCTGCGCCGGACCCGGGGTGACCCACATCCGGTACAGCTCGTAGGTCGCCTCCCGGTCGCTGAAGACCTCCAGCAGCGTGCCTCCCACCGCGGCCCCGCGCAGGGGCGGCGCCTGGTCGGGCGTGGCGAGCACGGCGGTCAGCGGTACGCCGAGCTGCGCGGTGATCGCGTACAGGGTCTCCAGCCGGGGGTTGCGCACGCCGTTCTCCAGGCCGGAGAGCGTGGCCTTGCCGACGCCCGCGAGGCGGGCCAGCTCGGACAGGGAGATGCCCCGCTCGGTGCGGAGCGAGCGGATGCGCCTGCCGACCTCCCGGGCGCCCCGGTCATCGGCTGGTGCGGCGGCTGTCATGGGGGCTATCGTGCTACACCGTGCCGTTCCGTAAACGGAACGGTCGGAGGAGGAGAGCATGGGCGGTCGGCTCCAGCCCGTCCTGGCCGGCGTGGTGACCGCTCTGGTCGGCTTCGCCAGCTCGTTCACAGTCGTCCTGGCCGGGCTGCGCGCGGTCGGCGCCGATCCGGACCAGGCCGCTTCCGGCCTGCTCGCGCTCTGCGTCGCCAGCGGCGCCTGCGCGGTCTGGCTCGGCCTGCGGCACCGGCTGCCGCTGTCGATCGCCTGGTCCACGCCGGGTGCGGCGCTGCTCGTGGCCACCGGACCGGTCGCCGGCGGCTGGCCCGCAGCGGTCGGCGCCTTCCTGCTCGCCGGGCTGCTGATCGTCGCGGCCGGGCTGATCCCCGCGCTCGGCCGTGCGGTCGCCGCGATCCCCGCCCCGATCGCCTCCGCCATGCTCGCCGGGGTGCTGCTGCCGCTGTGTACGGCCCCGGTACGCGCCCTGGTCGAGGTGCCCCGGCTCGCCGGGCCGGTGGTGCTGGTCTGGCTGCTGCTGCACCGGTTCGCCCGCCGCTGGGCGGTACCGGGCGCGCTCGCCGTGGCGGTGGTCGCGATCGCCCTGACCACCTCCGGGCCGGCCCGGCTGGACGTCGCACCGGTCGTCGCGTTCACCGCGCCGTCCTGGACGCTGCCCGCAGTCGTCGGGCTCGCGCTGCCGCTGTTCCTGGTCACCATGGCCGCCCAGAACGTGCCCGGAACCGCGGTGCTCGCCGGGTACGGCTACCGGGCCCCGCTGGGCTCGGCGTTGCGGGTGACAGGCCTCGCCACCGCCCTCGGCGCCCCGGCGGGCGGCCACGCGGTGAACCTGGCGGCGATCACCGCGGCCCTGGCCGCCGGCCCGGACGCCCACCCGGACCCGGAGCGGCGCTGGATCGCCTCGGTCACCGCCGGGATCGGCCTGGCCCTGCTCGGCCTGGGCGCCGGCGTGGCCACCGCCCTGGTGCTGCTCTCCCCGCCGGTGCTGGTCGAGGCCGTCGCCGGGCTCGCCCTGCTCGGCGCGCTCGCCGGGGCCGTCGCGGCGGCGGTCGCCCAGCCGGACGCGCGGGAGGCAGCAGTGGTGACGTTCGTGGTCACCGCCTCCGGGGTGAGCCTGCTCGGGGTGGGTGGCGCGTTCTGGGGACTGGTCGCGGGCTGGCTGATGCTGCTGCTGTTCCGCCGCCGGGCGGTCGCATCCCCGCCGGTCGAGCCGCCCCGGACCGAATCCGCCCCGTCGCTTTCCGGCCGGACCGGGTGACGAACTGTTAACCTGGAGTGCGCAGGAGGCCCGTCAGGGTTCCCGCAACCGCCTTAGGGCCCGCTTTCAGGCGGGCCCTTCGTGCGTCGGCCGCCCGGTCGGATGCCAGCACCACGAGTGGTATCGGCGCGGCTCGACCCAGGACCACAGCCGCGTGTTCGTCGTCGCCTCCCGAGGATCCGCGCCCGCCCCGCTCGCCATCCTGCGGAACAGGAAGGTGACCAGGTCGACGGCCTGCACCAGCCGGGAGGCGTGCGACGGGGCGAAGTGCAGGGTGTCCACGATCCGGCTGAGCCGCCGGGAACGGTAGCCCCCGGTTCCGTCGACCCGGTAACGGGTCAGGTCCGAGCGGTGGCTTGCGGGGTTGTCGACCTCGTCCGCGATCACCAGGGCCAGTTCGTCCCGCATCGCCGCGTATCCGTCCACCCGTTCCAGAAGGTGTGACAGCACCACCTCGTGAGCGGGGCGGGTGAGCCCGTAGCGCCGGGTGAGGCCGTGCCGGTCGACGCCGCGCAGGATGACTGTGACGTCGTACGTGCCGATCGCCTTGAGCGCCGCGTTGTAGACGGCGATCCGGGCGCGTGGCGGCACCCTCGCCCAGGCCGTCCGCCCCTGGAACAGGTCGTACCCGTGGAGTTCGGCGGCTCGGTCGATGCCGTACGCCTTGGCCGCGTCCGTCATCACCTCGTCGAGTGCGGTGCTGAGCGGGATGGCCACGGCCTCCGGGACCAGAAGTGCGCCGATCCAGTACCAGCGATCGGTGTACGACTCGTCCACATAGGTCAGGAGCACCCGACGAGCGTAGGCCGCTTTCCGGGCGTGGCCGCCTCGACGCGCAGGGCCGCCGAATCGGCGCATTCGACCCCGGGTGTCACTCCTCGGCGGGCAGCTCCGCGGCCGGGACGGTGAGGCGTACCGCGCCGTCGCCCACCGCGGCGATCCGGTCGGCCAGCACGTAGACCGCGCCGGTGCGGACCAGCTCGGTGGAGACCTTGAGGTAGCCGTCGCGGAGCAGCCGGGCGGCCAGGTCGGCCGGTACGTCCGGCTCCTCGGCCGCCGCCGACTCGATCAGCTCGTCCAGGCTGCTGCCCGGGTCGACCGGGGCGGGCGCCTGCACGGTCACCGCGGCCGGGTCGCCGCGCTGCACGAGATCGACTGTGCCCACCTCGACGCCTGCGGAGTCGACCACCCGCATGCCGGTGGTGACCCGGGAGACGGTGTCCTGCTGCTGGCTCATGCAGAAGCGGTTCCCGGGGCGCGCGGGAGCTAAACGGAGGGGGCCCAGCCGCCCGGCGGGCGGGGGGACAGCTCGCGCCAGGTGTCGGTGCCGTCCAGCAGCGCCCGGATCGTCTCCTCGGCCTCCTCGACGCTGGCGTGCTCGTAGAAGCGGGAGATCCCCTCGGCACCGCCGGCCCGCTGCTCGACGTGCCAGCGGTCGCCGTCCACCCGGAGGAAGACGTCACGCCGGGCGAGGCGTCCCCATTTCCCGTTCCACCAGTGCCTACGCTGCTCCATGCCCGGACTCTATCGAACATGTGTTCGATACACGTCGGCCCCCGCGAGATCGTCGCGGGGGCCGATCGGCTATGGCGTCAGCGCGGCGCGGGCGGCTCCTGCCGGCGGCCGAGCACGTCGTCCAGGGCGCTGCGCTGGCCGGGCGTGCCGTGGTTGCCGGCGAGCAGCGCGTCCCGGATCTCGGTGAGCAGCTTGACCTCCTCGCTGGGGGCCGAGGGCGGCGGCTCCTCGCCGCGCTTGCGCCGCTCGGCGAGTCTGTTCATCGGGTAGACGACGAGGAAGTAGAGCGCCGCCGCGGTGAGCACGAACGTGATCGCCGCGTTGACGAAGGCCACCCAGTCGAACGGGATGCCCCGGAACTTCGGGGTCGAGCCGCTGAGGCCGTCCTTGCTGCCGGTGATCAGCGCGATGAACACGCGTACCAGCGGTTCCAGGAACGACTTGGTGAGCTGGGTAACCACGCCGGTGAACGCGGCGCCGATGACGACACCGACCGCCAGGTCGACGACGTTGCCGCGCATGATGAAGTCTTTGAAGCCCTTGAGCATCCGTACTCCCGTGCCCTGATGAGTCTGCGTCGGGGACAACCTATGCCCCGGCGGGCCCTTCGAGAAAAGCACCGGCTTCGATCGCCGCCCGCTGCGGGTCGCCGGCCCGGATCGCCTCGACCAGCCGGCCGTGGTCCACGTACCGCTCCGGAGTGAGCGCCTCACCCATCGCCTGGGCCACCGTGCTGCGCAGCGCGGCGCCGACCGAGGCGTACAGCTCGGCGAGCATGGCGTTGTGCGCGGCCGCCACCACGACCGTGTGCAGCGCGGCGTCCGCCTCCACGAACTCGTCCACCCGGCCGCCGCACCACGCGGCCTCGCGGGCCGCGAGCGCGCCGTCGAGCGCCGCCAGGTCCTCGGGGGTACGCCTCAGCGCGGCGAGCCGGGCGGCCTCCACCTCGAACGCGCGCCGGACCTCGATCACCTCGGTCATCCGGTCGTCGGTGAGCCGGCGGGCCACCACCGGCGCCAGCTCGTCGGTCGACACCACGTAGGTGCCGGAGCCCTGCCGGCACTCCAGCACCCCGGCGTGCACGAGCGCGCGGACCGCCTCGCGGACCGTGTTCCGCCCGACGCCGAGCGCGGCGACCAGTTGCGGCTCGGTGGGGATGCGCCCGCCCACCGGCCACTCGCCGCCGAGGATCCGTTCCCGGAGCTGCTCGATCGTCTGCCGGACCCGGTGACCGCGCGGAGGCACGGCGACGGAATCCACGGCGGGTGTCACCGGTTACACCTCGTGCCGAAATTCATCCCATGATTGTAGGTTCGAGGTCATGACTCCGCCACCTGCGCCCGCCGCGACAGTGCCCGCCCCCGGCGTCACACCCGCGGCGGGCCCCGCCCCGGCGGCCGGCCCGGTCCGGGGCGGTCTGCTCGTGCTCGCCGGGATGCTGCTCGTCGCGCTGAACCTGCGGGCCGCGGTGACCAGCCTCGGCGCCCTGCTCGACGAGATCCGGGTCGGCCTGGGCCTCTCCGGCGCGATGGCCGGCCTGGTCACCACGCTGCCCACCATCGCCTTCGCCGGACTCGGCGCGCTCACCCCGTGGCTGGTCCGCCGCTGGGCCGCGCCCCGGGTGCTGGTGGTGGCCATGGTGGCGCTCACCGTCGGGCAGGTGCTGCGCGCGGTCACCGGCTCGGCGGCGGTCTTCGTGCTCACCAGCGCGCTCGCGCTGGCCGGCATCGCGGTGGCGAACATCCTGCTGCCGATGCTCGTCAAGCAGCACTTCCCGCACCGCACCGGATTGGTCACCGGGGCGTACACGATGGCCCTGACTGTGGGCACGACGGTGGCCGCCGCCTCCGCCGTGCCGGTCGCGCACGCGTTCGGCTCCTGGCGGGCCGGACTCGGCATCTGGGCCGGGCTGGCCGCGCTGGCCGTACTCCCGTGGGTGCCGCTGGCGCTGCGCGCCCGCGCCGCGCGACGGGCCGCGCCCCCGGCGGTGGCGGTCGCCGCCCCGGCCCGCGTGCAGCCGGGGCGGACCCGGCTCGGCTGGGCCATGGCGGTCTACTTCGGGGCGCAGTCGCTCAGCGGGTACGCGATCATGGGCTGGCTGGCCCAGCTCTTCCGGGACGCCGGATACCGGCCGGAGACGGCCGGGCTGCTGCTCGCCGGGGTGACCGCGCTGGGCGTGCCGGTGGCGCTGATGATGCCGGCGCTCGCCGGACGGCTGGCCACGCTCCGCCCGCTGGTGCTGTCGCTGACCGTGTTCTCCGCCGCCGCGTACGCCGGGCTGGCGCTCGCCCCGCACGGCCTGGCGCCGCTGTGGGTGCTGCTGCTGGCGCTCGGCCAGGGCGCGTTCCCGCTCATCCTGACCACGATCGGGCTGCGCGCCCGGACCGCCGAGGGCACCGTGGCGCTGTCCGCGTTCGCGCAGAGCACCGGGTACGTGATCGCGGCTCTCGGGCCGCTGCTGGTGGGCATCCTCTACGAGGCGACAGGCGGCTGGACCGCCCCGATCGGCTTCCTGCTGGTGGCGCTGGCCGTGCAGACGGCGGCGGGCATGGTGATCGCCCGTCCCCGCTACATCGAGGACGAGCGCTGAGCGGGATCGGTCAGGAGGAGGCCGGGGTGGGATCGCCCGCGACGGCCTGCTCGACCGTCGGGTACGTGTGCAGCACCTCGACCAGGCCGCTGACCTCGAGGATGCGCAGCACGCCGCGCTGCGGGGCGGCCAGCCGGACCACGCCGCCCGCCTCGTCGCAGTTGTTCTTCGCCCGGACGAACACCGACAGGCCGGTGGAGTCGCAGAACGACACCTCGGCCAGGTCGAAGACGAGGCGACTGCGCCCCTTGTCCAGCAGATCCGTGATCTGGTCCTGGAGCTGCGGTGCCGTGGCCATGTCGAGCTCGCCCGCGACCGACACGACGACCACGTCGCCGCGCTGTTCCGTGTGCACCGTCAAGGACATTCGTCGACCTCCTGTGTTCGGGGGAAACGGTATCCCACGATGGGCGCGACGCGCAGAACGGGAGCGGTCACGGGTGCGGTCGATCATTCTTTGCTCCGTGACAAGTAGCGCCCCGGCCTCCGGTGATAGAGTCCGCCCGTCCAAATCAGGGAGGTCACCATGGCGTTGAGCGCCGAACAGGGTGGTCGGCTCGCCCACCTGCTCAGTCAGCACGCGGACCGGTTGACCAACCGCTGGACGGAGATCGTCGGCAGTTCGCTGCGCGGTCGTCTGAGCCGGGCCGAGCTGGCGCGGCAGGTCCAGGAGCTGCACCGCGCGCTGGTCGACGCCGGCCGGCAGGGCGTCTCCGACCTGGCCGACGAGCACGGTGGTGAGCTGCGGGCGGTGCTGTCCGAGCTGTCCACCAACCGGGCCCGCCAGGGATTCTCCGCCACCGAGACCGCGATCAGCGTGTTCGCGCTCAAGGACACCCTGCTGGAGCTGATGGAGGAGGAGAAGGGCGACGAGACCCTGCGCGACTTCGTCTCCTTCTCCGCGCTCATCGACCAGATGGGCCTGTTCACGTTCGAGACGTTCGTCCGGGCCCGCGAGAGCCTGATCGCCGACCAGGCGGAGCAGCTCCTGGAGCTGTCCACCCCGGTGGTGAAGCTCTGGGAGGGCGTGGTCGCCGTCCCGCTGGTCGGGACGCTGGACTCGGCCCGCGCCCAGGTGGTGATGGAGCGGCTGCTCCAGACGCTCGTCGACACCGGCTCGCCGTACGCGATCATCGACATCACCGGCGTACCGGCGGTGGACACGCAGGTCGCGCAGCACATCCTCAAGACCGTGGTGGCCGCCCGGCTGATGGGCGCCGACTGCATCATCTCCGGTATCCGCCCGCAGATCGCCCAGACGATCGTGGCCCTCGGCATCGAGTTCGGTGACATCGCCACCAAGGCGAGCCTCGCCGACGCGCTGCGCCACGTGCTGCGCCTGACCGGGGTCGAGACCACCGCTCGCCGCCCGCGCCGGGAGTCCTGATGGAACGGGTGCCGATCCTCAAGATCGGCGACATCCTGCTGGTCTCCATCCAGGTCGACATGTCCGACCAGACGGCGGTCCAGTTGCAGGAGGACCTGGCCGAGCGGATCGTCGCCACCGGCTGCCACGGCGTGATCATCGACATCACGGCGCTGGACATCGTCGACTCCTTCGTCGGCCGGATGCTGTCCACCATCGCGTCCATCTCGAAAGTGCTGGACGCCGAGACGGTGGTGGTCGGCATGCGCCCGGCCGTCGCCATCACGCTCGTCGAGCTGGGGCTGTCGCTCAACGGCATCCGTACCGCGCTGAACGTCGAGCGCGGCATGGAGCTGATCGCGGCCAGCCGCGCCGACGAGTGGGACGAGGCGGCCGACGACGAGGACACCGAGACGACGGCGACGGCATGACCACGGGCGTCGACCTGGGTGTGCCGGCGACCCAGGCGATCCGCAGCGACGAGGACGTGGTGCGGGTCCGGCAGTTGGCGCGTACCACAGCCGTCGCGGTCCGCCTCTCCCTGGTGGACCAGACGAAGCTCGTCACCGCCGCCAGCGAGCTGGCCCGCAACACGCTGATCTACGGCGGCGGGGGCAGCGCCGAGGTGAGCACCGTGTCCGACGGCCGCCGGCGCGGCGTGCGGATCGTCTTCGCCGACGAGGGCCCGGGCATCCCCGACCTCGACCTGGCGCTCACCGACGGCTACACCACCGGCGGCGGGCTGGGCCTGGGACTGAGCGGCGCCCGCCGGCTCGTCGACGACTTCGACATCCGGACGGCTGTCGGCGAGGGGACGCGGATCACCGTCACCAAGTGGTCGCGATGATCGCCGACGTGGTGCCCGACCACGGCATCTGGTTCCGGGTCGACACCGGCGCGACCGCCGGCAGCGTACGCCGGGCGGCCGAGCGTCTCGGCCGGCAGCTCGAACTGAGCGCGGCGCGCGTCGCGGACCTGGCCATCGTCACCGCCGAGATCACCAGCAACCTGGTCAAGCACGCCCGCGAGGGCACGCTCCTGATGCGTCCGGCACGCCGGGGCGGGCGGGCCGGTGTGGAGCTGGTCGCGATCGACTCCGGCCCCGGCATGGCCGACCTCACGCTCTCCTCCGCCGACGGCCACTCCACCGCCGGCACGCTCGGCATCGGGCTCGGCGCGATCACCCGGCAGTCGAGCCGGTTCGACGGCTACTCGTCGCCGGGGCGGGGCACGGTCCTGGTCGTCCAGGTCTGGGACGCCGCACCGCCGGAGCCGGACTGGGCGGGCGGGCTGGCCCGGCCGATCACCGGCGAGCAGACGAGCGGCGACGGGTACGCGGTCCGTCAGGTCGGCGGCCGGCGGCAGGTGCTGGTCTCCGACGGGCTGGGCCACGGGCCGCTCGCCGCCGCCGCCACAGGTGCCGCCGTGTCCGCGTTCCGTTCGGCGCCGGACGGGCCGCCGGACGTCGTGGTGCGGCACCTGCACGCCGCCATCTCGCACACCCGGGGCGCCGCGCTCGCGGTGGCCGAACCGGATCCGGCCGCCGGAGTGCTCCGCTACGCCGGGCTGGGCAACATCGCCGCGATGATCGTCGCGCCGGGCGAGCGGCGGCGCGGGCTGGTCTCGCTGCCGGGCATCGCCGGGCACCAGCGTCCGGCGATCCGCGGGTACGACTACCCCTTCTCGCGCGACGCCACCCTGGTCATGCACAGTGACGGAGTGGTGGACCGCTGGGATCTGGACGACTATCCCGGGCTCGCCGGCCGCAACCCGCTGCTGGCCGCCGCGACCCTGCTGCGCGACGCCGGTGTCCGCCGTGACGACGCCTGCGTCCTGGTGGCCCGGGGGGCGGCATGACCGAGCCCCTCCTGCACCTCGCGCTCCGGGTGGAGCAGGACATCTTCCTGGTCCGGCAGCGTGGCCGGGAGGTGGCCGCGGCGGTCGGGCTGGAACATCAGGACCAGGTACGGATCGCCACCGCGCTCAGCGAGGTGGCCCGGGAACTGTTGCACGGGGCCGACGGCGCGGACGTGACGTTCGCCCTCGACCGGGACGCGGTCGGCCGCCGGGTCCTCCAGGTGGACCTGTCGCCGCTGCGTCCGCTCCCCGGTGGACGGTACGAGCCGCAGTCCGGCGCCGTCGCGCGTCTGGTGGACACGTTGCGGGTGGTGGCCGTCGAGGGCGATACCGTCGTGAGGATGTCCCGACGAGTGCCCGACCATGCCGAGGAGCTGACGGCCGAGCGCGCCGCCGAGCTCCGCGCCGAGCTGGCCGAGCGCGCGCCGGGTTCCGCGCTGGACGAGTTGGCCGCCCAGAACGCGCAGCTCATCGCCGCCCTCGACGAGGTACGCAGCCAGCGCGACGAGCTGGCGGTGCTGAACTCCGAACTCCAGGAGACCAACCACGGCGTGATGGCGCTCTACAACCAGCTCACCGAGGAGCTGGAGGAGACCAACCGCGGTGTGGTGGCGCTCTACGCCGAACTGGACGAGAAGTCCGCCCAGCTGCGGGCCGCGAGCGAGTCGAAGAGCCGGTTCCTGGCGAACGTCAGCCACGAGCTGCGCGCCCCGGTCACCGCGATCATCGGCCTGGCCCGGCTGCTCGCCGACTCCGCCTCCGACCCGCTCACCGGCGAGCAGGCCCGTCAGGTGGGGCTGATCCGCTCCTCGGCGGGCGACCTGCTGGGGCTGGTCAACGAGCTGCTCGACCTGGCCAAGGCGGAGTCGGGCCGGATCGAGCCGGACTGGTCCGACGTCGATCTGCGCGCCGTGTTCGGGCAGTTGCGCGGCACGCTGCGGGCGCTCGCCGCGCGCCCCGAGGTGGAGCTGGTGGTCGAGGAACCGCCGGCCCCGGCCACTGTGCGCTCGGACGAGGTGCTGCTCGCCCAGGTGCTGCGCAACCTGCTGCACAACGGACTGAAGTTCACCGAACGCGGCGAGGTGCGCCTGCGCGCCGAGCGCCGCGGCGGCCAGTGGACGCTGTCGGTCACCGACACCGGCGTGGGCATCCCGCCGGAGCTGCACGAACGGGTCTTCGAGGAGTTCTACCAGGTGCCCGGCACGACCCGGGTCGGTGGCACCGGGCTCGGCCTGCCGTACGCGCGCCGGCTGATCACGCTGCTCGGCGGGACGCTGGAGCTGACCAGCGAACCCGGCCGGGGCAGCACGTTCACAGTGGTCCTCCCCGCGGGCGGAGCGTGACGGTGGACGGCGGGCCGGTGACCGTGCTTGTGGTCGACGACAGCGGCCCCAAGCGATACCTGCTGGTCAACTGGCTGACCCGGGCCGGCTTCGTCACCGTCGAGGCCGAGAACGGCACGGCGGCGCTGGAGCGGGTGGACCGGGAACACATCGACCTCGTGGTGCTCGACGTCCGTCTGCCGGACATGAGCGGCTTCGAGGTGTGCGAGCGGATCAAGGAGGCGCACCCGTCGATCCCGGTCATCCACGTCTCCGCGCACGCGGTCGACGTGGTCGACCGGGCGCAGGGTCTCACCCGGGGCGCGGACGCCTACCTGGCCGAGCCGATCGAGCCGGAGGAACTGGTCGCCACCGCCCACGCGGTGCTGCGCTACTACCAGGCCCGGCGGCGGGCCGAGCAGCTCGCCGAACGGCTCGCCGCGCTCGCCGACGCCACTGTGGAGATGCACGCGACGCCGAACTTCGTCCGGCTGCTGGAGGCCGCCGCGAGCGGCGCGGCGCGGATCTTCAATGCCCCGGCGGCGGTGGTCGCCGAGACGTTCGACGGGGACTGCCTGGCGGGCGTGGCGGCCGACCCGCACACACCGGCCACCATCGTGCCGTGGGTGGTGGACGACACCGGAGTGCCGATCGGCACCCGGGTACGCGTCGACGAGCCGGCCAACTGGGCGCTGGCCGGCTGGCCGGACGGCGACACCGTGACCGTCGCCGCCTCCCGGCTGCGCGAGGACCGGGCCCCGCTCTACGTGGTGGTGCCGACCGCCACCCAGACCGTACGCACGCCGGTGCTGGTGCAGCTCGCCCAGGCGGTCGCCTCGGCGGTCGAGGCGCAGCGGTCCTTCGACGAGGAGCACCGGATCGCTGTGACGTTGCAGCGCAGCCTGCTGCCGCAGCGGCTGCCCGACGTCGTCGGCCTGGACCTGGCCGTCCGGTACGAGCCGGCGAGCGCGCAGACCGAGGTGGGCGGCGACTTCTACGAGCTGGTGATGCTCGACGGCCACCTGCTGGTGGCGATCGGTGACGTGGCCGGGCACTCGCTGCACGCCGCCACGGTGATGGCCGAGCTGCGGCACGCGGTACGGGCGTACGCGGTCGAGGGGCACCAGCCGGGCGTGATCCTGGACCGGGTCAACGAGCTGATGCGCACCCTGCTGCCGACCGAGCTGGCCACCATCTGCGTGCTGCTGCTCCACCCGCCGACCGGGCTGGTCCGGCTGGCCAGCGCCGGGCACCTGCCGGCGTTGCTCAGCCGGGACGGGAGGGTCGAGTTCGTGACGCAGTCCGCGCCGCTGCTCGGCGTGCGCGCGCCGCGCCCGCCGGACCTGGAGTTCGTGCTGCCGGCCGGGGCGACCCTCGTGCTCTACACCGACGGGCTGATCGAGCGGCGGGACGCCACGATCGACGACGGCATGGCGGCGCTCGGGGTGGCCGCCACCCGGGTCGACGACGACCTGGACGACTTCTGCCGGCGGCTGCTCGTCGAGCTGGCGCCGCCGGAGATCCACGACGACGTCGCGGTGGTAGCGGTCCGCCGTCGCTGAGCGACCGGCGCGGTCGCTGCGGCGGACGCGCCGGTGCCGGAACCGGACCCTGCCGGTTCGTGTCCCGTTTCCTCGCGACAGTCCTTATAGGCTGGCCCGATGACTACGAAGACCAGTGAACTGCTCGCCGTCGCGGCGCCGCGTACGGCCGCGATGGTGCGCGGCGTCTCCGACGACCAGCTCGTCCTGCCCACCCCCTGTCCCGACTACACAGTGCGCGACCTGCTCGGCCACCTGTTCGACGTGGTGGTCAACTTCCAGGCGCTGGCCCGCCGGGAGGAGGTCGACTGGTCCGGCAAGACCGACCATCTGACCGACGGCTGGCGGGACCGGTTCGCGACCGAGGCGGCCCGGCTGACCGAGGCGTGGTCCGACCCGTCCACGCAGGAGGGTGTGTCGCCGGGCATGGGACTGCCGCAGGAGACGGTCGGCCTGATGGCCCTGATCGACCTCACCATCCACGGATGGGATCTGGCGCGGGCCACCGGCCAGGATCTGACCGTGGACCCCGCTGTGGTGGCGGCGGGGCACGAGTTCATGGACCGGATGGGCGACACGGGGCAGAAGATGGGCGCGTTCGGCCCGCCGGTGCCCACCGACGCGGCACCGGACAGCATGGACGCGCTGCTCGGCCGGGCCGGGCGCGACCCGGCCTGGACCCGCTGAACTCCGACGGCCCGCGTGGTGCGCCGCGCGGGCCGTTCTTGACACCACTATTCGCTCAGCGAATAGTAGGGCCGTGTCCACGTCGCACGTCCTGCTCGGGCTGCTCGCCGCCGGCCCGCGCCACGGCTACGAGCTGAAGCGCGCGCACGACGAGCGGCTGCCCCGCGCCCGGCCGCTCGCCTTCGGGCAGGTCTACGCGACACTGGCCCGCCTGTGCCGCGACGGCCTCGTGGCCACGGCTGGGCAGACCCGCGAGGGCGGACCGGACCGTACCTCGTACGCGCTCACCGAGGACGGGCGGGCGGCGCTGGACCACTGGCTCGGCACCGTCGAGCCGCCGATGCCGTACGTGGCCAGCACGCTCTTCGCCAAGGTGGTGGTCGCGCTCCTGGTGGCCGACGTCGACCAGGCCCGCGTCTACCTGATCGCGCAGCGGCAGGCGCACACGCAACGCCTGCGCGAACTGACCGCGCTGAAGACGGCCCCCGGCGCCCGCCTCGACGAGGTGGTCGCCGCCGACTTCGCCATCGCCCACCTCGACGCCGATCTCCGGTGGCTGCACACCACCCTCGACCGGGTCGCCGACTGGCACCGGGAGGTGCGCACGTGACGTTCCTGCAAGCGCGCGGAGTGGTCCGCGCCTACGGTCACAACCCCGCGCTGCGCGGTGTGACGCTCGACGTGGCCGAAGGCGAGATCGTCGCGGTCACCGGCCCGAGCGGCTGCGGCAAGTCCACGCTGCTGCACTGTCTCGCCGGCATCCTGCGCCCCGACGCCGGTCAGGTCACCTGGCGCGGGGATCGGATCGACACGTGGTCGGAGGCGGCCCGCTCGCGGCTGCGCCGTACCGAATTCGGGGTGCTGTTCCAGTTCGGCCAGCTCGTCGCCGAGCTGACCGCCGCGGAGAACGTCGCGCTCCCGCTGTTGCTCGCCGGCACGGGGCGGCGAGCGGCGCGGACGGCGGCGCTCTCCTGGCTGGACCGGCTCGGCGTGGCCGACGTCGCCGACGCCCGGCCCGGTGAGATGTCCGGCGGGCAGCAGCAACGCTGCGCGCTGTCCCGGGCGCTCGTCACCGAACCACGGGTGATCTTCGCCGACGAGCCGACCGGCGCGCTCGACACGCTGGCCGGCGAGCAGGTGCTCACTCAACTGGTCCGGCTGGCCCGCGAGCAGCGCACCACAGTCGTGCTGGTGACGCACGAGCCGCGCATCGCCGCGTACGCGGACCGGGAGGTCAGCCTGCGCGACGGCATGGTCGACCACACCGGGCTCGGGCTCGACCCGGCGCTGCCGGGCGGGTCGCGGTGAGGCCGGGGACGCTGCTGCGTCTCGTGCTGGCGGGCACCCGCACCGACATCGCACGGGTGGTGCTCACGGCGGTGAGCGCCGCGCTCGCGACGCTGGCCGGGCTGGCCGCGCTGACCGTGCTGTCGGTGGTGAAGCCGTCCGGCGACGAAGGGCTCAACTCCGACCAGTACACCAACGCCCTGCTGCGGGAACCCGGTCTGCGCCCCGGCGTGGCGTTCGCGTTGCTGCTGCTCTGCGTACCGGTCCTGGGACTGGCCGGGCAGTGCGCCCGCCTCGGCGCGCCGGGCCGGGACCGGCGGCTGGCCGCGTTCCGGCTGGCCGGTGCCACCCCCGGGCAGGTCACCCGGGTCGCGGTCGCCGAGACCGGCGTGGCGAGCCTGCTCGGCACCCTCGTCGGCCTGGCCGTCTTCCTGGCCGGGCGCCGGCTGCTGCACCGGCCCGACGCGGACGGGCGGCTGCCGCTGCCCACCGACGTGCACCCGGCCCCGGTGGCGGTGGCAGCCGTCGTGCTCGGCCTGCCGCTGGCCGCCGCGCTGGTGAGCGCGTTGCTGCTGCGGCGGGTCGCCACCACCCCGTTCGGCGTCGTGCGCAAGGTCCGCACCCGGGCGCCCTGGCCGTGGCCGGGCGTGCTCATCCTCGCCGCGCTGGCGATGTTCGCCGCGATCCGCCCGCTCCTGCTCTGGTACGAACGGCGTGGCGCCGTGGCCCCCGACTGGCCGGTGCCGACATTGCTCGTCGTCGGCGGGCTGACCGCGATGATCGGCGTGGTGTCGGGCACCGGCTGGATCTCGTACCGGACCGGCCGGCTGCTGCACCGGCACGGACGCGGCCCGGCCGCCCTGCTCGCCGCCCGCCGGCTGGCCGCCGACCCGTGGGCCGGCAGCCGCACCTTCGCCGCGTTGCTGGCCGCGCTGATCTTCGGCGCCGGTGCCGCAGGGCTGCGTGCCGACTTCCAGGCCGAGGCCGAGGTGACCCGCCGCACCGGCTCCGGAATGGCCGACCCGGGCTTCTACCTCGGCGCGATGGACCTGGTCGACCTCGCGGTCCTGGTGGCGATGGCGATCGCCGGCGGTGGGCTGCTCGTGGCGGTGGTCGAGGGGATCACCAGCCGGCGACGGGCGTACGCGGCGCAGGTGGCGACCGGCGTGCCACGGGCCACCATCGGCCGGTCGCTGCTCTGGGCCGCGCTCGCCCCCGCCGTACCCGCGATCGGGCTCGCGTTGACGGTCGGCTACCTGCTGGTCCGGGGCGTCATGCCGGCACCGAGCAACGGCGGCTTCACGCGGACGATCTGCGACGCCGGCTCGGAACTGTGCGGCGATCCGGCCACCGCGGCGCGGTACACCCGTACCGAATGGGTGCCGAAGACGACAGTTCCGCCGGACGTACCGTGGGATCAGCTGGCCTGGCTCGCGGCGGGCGGGCTGGCGGCGGTGCTGTGCACGGTCGTGGCCGGCCTGCTGTTCCTGCGCACCGCGACGTCGGTGGAGGAACTGCGCGCGGGCTGAGCGGTCAGCGGGCAGGCCCCCGTGTAAGGAAGGGCCCCTTATTAACAGACGTCTGTTAATAAGGGGCCCTTCCTTACACCTCAGGCGCGGCCGACGCGGTCGAGGATCCAGGCGTTGACGAACGCCTCCTCGCGCCAGGAGTCGTACCGGCCGCTCGGGCCACCGTGGCCCGCGCCCATCTCGGTCTTGAGCAGGTAGTCGCCGGCCGGCGCGAGCGACCGCAGCCGGGCGATCCACTTGGCCGGCTCGTGGTAGAGCACGCGCGTGTCGTTGAGGCTGGTCACCGCCAGGATGGCCGGGTAGTCGGCGGCGCTCACGTTCTCGTACGGCGTGTACGACTTCATGTACGCGTAGACCTCGGGGTCGTCGAGCGGGTTGCCCCACTCCTCCCACTCGGTGACAGTCAGCGGCAGCGACGGGTCGAGGATCGAGGTGAGCGCGTCCACGAACGGCACCTGCGCGACGATGCCGGTGAACGCGTCCGGGGCGAGGTTCGCCACCGCGCCCATCAGCAGGCCGCCGGCCGAGGCGCCCCGGGCGACCAGCCGGTCGCTCGCCGTCCAGCCCGCCTTCACGAGGTGCCGGGCGCAGGCCACGAAGTCGGTGAACGTGTTCTTCTTGGCCAGCAGCTTGCCCTCGTCGTACCAGCGCCGGCCCAGCTCACCGCCGCCCCGGATGTGCGCCACCGCGAAGATCACGCCGCGGTCGAGCAGGCTCAGCCGGGCGATCGAGAACCACGGGTCCATGCTCGCCTCGTACGACCCGTAGCCGTAGATGACGGCGGGCGCCGAGCCGTCGCGCGGGGTGTCGCGGCGGCAGACGAGCGAGATCGGTACGCGGGTGCCGTCGTCGGCGAGCGCCCAGTCCCGGTGCTGCTCGTAGTCGGCCGGGTCGTACGCCCGCCCGTCCGGCCCGGGGCGGACCGGCTTCTGCCGGCGCAGCGTCAGCTCCCGGGTGACCAGGTCGTAGTCGTAGACCGAGTCGGGGGTGACGAGCGAGGTGTAGCGCAGCCGCACCTCGCTCGTGCGGTACTCGGGGTTGGCGTCCAGCCCGACGCTGTAGATCGGCTCCGGGAAGTCGATGTCCCAGCTGTCGTCGCTGCCCACCGGCAGCACCCGCAGGCCGGTCAGGCCGTTGGTGCGCAGCGACACCACGAGGTGGTTCTCGAACGCGTCGACCGCCTCCAGCCGAGTGCCAGGGGTGTGCGGGATCAGCGGCTCCCACTCGCCCGGCGAGTCCGCCGAGGTGTACGCAAGCGCGAAGTCCTCCGCGCCGTCGTTGTGCAGGATCAGGAAGCGGTGGCCGTGGTGCTCCACCGCGTACTCGATGCCCTGACGCCGCGGGGCCACGACGGCGGGCTCGCCGGTCGGGTTGGACGCCGGGATCACCCACACCTCGCTGGTGATCTTGCTGTGGATGTCGATGACCACGAAACGCTCGGAGCGGGTCAGCTCGACGCCGACCCAGAACCGCTCGTCGTCCTCCTGGTAGACCACCACGTCCTCGGTGGACGCCGTGCCGACGGTGTGCCGCCAGACCCGGTTCGGCCGCCACGCCTCGTCCACAGTCACGTAGAACAGCGTGGACGCGTCGCTGGACCAGGCCGTGCCGTAGAACGTGTCCGGTACCTCGTCCGGCAGCGACTCGCCGGTGGTCAGATCCTTGATCCGCAGCGTGAAGCGCTCGTCGCCGGAGAAGTCGGTGGAGTAGGCCAGCCAGCGCCCGTCCGGGCTGACGTCGAACGCGCCGAGCGAGAAGAAGTCGTGCCCCTCGGCGAGCTGGTTGCCGTCGAGCAGCACCTCCTCGCCGTCGAGCGGGGCGCCGTCCGCGCTGACCGGGGGCGCCGTCTCGCCCGGCAGGACCGCGCGCCGGCAGTGCACGCCGTACTGCTGGCCCTCCACCGTGCGGGTGTAGTACCAGTAGCCGTCCTTGCGGGTCGGCACCGACAGGTCGGTCTCCTGCGTGCGCCGGCGCGTCTCCTCGAACAGCTCCGCGCGCAGGCCGGCCAGGTGGGCGGTGCGCGCCTCGGTGTACGCGTTCTCGGCGTCCAGATACGCGATCGTGTCCGGGTCGTCCTTGGCGGCGAGCCAGGCGTACTCGTCGAGGACTGTGTCACCGTGATGAAGGCGCTCGGTCGGGACGCGCTTGGCGACGGGCGGTGGGGTTTCGGTCACGGCGCCACGTTACCGGTCGGCGGGCCGCCGCCGGGCTCGCCCACCGACCGAATCCGGCGACTCGCCGCCAGGTCTTTCGAACATGTGTACGATAACCGCCATGGCGGATGCGGCACGTTCCACCGACCGACTCGAAGCCCTCGACATCACCCGGAAGCTGGCCGCGATCTGCGGCACCCCGTTCGCCCGCTTCGCCGGCCCGGCCGACGAGGTGGCCGGCCGTACCGCCCGATGGGTGGCCGTGCCGGGCGGCCCGCACGCCGCGGCGGAGGTGTTGCGGCTGGCCGCGGCGCACGACCTGACAGTGGTGCCGCGCGGCGCCGGCACGAAGATCGACTGGGGTGCCGCGCCGGCGCAGGTGGACATCATGCTCGACACCGGCCGCCTCGCCGGGGTCTGGCACGAGCCGCGCGACGCGGCGGTGGCCGAGATCGGCGCCGGTACGCCGCTGCGCGCCGTCCAGGCCACACTCGCGCGCACCAACCGGCGGCTGCCTGTCGACGCGCCCTCGCCGGGCGCGACGCTCGGCGGGGTGCTCGCCGCCGACGAGTCCGGTCCGCTGCGTCACCGGCACGGCAGCCCGTGCGCCCAGCTCGTCGGGGTGCGCTATCTGGACGCCGACGGCGAGTTGGTGAGCGTCGGCGAGTCCGGCACGGAGGCGCTGGGCCGGGCCACCCCTGGCAGCGGCGGTGGCCGGGCGAGTGGACGCGGTCCGGCGGGCGATGGTGGTGGCGGTGCCGGCTCTGGGCCTGCCGGCGCGGCGGACGGTTTCGGCTGGGGTGCCGGCGGTCTGGCGGACGGTCCCGGCTGGGGTGTCGGAGATCCGGCGGGCGGTGCCGGCGGCGATCCGGGTCGCGGCGGCGGGGACGCGATACTCGGCCGGGGCGAGGTGCCCGGGCTGGACGTGGCCCGGCTGCTCTGCGGCTCGCAGGGCGGGCTCGGCGTGCTGGTCTCGGCCACCATGCGGGTGCACGCCGTGCCGGCCGGCCGGCTCTGGGTGTCCCGTCCGGTCTGGACACCGCTGGAGGTGCACGACCTGGTCCGTGCCGTACTGGCCGCGGGCGTCGATCCGGCCGCCGTCGAACTGGACCTGCCGGTGCCGGTGCCGCTGCCCCGGCGTCGCATTCCGCCGACGCACCCGTCGGTGGTCAACCGCCCCGACCATCCCGCCGTGACCGGACGACCCGCGGCGGGCAGCCTCGTGGTGCTGCTGGAGGGCGGCCCGGCCGACGTGACCGAGCGGGCCGAGCGGCTCACCGCCGTCCTCGGCGCCGAGGCGATCGTCAGCCACCACGCACCGGAATGGTGGGGGCGTTACCCGTTCGCGCCCGGCGACACGGCGCTGCGCATCGAGGTGCCGATCAACGACCTGCACGCGGCCGTCTACGCGCTGCGCGACGCCACCGGCGGCCCGGTGCCGGTACGCGGCTCGGCCGGCTCGGGCACCGTCCACGCCGCCCTGTCCGGCGCGCTTCCGCCCGAGCGGGTCGCCTCGATCCTCACCGCGGTTCGCAGCGTGCTGATCGCCCGGCGGGGTCGGTGCGTGGTGGTGGCCGCGCCCGCGGCGGTACGCCGTGCCGTGGACCTCTGGGGCGAGCTGCCCACGTTGCCGAGACTGCGCAGCGCCAAGGCCCACCTGGATCCGCACCACCGCCTGGCCCCCGGCCGCCTCCCCGGCGGCCTCTGACCCACCTGCCCCGCCTGGCCCGGCCCTGTCCCCGCCGGCCCTCGCCCGGCCCGCCCCGCCCTCACTCGGTGATCAAGGAGTTTGTGTCAGATTTCGCGCCCTCCTGAGCCACAAACTCCTTGATCACCGCCGACGGGGCGGGCGGAAGCGCCACGAGGGGGAGTTGAGGGCGAGACGGGGAGGGCTGAAGGGCTGCGCCGGGGAGCGAGCGCCACGACGGGCGGGCTCAACAGCCGCGACGGGGCGGGCTCAACGGTCACGACGGCGAGCTGAGCGCCGCGAACGACGGCTGAGGCGTCGGTGCAGGAGGGAGCGCTCGTTGACCATGAAGTTGGCGGGGAGGAATCGGGCGAAATGAGCGGCTAAGTTCATGATCGTCGAGGCGGACGCCGACGTCGGCGCCGACGCCGACGCCGAACCCGGAGCGGACGCGGGGCGGGGCGGGGCGGGGCGGGGCGGGGCGAGCGGGCTAGGGGGTGTCGTTCCGGAGGACCAGGATGGCTATGTCGTCGCGTGGGGGCTCCACCGAGAAGGCGATGGTGGCGGCGCGCAGCCGGGCGGCCACCACGTCGGCCGAGTATCCGGCCAGCGGCGCCGCCGACTCGCGCAGCCGGTCGGTGCCGAACAGCTCCCGTCCGCGCCGCCGCTCGGTGACCCCGTCGGTGTAGAAGATCAGCGCGTCGCCGGGCTTGAGTGTCAGCTCGGCGGTCGGCGTGGTGATCGTGTCGAGCAGGCCCAGCGCCGTACCGCCGGCGCCGACGAACGTCGCCCCTCCACCGCCGTGCAGCAGCACCGGGCGGTCGTGGCCGGCCAGGTGCAGCGAGACGTCGAGCTGGTCGCCGTCGCCGGGTGCGACAGCCGCCAGCGCCAGCGTGCAGTAACGCCCGCCGCCGCGTTCCACGAGCGTCTCGTTGAGCCGGCCGAGCACCTCGGGCAGCGGTTTGCCGTCGCCGACGAGCACCCGGATCACGTCGCGGACCAGGCCGGTCACGGCGGCGGCCTGCACGCCCTTGCCTGACACGTCGCCGACCACCACGAGCCAGCGGCCGTCCGGCAGCGGGAGCACGTCGTAGAAGTCGCCGCCGACCTCCGCGTCGTCGCCGGTCGGGACATACTCGGCGGCGAAGCCGATGCCCTCGACCACCGGGAGCACCGGCGGCAGCAGCGACTGCTGGAGCGTCTGGGCGACCCGGCGGCGCTCGGCGTGGATGCGGGCGTTCTCGATGGCGAGGGCGGCGCGGCGGGCCACGTCCTCCAGCACCGAGACCTCGTCCGGGTCGTGCCGGTGCCGCTGGTGCCGGCCCACGGCGAGGGTGCCGAGCCGCTGGCCGCGGGCGATGAGCGGTACGGCGAAGCCCTCCATCGGCCCGCCGAGCGGCACCTGGGCGGCGTTGCGGGACGCCTCGCGCAGCCGGGACTGGATCGAGTCCTGGCCGGTCTCCTGGAGGATCCGGTGCAGCTGCGGCAGCATCGCCTCGTCGGCGTGGCTCGACGCGGCGAGCCGCAGGCGGCCCCACTCGTCGGTGGTGTGCACGGCGCACCACTGGCCGAGCCGGGGCACCACGAGCTGCGGGATGAGCGCCATGGTCAGCTCGACGTCGAGCGACTGGGCGAGCAGTTCACTGGCCTCGGCCAGGAACGTCAGCCAGGTGGAGCGGCGTACGTCGGCGCGGCGCAGCCGGTCGTTCTCCAGGTGCAGCGACAGCCGTTCGGCGGCCAGTACGGCGAGCGGCCGGGCGTACGCCGAGGGCGCCGCGTCCAGCTCCAGCTCACCGGAGTACGGCCGGTGCACGGCGAGCGGGACGCGCAGCAGCTCGTTGCCCTCGCGCGCCGGCCGGCCGTACCGGGCGAAGACCTGGGTGCCGAGTCCGTCGCCCCGGTCGAGCCGGACCGTGCCACCGGCGGCGCCCACCATCTCGGCGACCCGGGTCAGCAGTCCGGTGGCGAACTCGGGCAGCGGCTCGTCGGCGTACGCGTCAGGGGTGAGCTGCATCAGCTCACTCATCGCCGCGGCGCTCGGCGTACCGTCGCCGTTTCCTTCCGGTTCGGCGACGCGCAGTGGGCCGGCCGACGGCCGGGCGGACCCGCCGGGGCCGGGCCGGTCCAGGCGGAACCAGACGCCCTTGCCGGTGGGCAGGTACGTGGTGCCCCACCGGCTGGAGAAGTGGTCGACGAGCAGCAGGCCGCGCCCTCGGGCGGCGACCTCGGTGATGTCGGACGTGGTGTTGCGCACGCCCACGATCAGCTCGTCGACCGGGCCGGAGGCGAAGTCGGTGACTGTCACGGTGAGGCCGTTGCGGTCGGTGTCGACCTCGATGTCCAGTTCGGTACGCGCGTGTTCGACGGCGTTGGTCGTCAGCTCGGTGGTGAGCAGCAGCGCCTCGTTCAGCAGTTCGGGCAGACGCGCTTCGAGCAGCATGGTGCGGACCAGCGCGCGGGCCGCCGCCGGGGTGCGGCGGTCGGCGGGGAGGCGGACCCGGCGGACGCGCTCGTCCGCGCCGCCGCTAGCAGGCCCTGCCTCCGCTGACACCTTCGTATCCTCCACCGCGCCCACCCCGGGTGCCAAGCATCAGGCCGAACCCGCCACCCGGGTCGATACCGCACGTGACGCGCGATCACACGCGGTGACCTCGACGGATCGCGCGGCACAATGATGGGATGGCCCGTGTGACGGCACGAGCCCGAGCGGAGCGAGGATCGATGGCCACGGTGAATCAGTCGGTGACCGCTGACCCGTCCGCGTCCGACCACGAGGTGCTCCTCGGCGAACTGGTCGAGGCGTTGCGCAGGGTGGGACGCGGCGATCTCCGGGTGCGCCTGCCCCGGCGGGCGGGGCTGCCCGGTGAGGTCGCCGACGCCTTCAACGACGTGGTGTCGTTGCAGGAGCGGCAGCATCTGGACCTGCGGCGGATCAGCCGGATCGTCGGCCGCGACGGCCGGCTGACCGAGCGCCTGGACGACGAGGGCCTGGACGGCTCCTGGGCGGAGGGGCAGCGCGCGGTCAACTCGCTCATCGACGACCTGGGCCGGCCGACCACCGAGATCGCCCGGGTCATCGTGGCGGTGGCCGACGGCGACCTGTCCCAGCACATGGCGCTGGAGATCGACGGTCGCCCGCTGCGCGGTGAGTACCTGCGCATCGGCCGGACCGTGAACACGATGGTGGACCAGCTCTCGTCGTTCGCCGACGAGGTGACGCGCGTGGCGCGTGAGGTGGGCACCGAGGGCAAGCTGGGCGGCCAGGCCGACGTGCGCGGGGTGGCGGGCACCTGGAAGGACCTCACCGACTCGGTGAACACCATGGCGTCGAACCTCACCGGGCAGGTGCGGTCGATCTCCCAGGTGGCGACGGCTGTGGCGAAGGGCGACCTGTCGCAGAAGATCACGGTCGGGGCGCGCGGCGAGGTGGCCGAGCTGGCCGACACCATGAACTCGCTCACCGACACGCTGCGGCTGTTCGCCGAGCAGGTGACCCGGGTGGCGCGCGAGGTGGGCACCGAGGGCAAGCTGGGCGGCCAGGCCGAGGTGCCGGGCGTGGCCGGCACCTGGAAGGACCTGACCGACAACGTCAACTCGATGGCGTCGAACCTGACCGCGCAGGTGCGCAACATCGCCCAGGTGTCCACGGCGGTGGCGAAGGGTGACCTGTCGCAGAAGATCACGGTGGCCGCGCAGGGCGAGATCCTGGAGCTGAAGGACACCGTGAACACGATGGTGGACCAGCTCTCGTCGTTCGCCGACGAGGTGACGCGCGTGGCGCGTGAGGTGGGCATCGAGGGCAAGCTGGGCGGCCAGGCGCAGGTGCGCGGCGTCTCCGGCACGTGGCGCGACCTCACCGAGAACGTCAACCAGCTCGCCGGCAACCTGACCAGCCAGGTCCGCAACATCTCCCAGGTCTCCACCGCGGTGGCCAAGGGCGACCTGGGTCAGAAGATCACAGTGGACGCGCAGGGCGAGATCCTGGAGCTGAAGAACACCGTCAACACGATGGTGGACCAGCTCTCCTCGTTCGCCGACGAGGTGACCCGGGTGGCCCGTGAGGTGGGTACCGAGGGCAAGCTGGGTGGTCAGGCCCAGGTCAAGGGCGTCTCGGGTACGTGGCGGGACCTGACCGACAACGTGAACTCGATGGCGTCGGACCTGTCGCAGAAGATCACTGTGGACGCCCGGGGCGAGATCCTGGAGCTGAAGTCGACTGTCAACACGATGGTGGATCAGCTCTCGTCGTTCGCCGACGAGGTCACGCGGGTGGCGCGCGAGGTGGGTACCGAGGGCAAGCTCGGCGGCCAGGCCCAGGTACGCGGCGTCGCCGGCACCTGGCGCGACCTGACCGACAACGTGAACTCGATGGCGTCGAACCTGACCGCGCAGGTGCGCAACATCGCCCAGGTGTCGACAGCCGTGGCGAAGGGTGACCTGTCGCAGAAGATCACAGTGGACGCGCAGGGCGAGATCCTGGAGCTGAAGTCGACTGTCAACACGATGGTGGATCAGCTGTCGTCGTTCGCCGACGAGGTCACGCGGGTGGCGCGCGAGGTGGGTACCGAGGGCAAGCTGGGTGGTCAGGCCCAGGTCAAGGGCGTCTCGGGTACGTGGCGGGACCTGACCGACAACGTGAACTCGATGGCGTCGACCGTCAACACGATGGTCGACCAGCTCTCGTCGTTCGCCGACGAGGTCACGAGGGTGGCCCGTGAGGTGGGTACCGAGGGCAAGCTGGGTGGTCAGGCCCAGGTCAAGGGCGTCTCCGGTACGTGGCGTGACCTCACCGAGAACGTCAACCAGCTCGCCTCGACCCTGACCACGCAGTTGCGCGCGATCGCGCAGGTCTCCACGTCGGTGACCCGTGGTGACCTGACCCAGCGGATCAACGTGAAGGCGCAGGGCGAGGTCGCCGAGCTGAAGGACAACATCAACCAGATGATCGTCACCCTCCGGGAGACGACCAAGAAGAACGCCGAGCAGGGCTGGCTGGACTCGAACCTGGCCCGGATCGGTGGTCTGCTCCAGGGCCAGCGCGACCTGGGCGAGGTCTGCCGGATGATCATGCAGGAGGTGACCCCGCTGGTGGACGCGCAGCTCGGCGCGTTCTTCCTGGCGGACAGCTCCGAGGGCAGCATGCGGCTGCGGCTCACCGCCTCCTACGGGTACGTGGCACGCGGCCACGACGTCACGTTCGGCCCGGGTGAGGGGCTGGTCGGGCAGGCCGCCCTGTCGCGCCGGACGATCCGGGTCAAGGCGCAGCCGGACGGGCGCCTCGTCGTACGGTCCGGGCTGGCCGACACGCCCCCGGCCGACCTGGTGGTGCTGCCGGTCCAGTTCGAGGGCGAACTGCTCGGCGTGATCGAGTTCGCCGGTGTGGCCACGTTCTCCGAGCTGCACCTGGCGTTCCTGGAGCGGCTGGTGCTCACCATCGGCGTCGCTGTCAACACCATCCAGGCCAACCGGCGTACGGAGGAACTGCTGGCGCAGTCGCAGCGGCTGGCGCACGAGATGCAGGACCAGTCGGCCGAGTTGCAGCGCACCAACGCCGAGCTGGAGGACAAGGCGAAGCTGCTGTCCGAGCAGAAGGCCAACATCGAGACGCAGAACCGGGAGATCGAGCTGGCCCGGCTCGGCCTGGAGGAGAAGGCACAGCAGCTCACCCGCGCGTCGGCGTACAAGTCGGAGTTCCTGGCCAACATGAGCCACGAGCTGCGTACGCCGCTGAACTCGCTGCTCCTGCTGGCCCGGCTGCTGGCCGAGAACCCGGAGCGCAACCTCAGCGCGAAGCAGATCGAGTTCGCCCGGACCATCCACGGCGCCGGGTCGGACCTGCTGTCGCTGATCGACGACATCCTCGACCTGTCCAAGATCGAGGCGGGCCGGATGGACGTGGAGCCCACCGAGATCCAGTTCGCCGAGATCCGCGGCTACGTCGAGCAGGCGTTCGCGCCGCAGGCCGAGGAGAAGGGCCTGGACTTCCAGGTACGGGTCAGCCGTGACCTGCCGCCCGCGCTGGTCACCGACGCCCAGCGGTTGCAGCAGATCCTGCGCAACCTGCTGTCCAACGCGGTGAAGTTCACCGACAACGGCGCGGTGACGCTGCGGATCGGCCCGGCGGCCGAGAACGCCGTCTTCGACGTGCCGGCGCTGACGAACGCGCAGCGGGTGATCGCGTTCACCGTGATCGACACCGGCATCGGGATCTCCGACGACAAGCTGTCGCTGATCTTCGAGGCGTTCCAGCAGGCGGACGGCACCACCAGCCGCCGCTACGGCGGCACCGGCCTGGGCCTGTCCATCAGCCGTGACCTGGCCCGCCTGCTCGGCGGCACGATCACCGTCTCGTCCGCGCCCGGTCAGGGTTCGACGTTCACTCTCTTCGTACCCGATGTGCTGGCGCCGGACGCGGTGGTGGCGCCGGCGCCACCGTCGCCGAGCCGCGCGGGCCTGCCGTCGTCGCTGCTCATGCCCATGGAGCTGCCGCAGCCGCAGGAGACGCCCGCCACCCGGCGCCTGGACGGCGTGACCGTGCTGATCATCGACGACGACGTGCGGAACGTGTTCGCGCTGACGTCCGCGTTGGAACTGCACGGGATGACCGTGTTGTACTCGGACAACGGGGCGGACGGCGTCCGCCAGCTCGCCGAGCACCCGGAGGTGGACATCGTCCTGATGGACGCCATGATGCCGGACCAGGACGGGTACGAGACGACAGCGCAGATCCGCCGCAACCACCGGTTCGCGGACCTGCCGATCGTCTTCCTGACCGCGAAGGCGATGCCCGGCGACCGGGAGTCGGCGCTCGGCGCCGGCGGCAGCGACTACATCACCAAGCCGGTGGACCTGGACGAGCTGATCGAACTGATGGCGTCCTGGATCAGCCGGAGCCGAGGCGAGGAGAACGCGTGACGCAGACGGCCAAGGCCCTGCTGGTGGACGACCGGCGGGAGAACCTGATGGCGCTGGAGGCGATCCTCCAGGGTCTCCCGGTGCAGTCGGTCGCGGTGGAGAGCGGCGAGGCGGCGCTCAAGCAGCTTCTGGTGGACGACTTCGCGGTGATCCTGCTGGACGCCCAGATGCCGGACATGGACGGGTTCGAGACCGCCACCCACATCAAGCGGCGCGAGCGCACCCGGCACGTACCGATCATCTTCCTGACCGCCGCGGACAAGGACGCCCAGCTCGCGCTGCGCGGCTACGCGGCCGGCGCGGTCGACTACCTGACCAAGCCGTTCGACCCGTGGGTGCTGCGGGCCAAGGTGACGGTCTTCGTCGACCTCTGGGTGAAGACGCGGCAGCTCGCCGCCCAGTCGGATCTCGTGCGGGAACGGGATCTGCAGTGGCGGCACCTGACCGACGCGGTCGACGAGGCGACGGCGCTGCTGCGCGCCGACGACGACCCGTCCACCCGGGAACGCGCGGTGGAGCTGCTGGAGCAGGCGCGCTGGGGCAACACCCGCTGACGGTTCAGCCGCCGGCCGGGCCGCCGTGCCCGGTCGCGGCCCGCCGGGCCCGCCAGCGGTCGCCGAGCGATTCCAGCTCCTCCTGTACGAAGAGGAAGAAGTCGCGCATCTCGGCGACCCGCTCACCGGCCGGTGTGCTCCGGCCGTGCAGTGCGTCGACCCCGCCGGCGGCGATGTCGATGAAGTTCTTGTAGAGCGTGGTCTTGGTGATGGTCGCCTCGTACCACGGGTTGTCGGGCATCCGGTAGCGGTCGCGCCGGGAGCCCTTGACCGGCTCGCGGACCAGCATGGCGAACTGGGTCAGGTAGCGCACCGCGCCGCTCACCGCCGCCGCGCTGACGCCGAGCCGCTCGGCGATCTCGCCCGCGGTGAGCGGGTCGTCGGCGCTCATCACTGTGAACAGGACCCGGGCGGCCATCCGGGGGAAGCCCACGTCGGCGAAGGCCATCGCCATCCGCTCGACGAAGAGGTGGACCTCTTCCTCGTCGTGCTGGGGCGGCACGTTCATGGTCGGCTCCTCGACACTCACCCCGTGACCCTACAGTCTTCACAACTTTGTGAAACGAGCGTAGCTTCTGAAGCATGGAAACGGCAATCGATGTGTCCGGCCTGGTGAAGACCTTCGGCCGCACCCGGGCCCTCGACGGGCTCGACCTGACCGTTCGCACCGGAGAGGTGCACGGCTTCCTGGGCCCGAACGGCTCCGGCAAGTCGACCACCATCCGGGTGCTGCTCGGCCTGCTGCGGGCGGACGCGGGGGCCGTCCGACTGCTGGGCGGCGACCCGTGGCGGGACGCGGTGGCGCTGCACCGGCGCCTCGCGTACGTACCCGGCGACGTCACGCTCTGGCCCGGCCTCAGCGGCGGCGAGGTGATCGACCTGCTCGGCCGGCTGCGCGGCGGGCTCGACCCGGAACGCCGCGCCGAGCTGCTGGAGTCGTTCGAGCTGGACCCGCGCAAGAAGGGCCGCACCTACTCCAAGGGCAACCGGCAGAAGGTCGGCCTGGTCGCCGCGCTCGCCTCCGACGTCGAACTGCTCATCCTCGACGAGCCGACCTCCGGGCTCGACCCGCTGATGGAGGAGGTCTTCCAGCACTGGGTCCGCCGAGCCCGGCAGGACGGGCGGACCGTGCTGCTGTCCAGCCACATCCTGGCCGAGGTGGAGGCGCTCTGCGACCGGGTGACGATCATCCGGGCCGGCCGGGCGGTGGAGTCAGGCACGCTCGGGGACCTGCGCCACCTGCACCGCACCGCGATCGACGCCGAGGTCACCGCGCCGCTGGACGGCCTGGCCGACCTGCCGGGCGTGCACGACCTGCGGGTGGACGGGCAGCGGGTCCGCTTCGACGTGGACACCGCGTCGCTCGACGCCGCGCTGCGCCGGCTCACCGAGCTGGGGGTACGCAGCCTGGTCAGCACGCCGCCCACGCTTGAGGAACTGTTCCTGCGGCACTACGAGACGACGCCGTCCGAGGCGGCGCCCGCCTCCGACGCGGCGCCCTCTTCCGACGCGGCGCCCTCCGAGACGGCGGACCGGTCATGAGCGCGCTCACCGGCACGCGTCACCTGGTCCGGCTGATCCTGCGCCGGGACCGCCTCCTGCTGCCGCTGTGGGTGCTCGTGCTCGCGGTGCTGCCGATCACGTACGCGGCCAGCTTCTTCGAGCTGTTCCCCACCGCCGCCGAGCGGGCCGCATACCTGGAGGGCACCGCCCGCAACCCGTCGATCGTCGCGCTGCTCGGCCCGGCGTACGGCGACAGCGTCGGCGCGCTCACCGCCCAGCGCAGCGGCTTCCTGCTGCTCATCGTCGCGCTGGCGAGCCTGCTCACCGTCATCCGGCACACCCGCACCGAGGAGGAAGCCGGTCGCCGGGAACTGCTCGGCGGCAGCGTGCTCGGGCGGCACGCCGGGCTGACCGCCGCGCTGCTCGTCACGTACGGCGCCGACCTGGTGCTCGGGCTGCTCACCGCCGCCGGGCTCGTCTCGACCGGGCTGCCGGTCGGCGGCTCGGTCGCATACGGACTGGTCACCGTGCTGACCGGCGCCGTCTTCGCCACGCTCGGCGGGCTGGCCGCCCAGCTCACCGAGACCGCGGGCGGGGCGCGGGGCATCGGCCTCGCCGGTCTCGGCGCCGCGTTCGGGCTGCGCCTGGCCGGGGACACCGCCGGCAACGACTGGCCGAGCTGGCTGTCCCCGCTGGGTTGGGCCGCCCGCGTCCGCCCGTACGAGGGGGAGCGGTGGTGGGTGCTGCTGCTGCCACTGGCCGCCACTGTGCTGCTCGCCGCGTTCGCGTACCCGATCTCGGTCCGCCGCGACCTGGGCGCGGGCGTGCTGCCGCCCCGGCTCGGCCCGGCTGGCGCGGGCGGCGCGTTGTCCGGTCCGTTCGGGCTGGCCTGGCGGCTGCACCGGGGGCAGATCCTCTGGTGGTCGGTCGGGTTCGGCCTGCTCGGGCTGATCCTCGGTGGCGCGGCCGAGGCGGCCAGCCGGTCGGTCGAGGGAAGCCCGCGGATGGAGGAGATCGTGGCCCGGCTCGGCGGGGCGTCCGGGATGGCCGACGCGTACCTGGGGGTCACGCTGAGCCTGGCCGGGCTCGCAGCAGCCGGGTACGGCATCCAGGCCGCGCTGCGGATGCGCGCCGAGGAGGCCGCCGGGCACGCCGAGCCGGTGCTCGCCACCGGGACGCGGCGCTCGACCTGGCTGCTCTCGCACGTGGCGTTCGCGCTGCTCGGCCCGGTCGTGGTGCTCGGAGTGACCGGGCTGGCCACCGGCCTGACGTACGGGCTGAGCACCGGTGACGTGCCCCGCCAGCTGGGCCGGATGCTCGCCGCGGGCCTGGCCCAGGTGCCTGCGGCGTGGGTGCTGGCCGGGCTCGCCGTGCTGCTCTACGGCCTGCTGCCCCGGCTCGCGTCCGCCGCGTGGGTGGTGCTGGCGGTCTGCGTGCTGCTCGGGCAGCTCGGCGCCGTGCTGGAGCTGGACCAGTGGCTGCTGGACGTGTCCCCGTTCACGCACACCCCGCAGGTGCTGCGCGACGCGTGGACCCCCACCCCGCTCTACGTGCTGACGGCCCTGGCGGTGACCCTGGCCACAGCAGGCCTGCTCACGTTCCGCCGCCGCGACATCCCCGTCCTCTGACCCGCGTTGATCTTGCGCTTGTGGCCCCGACAAAGCGGGCGAATCACCCGCGCGGAGGGCCGCAAGTGCAAGATCGCGGGTGAGGGTGGAGGTGAGGGCTACGGGGTGGCTTCGTTGCGGATCATCAGGGCGCTGCGGAGGCCGGTGATGTCCAGGACGCGGATCAGGAAGTCGCCGACGTTGGTGAGCATCAGCAGGCACTGGGTGTGGCTGGCCTTGCGGCTGAGCACCACGAGCGTGCCGAGGCCCTGCGAGTCGCAGAACGTGACCCCGGCCAGGTCGAGCACGATGCGCGGGGGCGGATCCGCCAGCACCTCGTTCACCACTGTCGAGAGCTGGGCGGCCGTGAGCATGTCGATCTCACCGGCCAGGCGAAGCACGGCTTCGTCACCCGTCCGGTGTACGGTGATGGACAGTTCGGCACGATCCACCCGGTCAGCCTATCGCGATCTCGACCGACGGGCCTGTCGAGCGGATCGCCGTCGGTCCGCCGCGCCGCTCAGGCGGGTGAGCGGCGGGTGAGCCTGGTAACCCCCGTTGCGGGGTGCCTGCCAGGCAGCGCTCCGGCGCTGACACAATGGCCCCATCGTGACCGAGACCTTTTCCGCCGGATCCGGCCGTTACCCGGCCGACGCCCCGGCCTCCGAGGCCCTGTTCGACCGCGCCAAGGCCGTCGTGCCCGGCGGGGTCAACTCTCCCGTGCGCGCGTTCCGTGCCGTCGGCGGCACCCCGCGCTTCATGGTCCGGGGGGAGGGTCCGTGGCTCTTCGACGCCGACGGTCGGCGCTACGTCGACCTGGTCTGCTCCTGGGGTCCGCTGATCCTCGGTCACGCGCACCCGGCAGTGGTGGAGGCGCTGCGCGAGGCGGCGCCGCTCGGCACCAGCTTCGGCACGCCGACGCCGGGTGAGGTCGACCTGGCCGAGGAGATCATCGCGCGGACGCCGGTGGAGCAGGTGCGCCTGGTCAACTCCGGCACCGAGGCGACCATGTCGGCGATCCGGCTGGCCCGCGGCTTCACCGGCCGCGCCAAGATCATCAAGTTCTCCGGCTGCTACCACGGCCACTCCGATTCGCTGCTCGCCGCCGCCGGCTCCGGCGTGGCCACCTTCGGCCTGCCCGACTCGCCCGGCGTGACCGGCGCGGCGGCCGGCGACACCATCGTGCTGCCGTACAACGACCTGCGCGCGGTCGAGGAGGCGTTCGCCGCCGAGGGGCAGCACATCGCCGCGATCATCACCGAGGCCGCCGCCGGCAACATGGGCGTGATCGCGCCCCGCGATGGCTTCAACTCCGAGCTGGCCCGGATCGCCCACGCCAACGGCGCGCTGCTCATCGTCGACGAGGTGATGACCGGGTTCCGGGTGTCCCGCGCCGGATGGCACGGCCTCGACCCGTCGGACGCGGACCTGTGGACGTACGGGAAGGTCATGGGTGGCGGCCTGCCCGCCGCGGCGTTCGGCGGGCGCGCGGAGATCATGGCGAAGCTCGCCCCGGCCGGCCCGGTCTATCAGGCCGGCACGCTCTCCGGCAACCCGCTGGCCTGCGCGGCCGGTCTGGCCACGCTGCGGCTGGCCGACGACGCGCTCTACCGGCGGCTCGACGAGAACGCCGCCGCGCTGGGCAAGCTGACCACCGAGGCGCTGTCCGCGGCGGGCGTGCCGCACCGCCTCTCCACCGCGGGCAACATGTTCTCGGTCTTCTTCACCGACGCGGACGTGCACGACTACGACAGCGCCCGCACCCAAGTGGTGCCGGCGTTCAAGGCGTTCTTCCACGCGATGCTCGCCGGTGGCGTCTACCTGCCGCCGAGCGCGTTCGAGTCGTGGTTCGTCTCGACCGCGATCGACGACGCCGCGTGGGAGCAGATCGCCGCCGCCCTGCCGGTGGCGGCGCGGGCGGCGGCAGCGGCGGGACACGGGGGGTAACCAGTGGCGGAGACTGTGGTGCACGTGCTGCGGCACGGCGAGGTGCACAACCCGGACGGCATCCTCTACGGCCGCCTGCCCGGGTTCCGCCTCTCCGAGCTGGGCGTGCAGATGGCCAAGGCGGCGGCGCAGGCGCTCGCCGACCGGACCGTGGTGCACGTGGTGGCCAGCCCGCTGGAGCGCGCCCAGCAGACCGCCGAGCCGATCGCGGCACAGTTCGGTCTCTCCGTCGGCGTCGACGAGCGCCTGATCGAGAGCGCGAACTGGTTCGAGGGCAAGAAGGTCTCGCCGGGTGACGGCTCGTTCCGCGACCCGCGCAACTGGTGGGTGCTGCGCGACCCGGTGACCCCGTCCTGGGGCGAGGCGTACCGGGCCATCGCCGAGCGCATGTTCGCCGCGCTGCACGCCGCCCGGGTCGCCGCCGAGGGGCGGGAGGCGGTGCTCGTGTCGCACCAGCTCCCGATCTGGACGCTGCGCCGGCACGTCGAGCGCAAGCGCCTCTGGCACGACCCGCGCCGTCGCCAGTGCGGCCTGGCCAGCCTCACCTCGTTCCACTTCGACGGCGCCAAGATCGTCGGTATCGGGTACTCCGAGCCGGCGGCCCACCTCGTCTCGATCTCGCCGACCGCCCGGACGGCCAAGGGGGCCTGATGCTCACCCGGAGGCTCGCCGCCGCCCTGCTCGCCGCCGTCACCGCCGGTACGGCGCTGGTCGGCTGTTCCTCCGGCAGCCAGGAGAGCCGGTGCGCGGCCGACGGTTCCACAGTCACCTGCGCCCCGGACCAGCGCTCCAAGACGCCGAAGGTGAGCGGTGAACTGCTCACCGGCGGCAGCTACGACATCTCCCGCGACCGCGGGCAGGTCGTCGTGGTCAACTTCTGGGGCTCCTGGTGTGCGCCCTGCCGCGCCGAGGCGGACGACCTGGAGGCCACCTACCAGGCCACCAAGGGCTCCGGCGTGACGTTCCTCGGCATCAACGTGCAGGACAGCAAGGACAAGGCGATCGCCTTCGAAGAGGGCCGGGTCACGTACCCGAGCATCTTCGACCCGGCCAGCCGCCAGGCGCTGAACTTCGACATCCCGCCGAACACCACCCCGGCCACGGTCGTGCTCGACCGCGAGGGCCGGATCGCCGTGGTGATCCGCCGGGCCGTCACCCGCGACGAACTGCGGCCGATCGTCGAGGACATCGCCGCCGAGGCGCCGCCGCCGAACGGTGCCCGCTGATGGGCGAGACGTTCCGCCAGCTCGCCGAGTCCGGCCCGCTGCTGCTCGCGGTCGGCGCGGCGGCGCTGGCCGGACTGGTCAGCTTCCTGTCCCCGTGCGTGCTCCCGCTCATGCCCGGCTACCTGTCGTACGTGACCGGCTTGGCCGGCTCCGACCTGGAGGGTGCAAGGAAGGGCCCCCTTTTAACGCCTCCGGTAGAGGAAGGGCCCCTTCTTAACACCGGCGCCGCCGCCGGCAGCAGCGCGGGCGGCGGCGGCTCGGGCGGCTCGGGTGGCTCGGGTGGCGTGAGCGTCGCCGAGCGGGCGGCGCCGCAACGGACCACCGCCGCCGTCAAGGGCCGGGTGCTCGCCGGCACGCTGCTGTTCATCGCGGGCTTCACCGTCGTGTTCGTCGCCACCGCGATCCTCTTCTCCGGCGTCGGCAAACTCTTCTTCCGGTACGAGCGCACGCTGGAGATCGTCATCGGCGCGCTCGTGGTGGTGCTCGGCCTCGGCTACCTCGGGGTGATCCCCGGCATGCAGCGGGAGTTCCGCATCCGCTGGCTGCCCTCCGCCGGGCTGCTCGGCGCGCCGGTGCTCGGCGCGGTCTTCGCGCTCAGCTGGCTGCCCTGCACCGGCCCGACGCTCGGCGCGGTGCTCGGCATGGCGGCCACCGAGGGCGGGACCGACCGGGCCGTGGTGCTCGCCGTGGCGTACTGCCTCGGGTTGGGGATACCGTTCGTCGTCTTCGGGCTGGGCTTCCAGCGCCTGCTCGGGGTGTTCCGCGCCGTCCGGCGCAACAGCCGGTGGGTCACCCGGATCGGCGGCGCGCTGCTGATCGCGATCGGCCTGGCGCTGATCACCGGCGGCTGGGTGAACGTGGTGATCTGGTTGCAGACGAACGTGGGCGTGGGCGAGGTGAGCATCTGATGACGACCGTTGACGACAGGCCGTCGACCCCACCCGCGCAGGCGCCCCGGCGGCGGGTGAACCCGGTGCTGGCCCTGCTGCGCAACTCGTGGCGGCAGCTCACCAGCATGCGTACGGCGCTGATCCTGCTGTTCCTGCTCGCCGTCGCGGCCATCCCCGGCTCGGTGCTGCCCCAGCGCGGCGTCAACCCGGAACGCGTCAACCAGTGGTTCGTCGATCACCCCGACCTCGCGCCCCGGCTGAACCAGATCGGCGCGTTCGAGGTCTTCGGCTCGGTCTGGTTCTCCGCGATCTACCTGCTGCTGTTCACCTCGCTGATCGGCTGCATCCTGCCCCGCGCCCGCGACCACGTCCGCGCGCTGCGGATGAAGCCGCCGGCCGCGCCGAAGCGGTTCGACCGGCTGCCCCAGCACGCGGTGCTGGAGGCCCCGGCCGCCGCCGACCCCGAGGCGATCGCGGCGGTGCTGCGCCGCCGCCGGTGGCGGGTCACCGTGCGCGGCGACGAGGTCTCCGCCGAGAAGGGCTACCTCAAGGAGACCGGCAACCTGCTCTTCCACGTGTCGCTGGTCGCCGTCCTGCTCGGGGTGGCGCTCGGTTCCTGGTACGGATGGCACGGCAACCGCATCCTGGTGGCGGGCGAGGACAACGCCTTCTGCAACACCCGCCAGCAGTACGCCGAGGCGTCGCTCGGCCCGCGCGTGGACAGCTCCGACCTGCCGCCGTTCTGCCTGACGCTGGAGAAGTTCGAGGCCGACTACCTGCCGTCCGGGCTGGCGTCCCGCTACTGGGCCACGGTGACCGTGGACGAGCCGGGCGGCGCGGAACGGACCGCCGGGTTCTCGGTCAACTCGCCGCTGCGGCTCGGCTCGGCGAACGTCTACCTGCTCGGCAACGGCTACGCGCCGCTGCTGAAGTACACCGACAAGTACGGCCGCAGCCAGACCAGCGAGGCGCCGTTCCTGCGTACCGGTGACTCCAACGCGACCGAGGAGGGCGTGGCGATCTTCCCGGACGCCAACGTCGACCCGAAGACCGGCGCGCGTGCCCCGGACCAGCAGATCGCCTTCGACGGGCTCTACCTGCCGACCGCGCCGGAGAGCGCGCCGTACGTCTCGTCGCAGTACCCGGCCGAGCGGAACCCGGCGGTGAACCTGACCGCGTACCGGGGCAACCTCGGGCTGGACGCGGGCATCCCCGGCTCGGTCTACGCGCTGGACCGGCGGCAGATCGACGACGGCAAGCTCAAGGAGATCGGCACCAAGCTGCTGCGGCCGGGGGAGAAGTGGACCCTCGACGACGGCAGCACGCTGGAGTTCGTCGGCACCAAGCCGTACATCACGCTCGCGGTCCGGCACGCGCCCGGGCAGACGTTGCTGCTGGTGGCGAGCGGCACGCTGCTGCTGGGCCTGATGGGCTCGCTGTTCGCCCGGCGGCGCCGGGTCTGGTTCCGGGTTTCGCCCCCCGAGGGCGGATCTCCGACGAGCGGTAGTAGTTTGGTGGAGGCCGGTGGGCTGCCGCGCACCGAGCACCCTGGGTTCGCCGACGAGTTCGCGCAGCTCGTCGCCGCGGTGAGCGGTGACGCGCCGGACGCGCGGCGGGCGCGAGAAGGAGACGACTGATGTCCGCACTCTCCGACCAGCTGGTCGCGTTCGCGATCCTGGCGTACCTGATCGCGATGATCAGCCACGCCGTGGAGTTCGCGCTGGGCAACGCGCGGAAGGTGCCCGCGGCCGCGCCGGCGCGGGAGCTGGTCGGCGCGGGCGTCGGCGGAGCTGGCGGCACGATCGACGAGCCGGCCGTCGCGGCCACGCCGCCGCGCCCGGACCGCACCGGCGCACGGGCCGTGCTGGCCGGCCGGATCGCCGCCTGGCTCACAGTGCTCGCCGCCGCCGTGCACCTGGGCGCCGTGGTCACCCGGGGCCTCGCCGCCGACCGGATGCCCTGGGGCAACATGTACGAGTTCGTGCTGACCGGCACCTGGATCGGTGTGGCGGCCTGGCTCGTGGTGCTCTGGAAGCAGCCGTGGCTGCGCCGGCTCGGGCTGTTCCTGACGCTGGTCATGGTGCTGCTGCTGGCGTTCGCCGAGCTGAAGCTCTACGTGCCGATCGAGCCGCTGATGCCCGCGCTGCAGTCGTGGTGGTTCATCATCCACGTCTCGACGATCATCTTCGCCTCGGGCATCTTCCTGCTGGGCGTGGTGCCCGCCGCCGCGTACCTGATGCGGTCCGGCTGGGAGCAGGGGCGGCGCAGCTTCCCGTACACCCTGGCCCGCCGCCTCCCGGAGGCGGCCGGGCTGGAGCGGCTGACCTTCATGCTGCACGCCTTCTCGTTCCCGATCTTCACCTTCGCGGTGATCGCGGGTGCGATCTGGGCCGAGGCGGCCTGGGGTCGCGCCTGGGGCTGGGATCCCAAGGAGACCTGGGCGTTCATCTCCTGGGTGGTGTACGCGGGCTACCTGCACGCACGGGCCACGCCGAGCGTGAAGCGCAACGTGGCCACCTGGATCTCCATCGTGGGCTTCCTGACCGTGATGATGAACCTGTTCGGCGTGAACTTCTTCTTCACCGGTCTGCACTCGTACGCCGGAGTGTAGTGACCGGGCGCGCGCTCAGCACCTCGTCCACCCGGCGCGTGACCTGGTAGGCCACCTCCGGCAGGTCGGCCAGTTCGAGGCGGTCCGCCCGCAGCGCGAACTGGGCGTGCAGCTCGCGGGCCACGGCGTCGCGGATCTCGGCCTGAAGCGGGCTGAGGCCGTCGGGGTCACCCACCACGTATGCGTCGTCCATCCGTCGATGATGAACCGCCGTCGGCGAAGCTGTCAGTGACGCAGAATGTAGGACTACACTTCTTAGAACTGTAGTTATAAGAAGTGTGGTGTCGGCATGCCGCTGTTCGGAAAGCCCGCAGAGATCTTCGACCGGGACGTCGAGTGGGCCGAGCTGGCCCGGTTCGTGGCCGACGACCGGCCCGGCGCGACGCTCGGCGTGGTCAGCGGCCGCCGGAGGCAGGGCAAGACCCTGCTGCTGTACCAACTGGCGCAGGCGAGCGAGGGCTTCTACTTCGGCGCGACCGAGGCGACGTCGACGGAATCGCTGCGCCGGTTGGGTGAGGCGCTGGGCGCGTACTCCGGGTCACCCGGCCCCGTCCACCTGCCGGACTGGGGTGCTGCGGTCGACGCGCTGCTCGCGCTGGGACGGGAACGCCCCGTCACTGTCGTCCTCGACGAGTTCCCGTACCTGGTGCGTGCGGCCCGTGACCTGCCGTCGGTCATCCAGCATGCGCTGACGCCCGGGCGTCCGGAGCGGACCGGGTCCCGGGCGCGGTTGTTGTTGTGCGGCTCGGCGCTGTCCTTCATGGGAGGACTGCTCGCCGGGTCGGCGCCGCTGCGCGGGCGGGCCGGCCTGGAACTGCCGGTGCAGCCACTGGACTTCCGCGCCGCGGCGGCCTTCTGGCAGATCGACGACCCGCTGCTGGCGGTGCGCGTCTTCTCCGTCGTCGGCGGCACCCCCGCGTACCGCCGGGAGTACGTCCAGGACGACACCCCGGCCGGGCCGGACGACTTCGACGCGTGGATCGTGCGGACGGTCCTGAACCCGGCCCGGCCGCTGTTCCGTGAGGCCCGGTACCTGCTGGCCGAGGACCCGGACCTGCGGGACACGGCGCTGTACCACTCGGTCCTCGCCGCCGTCGCGGAGGGGAACGCCAACCGGGGCGGCATCGCCGGCTACATCGGGCGGAAGGCCACCGACCTCCAGCACCCGCTGACCGTGCTGGAGGACGCCGGACTGCTGCTGCGTGAGCCCGACCCGCTGCGCAGCGGTCGCAGCAGCTACCGGATCACCGAGCCGTTGATCACCTTCTACCAGGCCATGATGCGTCCGGCGTGGACGGCTCTGGAGCAGCGGCGCGGAGCCGACGTCTGGCGTCGCTCACAGCGCCGCTACGCCAGCGCGGTGCTCGGACCCCGGTTCGAGGAGATCGTGCGGCAGTGGTCGCTCCGCTTCGCCGAACCCGAGCTTCTCGGCGGGCACGTCGCCGAGGTGAGCGCGGCGACGTTGACCGACCCGGACACCCGGACGCGTCACGAACTCGACCTGGTCGCGGTGGGCGAGCCGCCACCTGGCGACGGCCCCCGCCCGTTGTTGGCGATCGGTGAGGTCAAGTGGGGTCGCCGGCTGGGCCGGGCCGACCTCCAGCGGCTGGAACGGATCCGGGCCCTGTTGGTGCGACGACGACCCGGCGTCGACGCGGCCGGGGCACGGCTGCTACTGGCCGGCGGCCACGGCTTCGAGGACGACCTCGTCGAGGCCGCGGCCGGTCGGGCGGATGTGGTCCTGGCCGACCCAGCTCTCCTCTACGGGCACTGAGCGGGCGCTCATCCGCCGAACCAGCCGGGGATGTCGAGGCGGAACACGTCGGCGGGGACCATCCGGCGCAGGTCGTCCTCGATGGCGGCGACCCGGTCCGCGCCGAGCGTGGCCGCCCAGCGGTCGCGTAACTCGTCGAAGACCACAGCCGAGCGGTGCAGCCCGTCGCGGCCCTTCGCCGTCATCCGGACCAGCTTGCGGCGGGCGTCGGCGGGGTCGTCCACGCGTTCCAGGTAGCCGAGCGCGACCAGCCGGTCCACAGTCTTGCCCGCTGCCTGCTTGGAGACGCCGAGGCGTTGCCCGAGGTCGGAGGCGGTGGTGCCGGCCGGGCCGACGGCCTGGAGGACGAAGCCGTGTGCCGGGCGCAGCTCGGGGTGCCCCTGGCGGGCCAGCTCGGCGTGCAGGTCGTCGACGAGCGTACGGAAACCGGCGAGCAGGAGCAGCGGCAGCGCGAAGCCGGGGCGGTCAGGCGTTGCCATGTTCGACAACCACGTTTACTATTTCGTCAACCACGTTGACTATCTTACGAGAGGGGCCCTGTCATGTCCCGCTTCACCGCGTACGAGCCGGGCACCGCGCCCGCCGCCGCCCGCCCGGTCATGGCCGGAGTACGCCGCTCGCTGGGTCACCTGCCCGCCGCCGTGAGCCTGATGGCCGGCTCGCCCGAACTGCTCAAGGGCTTCCTCGCCGCCAACGCCGCGTTCGAGGCCACCGACCTGGACCCGGTCGCACGGGAGGTGGTCGTGCTGACGGTCGCCACCCGCAACGGCTGCCACCTCTGCGTGGCCATGCACACCGCGACGCTGGTCCGGCACGGCGCCGCGCCCGAGCTGATCGGGGCGCTGCGGGCCGGTACGACGCTGCCCGACCCCCGGCTGGAGGCGCTGCGCCGGTTCACAGCCGCCGTGCTCGACCACCGGGGCGCGGTCCCCGACGCCGACCTGGACGCGCTGCTCGCCGCCGGATGGCAGGCCCGGCACGCGCTGGACGTGGTGCTCGGCGTCGGCACGTACACGATCTCCACGTTCGCCAACCGGCTCACCGAGGCGCCGCTCGACGAGCCGCTGGCCGCGTACGCCTGGCAGCCCGCCGCCTGAGCTGCGGGTGTTAAGAAGGGGCCCCTCCTCTACCGGAGGCGTTAAAAGGGGGCCCGTCCTTACCTCCGCAGGAGGGTACGGGAGGATGGGCGGTATGGCGGCTCGCTTCCCGTACACCGATCTGAAGGATTTCCTCGCGGCGCTGGAGCGTGCGGGCGAGCTGCGGCGGGTGAGCGCGCCGGTCGACCCCACGCTGGAGATCAGCGAGATCGTCACCCGCACCGTCCGGGCCGGCGGGCCCGCGCTGCTGTTCGAGCGCCCCACCCGGGGTGAGATGCCGGTGGCGATCAACCTGTTCGGCACCGAGAAGCGGATGGCGATGGCTCTCGGGGTGGAGCACCTCGACGAGATCGGCGAGCGCATCGGCGACATGCTCAAGCCGGAGCTGCCGCAGGGCTTCTCCGGGATGATGGGCGGCCTGGGCAAGGTCATGCAGCTCAAGTCGATGCCGCCGAAGAAGGTCAAGACCGCGCCCTGCCAGCAGGTGGTCTACCGCGGCGACGACGTCGACCTGAACCGGCTGCCCGGGTTGCAGGTGTGGCCCGGTGACGGCGGGATCTTCCACAACTTCGGGCTGACCCACACCAAGCACCCGGAGACCGGCAAGCGCAACCTCGGGCTCTACCGGCTCCAGCAGCACTCGCACAACACCATCGGCATGCACTGGCAGATCCACAAGAACTCCACCGCGCACCACGCGGTCGCCGAGCGGCTCGGCCAGCGGCTGCCGGTGGCGATCGCGATCGGCGCGGACCCGGTGGTGGCGTACTCGGCCAGCGCGCCGCTGCCGGCCGACATCGACGAGTACCTGTTCGCCGGGTTCCTCGCCGGTGAGCGGGTCGAGATGGTCGACTGCCTGACCGTCCCGTTGCAGGTCCCGGCGCACGCGCAGATCGTGCTGGAGGGCTACATCGAGCCGGGCGAGCGCCTGCCCGAGGGGCCGTTCGGCGACCACACCGGCTTCTACACGCCGGTCGAGCCGTTCCCGGTGATGCACATCGAGTGCATGACCATGCAGCGCGACCCGGTCTACCACTCGATCGTCACGTCCCAGCCGCCGCAGGAGGACCACGGCCTCGGCAAGGCCACCGAGCGGATCTTCGCGCCGCTGCTGCGCTTCCTGATCCCGGACATCGTCGACTACGACCTGCCCGCCGCCGGGGTCTTCCACAACTGCGCGATCGTGTCGATCCGCAAGCGCTACCCGAAGCACGCGCAGAAGGTCATGAACGCGATCTGGGGCGCGCACATGATGTCGCTGACCAAGCTGATCGTGATCGTCGACGAGGACTGCGACGTGCACGACTACAACGAGGTCGCGTTCCGTGCCTTCGGCAACGTCGACTACGCCCGCGACCTGATGGTCACCGAGGGACCGGTGGACCACCTGGACCACGCCTCGTACCAGCAGTTCTGGGGTGGCAAGGCGGGCATCGACGCGACCCGCAAGCTGCCCGAGGAGGGCTACAGCCGGGGCTGGCCGGAGGAGATGCGCATGTCGCCCGAGGTGGTCTCGCTCGTCGACAAGCGCTGGAAGGAATACGGGATCTGATGACGGCGGCAGTACAGGAGCGACCCGGCCGGGTCTCGTCCTTCCTCAAGCTCGTCGCCATCGAGCACTCGGTCTTCGCGCTGCCGTTCGCGTACCTGTCGGCGCTGACCGCCATGCAGCTCAACGGCGGCCGGGTGCGCTGGGGAGACCTGCTGCTGATCACCGTGGCGATGGTCGGCGCGCGGACGTTCGCGATGGCCGCGAACCGGATCCTCGACCGGCGGATCGACGCGCGGAACCCGCGTACGGCGAACCGGGAACTGGTCACCGGCGCGGTGAGCGTGCGGACGGCCTGGACCGGCGCGGCCGTCGCGCTCGTGGTGTTCCTGGCCGCCGCCGCCCTGCTCAACCCGCTCTGCCTGGTGCTCGCGCCGCTCGCCGTGGTGCCGCTCGTGGTCTACCCGTACGCCAAGCGGTTCACGAACTGGCCGCACGCCATCCTCGGGGTGGCCCAGGCGGTCGGGCCGGTCGGCGCCTGGCTGGCGGTCACCGGCACGCTCGACGGCTCCGGCCCGGCCTGGCTGCTCGGCGCCGCCGTCGGCCTGTGGATCGGCGGCTTCGACCTGATCTACGCCTGCCAGGACTCGGAGATCGACCGGGAGATCGGCGTGCACAGCGTCCCCGCCCGGTACGGCCGGCGCTTCGCGCTGCACGCCTCCACGGTCGCGCACGTGGTGACGTTCGCGCTGTTCATCTGGTTCGGCGCCTGGGTCGGCTTCGGCTGGCTGTGGTGGATCGGGCTGGCGCTCACCGCTGTCGCCTTCGCCTACCAGCACATGGTGGTCAGCCCCACCGACCTGAGCAAGGTCAACCGGGCGTTCTTCACCGCGAACGGCTTCGTCGGCATCGCGTTGTTCGTCCTCGCGCTGCTCGACCTGGTGATCCGGCTCGGCCTGCGGCCGTAGACGGCAACGCCGGGCACCGGTCAGGACGCCGCGGCGACCGGGTAGCGGGCGCTCTCCAGCGTCCAGTCGACCGTGCCGCGCACGGCGGCGGCCAGCCCGTCGAGATGGCTGGCGACGGCGTCGTCGAGCGTCGGGCCGAACGACGGCGCCGCCGCCAGGAGCGCCGCGAACCGGTCCATCTCGGCCCGCCAGTGCCCCGCGACCAGGTCGACCGCCGCCGGCACCGGCACGCCCCGCTCGGCCGCCGTCGCCAGCACCAGGTTGTGCCCGCCGCCGGTGGCCCGGTCGCGCTCAAGCGAGGCGATGTCGTTGAACCAGGACAGCAGGTCGTTGGCGAGGCCGGCGAGCCGCCGCAGTGCCGGATGGTGGTAGACCGCGTCGGGCAGCGGACGCCCGGACGCGAACTCGATCAGCGGGTACGACACGTACGCCGCCGACGTGGCCCGGCGCAGCCGTACATACTCGGCGACGCCCGGTGGGCGGCCGGACGTGGTGGCGGTGGCCTCCCGGTGGACCCCGTCGAGGTGGTCGGCGACCGCGTCGGCGAAGCGCAGCCGCCACCTGGCCGGCATCCGGCGGCGGGGCTCGCGCCACGCCTGCACCAGCAGCCGGCGCAGCGGGCCGGAGAAGCCCGGGTGGCGGGCACGCGGGCCCTCGCGCAGCAGGGCGAGCGCGCCGTCACGCAACGCGCGGATCTGCGCCGGGGTGAGGCCGTCCCGCCCGTCGCAGGCGTCGTCGACGAGGAAGAACCAGGTGAACAGTGTGGTCAGCACGCGCAGGTCGGGCTCGGTGGCGTCCGGATAGAGGCGCCCGGCGTACCGGGCGAAGCCGGCCCGCGCCAGCCGTCGGCGGGTGTCCGGGTCAGCCGGCAGGCCGAGCCGGTCGACGAGTTCCACCAGCCAGCCCTGCACGTCGTCGGCGTACGGGGAGAGGCGGGGCGGGATCGGGCAGTCGGAGCGGAGCGCCCGCAGCACCGCCGCCGTCATCACCGGCCCCTCCGTGGAAGTGGATCGCCGGTCGAAGAATTTCATGTCGCGGGACGTTCCGTGAACCCTCTGGACATCCCGGGCGGGCCGACCGAAAGGGGGTCGCTGCCCGCCGCCCGCGGCGACCAGGCACGCTTGAGGCATGCGCGAACCATGGGTGGTGGGTGTCTCCGGCGCGTCCGGGACACCGTACGCGGCGGCTGTCGTCCGGGGCCTGCTCGACGCCGGCCAGGCGGTGGACCTGATCGTCTCCCGGGCGGCCCGGCTGACGGTGCTGGACGAGACCGGCCGGCCCTTCCGGGACGCGCACTGGGCCGAGGACCTGGCCGCCTGGCTCGACCGCGACCTCACCGGCGCGGACCTGCGGCACTGGGCCGCCGGTGACCTGGCGGCGGGCCCGAGCAGCGGCTCCTACCCGGTACGCGGCATGGCGGTGGTGCCCGCGAGTACCGCCGCGTGCGCGGGCATCGCGATCGGGCTGTCCAAGGATCTGCTCCAGCGCGCCGCCGAGGTGAACCTCAAGGAACGCCGCCCGGTCGTCGTGGTGCCCCGGGAGACGCCGGTGACCCGCAGTCACCTGGAACATCTCATCGCGCTGCACGACGCCGGCGCGGTGGTGCTGCCGGCCAGTCCGGGCTTCTACGGTGCCGGCGCGGCGGCGTCCGCCGGGCAGCTCGTGGACTTCGTGGCCGGGAAGGTGCTCGACGCGCTCGGTGTCGAGCACACGCTGTTCCGGCGGTGGTCCGGCGAGCTGGCCGCCGGTCGCCGTGAGGCGGATCCGGACTGACCGGCCCGGCTGCGACGTACGGGGCGCGGCCCTCGGCCGGACCGCGCCCCGTACGTTCAGTACATGCCGGCGTTCGCCGGTCCGGGGCCGGTGGAAGCGGTCGGGCCCATGTTGCGGGCCTTGCCCATGTCCTCCGCCTCGTCCAGCATGCCCTCCCCCTCGAGCAGGGCCCGCACCTCGGATTCCCGAAACCGGCGGTGCCCTCCTGGAGTCCGGATACTGCCGATCCGGCCGGCCGCTGCCCATCTGGTCACGGTCTTCGGGTCCACCCGAAACAGCGCAGCGACCTCACCCGGTGTCAGCAGGCGATCTCCAGTGTCCACAGCCCCCTCCTCGCGTCGACGAAGCCCCCGGCTGAACACACTGCCCCCGGCCGGTGCGAGCCCAGAGCCGTCATGAGGGACGTATGGCAATTACAGCACCGGCTACCGGACGTGTCCGCCAAACGCGAAAAACGCACACACTGGGAAGGTTAGGAAATGGTACAGGCGGAGAACCCCCGTGATCGTACGTTTGTGAAGGGTTGATCCACGGGTACCGACAGTGTTCCGTGGTCGCCAAACGGATAGGGTCACTCTCCGTGGACACGATCGACCTGAGCCTCGTGGAGTTGTTGCGAGGCAACGCCCGTCTGTCGTACGCCGAGCTGGCCCGTCAGGTCGGCCTCTCCGCCCCGGCCGTGCACGAGCGGGTCGGCAAGCTGGAGTCCAGCGGCGTGATCCGGGCGTACCGGGCCGAGGTCGAGCCGGAGTCGATCGGGCTCGGCGTCACCGCGCTCATCGGCATCATCGAGGACTCCGACGCGGACACCGACGAGGTGCTGGAGGCGTTCCGCCGCATCCCCGAGATCGAGTCCTGCTACTTCATGGCCGGCGTCGAGTCCTTCCTGCTCAAGGCGCGAGTCGGCACGATCGCCGAGCTGGAGCAGCTGATCGTCCGGCTGAACCGGACGGCGGGTGTGGCGTCCACCCGTACCAGCATCGCCCTGTCGACCAAGTGGGAGAACCGCCCGCAGCCGCTGGAACCGCCCACCGCCTGACGCCTCTGGCCCCGGGCCGGGGGTTGCGGTTACCGTGCGCCGATGACGAGCTCGGTGCGGGGTGCCGCCGTGGTCACAGGAGCGGCCGGCGGGCTGGGGCGGGCCATCGCCGCCGCGCTGCACGCCGATGGGTGGAACGTACTGCTCACCGACGTGGACGCCGGGGCCGTGGCGGCTGCCGCCGCGCCGCTGGGTGGCTGGTCGCGCGCCCTCGACGTACGCGACGAATCCGCCTGCGCGGACGTCGCCGCCGAGGCGGCTGCCGCGCCCGGCGGCCTCGGGCTCTGGGTGAACAACGCGGGCATCCTGGTCACCGGGCCGTCCTGGGCGCACGACGCCCCGACCCGGCGCGCGGTGGTCGAGGTCAACGCGCTCGGCGCGATCAACGGCACGCTCGCCGCCGTCGCGGTGATGCGCGAACAGGGCCGCGGCCACGTGCTCAACGTCGTCTCGCTGGCCGGGCTGATCGCCGCGCCGGGCGAGACGGTGTACGCGGCCAGCAAGCACGCCCTGCTCGCGTTCAGCCTCGGCACTCTGAGCGACCTGCGGATGGCGGGCGTCCGGGGCGTACACGTGTCGTGCCTGTGCCCGGACGGGATCTGGACGCCGATGCTGCACGACAAGCTGGACGACCCGGGAGCGCTGGCGTCCTTCACCGGCTCGCTGCTCACGCCGGAGCGGGTGGCCGCGCGGGCCGTCCGGCTGGCCCGGCGGCCCCGGCCGGTGGTCAGCCTGCCGCGTTGGCGCGGTGCCCAGGTGCGACTCCTGGACGCCTTCCCCCGGCTCGCCCTGGCCCTCACGCCGGTGATCCGGGCCACCGGGCGGGCCGGTCAGCGGCGGCAGGCCCGCCGGGTCCGGGAGAACCCGAGCCCACCTCGCTTGTAACGTTGCCGACGTGACTCATCTCGACCGGTGCGACGAGGCCAGCCGGCGCTGGGTGACCGAGGCCATCGCCACTGTCGAGGCGGACGCCAACCGCTCCGCCGACACCCACCTGCTGCCCTTCCCGCTGCCCCGCGAGTGGGGGATCGACCTCTACCTCAAGGACGAGTCGGTGCACCCCACCGGCTCGCTGAAGCACCGGCTGGCCCGCTCGCTGTTCCTCTACGGGCTCTGCAACGGCTGGATCGGCCCGGACACCACGATCGTCGAGGCGTCATCGGGCTCGACGGCTGTCTCCGAGGCGTACTTCGCCCGGATGCTCGGGCTGCCGTTCATCGCTGTCATGCCCGCCTCCACGTCGCCGGAGAAGATCGCCCAGATCGAGTTCCAGGGCGGACGCTGCCACCTGGTGGACGACCCGTCCAAGGTCGTGGTGGAGGCGCGCTGGCTCGCCGAGGACAGCGGCGGCCGGTTCATGGACCAGTTCACGTACGCCGAGCGGGCCACCGACTGGCGGGGCAACAACAACATCGCCGAGTCGATCTACGCCCAGCTCGCGCTGGAACGGCACCCGGTGCCCGCCTGGATCGTGGTCGGCGCCGGCACCGGCGGCACCAGCGCCACCATCGGCCGCTACGCCCGGTATCGCCGGCTGCCCACCAAGCTCTGCGTGGTGGACCCGGAGAACTCCGCGTTCTACCCCGCCTGGCAGGCCGGTGACTGGTCGGTACGCACCGACCGCGGATCCCGGATCGAGGGCATCGGGCGGCCCACGGTCGAGGCGTCCTTCCTGCCCAGCGTGGTGGACCGGATGGTGCAGGTGCCGGACGCCGCGTCGCTCGCCGCGATGCGGGCCGGCTCGGCGGTGCTCGGCCGCCGCGTGGGCGGCTCCACCGGCACCAACCTGTGGGGCGCGTTCGGGCTGATCGCGCAGATGCGCGCGGCCGGACGTACCGGCTCGGTGGTCACGCTGATCTGCGATCCGGGCGACAGGTACGTCGACACCTACTACTCCGACGAGTGGGTGGTCGCCCAGGGCCTCGACCTCGCCCCGCACCTCGCCACCATCGACCGGTTCCTGACCGACGGCACCTGGCCGACCGCCTGAGCCGGGGCCCCGGCCGGTCAGCGCGGGTCGACCCGCTCGGCCAGCCCCGGGTAACGCACTACGAAGCCGTCCGGGTCGACCTCCAGGTCGGCGGTGAACGTGCCGCTCGCGTACCGGACCCGGCCCGGACCCAGCGAGGTGTAGACCTGCTCGGCGGGCACCACGGCCAGGCCGGGCAGCAGCACCCACGCCACATTCACGGCCGTGGCCAGGTCGGCGGGCAGCCGCCCCAGCCCGATCCGGCGGATCGGCAGCGTGTTCGTCAGCGGGGAACCGCCCAGATCCACGTCGAGCGCCTCGGCCAGCCGGCCCGGGTCGTCGGTACCGGGCAGGCCCGCCGGTGGGTGGCCCGCCGCGCTCAGCGCCGCGTCCAGGTCACCCTCCTCGCCGGTACGCACGCGCCACCCGACCCGGCCCCGCTCCAGGCGTACGCTCCGCGACCAGCCGGCGCCCTCGGACTCGACCTCCAGCCGGTTCGTCGACCAGTCCGGCCCGACAGTCAGGCGGTACCGGCACGTGTACGGGATCGGATCCACGGCGAGCGCCACACCCTGCGCGGTCAGCCCCTGACCGTCGTCGAGCACGACGTGCTCGGAGCCGGCGGTGTCGGTCCGGGCCCAGAAGAGCGACTTCGGCATGGACCGGACGTTACGCGACCCGGCCGTCGGCGGCAGCGGATGCGCGAACGCCGCCGCCGAGCGGGATGTCCCGCTGTTCCCGGGCGTCAGGCCAGCGCTACTGATTACCCCTGCTCGTCGCCCTCTGTGGGGCGGGGCGGCCGGTTGTGGCGGGCCCACTCGTCCACCTCGTCCGCATCCCAGACGTTCATACCGTCGGGCTACTCGTCGTCGTCCGCCGGCCGGGGCGGCCGGTGTTCCCGGATGTACCGCTCGACGTCCCGCTTCAACCAGACCGCGCCGACCGACAGCTCTTGATACGGCGCGGGGAATGCGGGGTGCCGCCGGATCTCGCGGAATCTCGATCTACCCACGCCGAGCATCTTCAAGATCTCACCGGCTGCGACGAGTTCGCCCGGTCCCGTCTCCTTGGTCACGACTTCGAAGGTAGGAGCGGGCTGACCCGACTATGGTGACGCGAACAAATAATCCCACCTATGTAGGCCCGTCAACGTTGACAGGGGGGGCAGGTGGGCGATCTGATGGATCGGGCCCCCCGCCCGGTGGCGAGTTCGCGGCGGACGGGGGTGCCACCTGGACGCCGACCATGCAGGAGGGCCCCGAGTGACCCAGCGCCACGCTCCGCTGAAACCCCTTTGGGTCTGTACGGCAGACCTGCTCAACTGGCCCTGCGAGAACGCCAAGGTCGAGTTGGTCGCTGACTACGAGCACGACCGGCGCCACCTCGCCGTCGATCTGGCTGCCCTGATGCGGCAGGCAACCGATGACCTGACCAGGCTCTACTCCGAGCCGCCGGACCCCGCCGAGATGCACATCCGGTTCCTGGGCTGGCTGCGGTCGGTGCGCAATGTCTGACCCGATCGGCACCGGGCTGCTGCTGGCCGCCGTCATCGCCCAGGCGTTCGGCTGCTGGGTCGCCTGGTCGTGGGGCCGGTCCGCTCGGCGCAGCCTCCGGCAGACCATCGACAAGACCATCCCCACGCCCCCGCCCGGTTGGCGGCCTCGTCATCGCCTGTCGCTGTGGAATGAGCCGACCCGGCGGTATCCCGTCCTCACACCGCGCAGCTAGAACGGGAGCCGACATCACCCCAGACGCACCGCCGCCGCCGAGCGGGTGCTCGGCGGCGGCGGTGGGTGCGCTCAGATCAGTGGGTACGTGCCGGCGGGCGCCCGCCGAAGCCGCGCCTGTCGTCCCGGCCCCGCCCCTCGGCCCGGAAACCGCCGGCCCGGCGCTCGGCCGGACGCGCGTCGCCCCGGTCACCGAAACGCCGCTCGGCGTGCGGGCGGTCGTCCTGGCGCCGGTCACCGAAGCCGCGCGAGCCGCTCGGCCGGTCGTCGTACCGCCGCTCGTCGCGGTCGTACCCGCGTCCGGTCGCCGGTCGCTGCCGGTCCCCGTACGGCCGGTCGGCCCGCTCGCCGAAGCGCTCGCCGCGCTGGCCGCGGTCGTCGGACCGCTGCTCGCCGAAGCTCCGGCCGTCGGACCGCCGGTCGCCGAAGCTGCGCTCGCCCCGGTCGCCGAAGCTGCGGTCGTCGCGGCGCTCCGGCCGTCCGAAGCGGCGCTCGCCGCCGGATCGCTCGCCCGAGTAGCGCTCACCCGCCGGCCGGTCGCCGAACCGGCGGTCACCGCCGCGGTCCGCGAACCGGTCGCCGGACCGCTCGCCCGCGGGCCGGTCGCCGTAGCGGCGCTCGCCCCGGCCGTCGCGGTCGCCGAACCGGCGCTCGCCACGGTCGGAGAAGCCGCCCCGGCCGCCCCGGTCGAAGCCCCGGCCGTCGCGGTCGCCGAAGCGGCGCGAGCCGCCGCCGCGTCGCGGCTCCGGCTCGTCCCGCACCGGTACGCCGCTGGGCTCGCGCGCGCCGGTCAGCTCGGCCAGCGCCTCGTCGCCCGCCCGGACCCGGGTCTCGGCCGGCTCGACGCCCGCCTTCTCCATCATGGCCAGAGTGGTGCGGCGCTGCTTGGGCAGCACCAGCGTCGCCACCGCGCCCGACTCGCCGGCCCGAGCCGTACGGCCGGCCCGGTGCAGGTAGTCCTTGGGGTCCTTCGGCGGGTCCACGTGCAGCACCAGCGAGACGCCGTCGACGTGGATGCCGCGGGCCGCCACGTCGGTCGCGACCAGCACGGGCGTTCGGCCCTCGCGGAACTCGGCGAGCGTCTTGGTACGCATGCGCTGCGTCTTGCCGCCGTGCAGCCCACCGGCCCGCACACCGACGGCCGCGAGCTGCTCGACCAGCCGGTCCACGCCGAGCTGCGTACGGGCGAACAGCATGGTGCGGCCCTCACGGGCGGCGATGGACGCGGCGACCGCGAACTTGTCGTGCGGCGGGATCAGCAGCAGGTGGTGATCCATCGTGGACACGGCGGCGGTGGCCGGCGCGGTCGAGTGGGTGACCGGGTCGGTCATGAACCGCTTGACGAGCGTGTCGACGTCGTTGTCCAGAGTGGCCGAGAACAGCAGCCGCTGCGCGTCCGCCGGAGTCTTCGCCAGCAGCTGGGTGACCTCGGGCAGGAAGCCCATGTCCGCCATCTGGTCGGCCTCGTCCAGCACGGTGATCTCGACGTCGTCGAGGCGGCACACGCCGCGCTCGATCAGGTCGCCGAGCCGTCCCGGGGTGGCCACGACGATCTCCACGCCGCGGCGCAGCGCGTCGATCTGCCGGTCGTACGGCACACCGCCGACGGCGGTCTTCAGGAACACGCCGACCGCCTTGCCGAGCGGCATGAGCGCGTCGTTGACCTGCATGGCCAGTTCACGGGTGGGGACCAGGACCAGGGCGCGCGGGTGCAGCGGCCGGGCCCGGTTGCGGTCGGCGAGCCGGGCGATCACCGGCAGGCCGAAGGCGAGCGTCTTGCCCGAGCCGGTCTGGCCCCGGCCGAGGACGTCGCGGCCCGCGAGCGAGTCGGGCAGCGTGGCCCGCTGGATCTCGAACGGGGTGGTGATGCCCTGCCGGGCGAGCACCTCGACGACCTGCCGGGGCAGGCCGAGCGAGGCGAAGTCGACGGTGTCGGGCGTCGAGTCGACGGACGGGGACGTGCTGGATTCAGCGAACGTGGTCAAGAAATACCTCTCGAGCGGGGCGCATCTTCGCGATGGCCCGCCGCGGCCTGTCACGCCGCCGAATCGCCCGCAAGATCGCCCATGGGCGCGCAGTCGGGGCGCGCCGGGTCAGTGATCGGAGACAAGTGTACGGCGCATCGCCGACTCCGCCACGGCAACGCGAAGCCGTAGTGGGCGGGCTCACCCCTGTCACTCGATGAGCATGGTCCCGGTCAGGCTGCTCAATGCGTCGTTGGCCAGGAAGACCACGAGCAGGCTGATCGCGATGAGCATGGTCAGCGCGACGGCCAGCACGATGATCACCTTGGTGTTGCCGCCCCGGGCCGCCGGGCTCTCCTCGGACCAGCCCTGGGCCAGGATGTGCCCGGTCAGCGATCCGGAGTTCTCCAGAGGGTTGCCCTGCGGGAACGACACGGTGGCGAACCCGGGCCCGTCGGTCCCGCCGTACGCGGTGCCGGCGAGATCCGGGCCGGCGGGCTGGGGGCGTACCGGACGGGTCGTGTCGGCGTCGCGGGCGGGCGTGGCCGGCGGCGGCCAGGTCGGCAGCGCCGGGGCCGGCACCACTGGCGGCGGCGGTGCCGACACGGGTGCGGCGGCCCACGACGGCAGCGCACCGTCCGGCGTGCCGGGCGTGGCCGGCGGGCCCGGCACGGCGGCCCGCGCGGGCGGGAACGACGGGCCGGGCGCCGGGGCGGGGAACAGCGGCGCGGGCAGTGGGCCCGGCCCGCCGGTCATCGCCGGTGGCGGCGGGAACGGCGGCGCGGGCATCGGACCCGGCGGGGGCGGGGGCGGGGGTACGGGCGGACCCGGCGGCGGTACCGGCGGCCCGGGGATCGGTGGCACCGGTCCGGGCGTCGGCGTCGGCGGGGCGGGTGCGGGCGGCGTGGGCAGGGGTGGCGTGGGCCGGAGCGGTGGTTCCGGCTCGGGTACCGGCGGCGCGGGCGACGGTGGCGTCGGACCGGGCACCGGGGTCGGCGCCGGCTCGGGCTCGGGGCCGTTCGGCGCCGGGGGCTGCGCGGGCTCCGGCGGCTGGACCGGCTCCGGCGGTTCCGGGTTCACCGGACCGGCCCGGTAGACGGTGGCGGCGGCGGGCGGCGCGGCCACCACGGAGGCGGCGACCTCCTCGGCGGAGACACGGCTCAGGCCGGGTACCGATGCGCTGGCCCGCGCGGGTGCGGATCCGGCCTGCTCAGCGGGTGTGGAAGAGCCGGTGAGCGGGGCCGGGCGGCCGGCTGCGGAGGCCGGCGCCGCGTTCGGCGGAGACTCGGCCGAACCGGCTGCCGAGGACGGGGAGTCGTCCTGCGGCCCGACGGCGGTCCCGTCCGCCTGCTCGGCCGGTGCGGTGTCGCGGTCCGGTGCGGCGTCGGCCGGTGCTGCCGCGTCCGCGGTTGCGACGGGCGGCGTGGGCACGCGTGCGGAACCGGAGACGCGGGGTGCCGGGATGGCGGCCGGAGCACTGCCGGGCGTACCCGGGGAGGCGTCGCCGTCGGCCTCCGCGGCGGCGGGCTGGGACGTCGCCTGGCGTTCGCCCACGGCGAAGGCGGACCAGCTGGACGGCGGCACGGTGGCACCGGGGAGGCGCCGGTCCAGCGGCGGTGGGGTGTCCGCCGGGGTGGCCGCCCGGTACGTCGTGGGACCGGCCTGCGGCAGCGGCTGCTCGTCACCGGCGGGCGGCGGCACGGCCGAGCCCGCGACCGACACCCGCGCCCGCGCGACGGCTATCGGCCCGGGTGGGGCCGAACCGTGGTCGTCGTCGTCGCCGGCCGGGTCGGCGGGGTCGGGCGTCGGTCCCGGGTGGACCTTCTCCGCCGGAACGTCCTGCTCGCCCATCTCGCCCCTCCGCACCCACGCTCGCCTCCGGCCGTGGCGCCGACCGGAAGTGCCTGGATCTCACCGTGCCACATTCCGGCCCGGGAGCACAGCCGGAGCGGCGGTTGGGTCAGTCGGTGCTGCTGCTCGGGCTGGCGGAGCCGCTGCCGGACGTGCTGCTCGACGGCGCGGCGCTGCTGCTGCTCGGCGCGGCGCTGCTGGTCTCCGGCTCGGCGCTCGCGCTCTGGCTCGGCGTCGGGTCGGGCGAGTCGGTCGGGCTCGGCGGCGGCGTACTCGGCGCCGGGCTGGACGTCGTCGGCTTCGGCGTCGGCGTGGTGGGCTTCGGCGTGGTCGGCGTCGGCTTGGGCGTGGTCGACGGCTTGGGCGTGGTGGGCGTCGGCTTGGGCGTGGTCGACGGCTTCGGCGTGGCCGGCACGGTCGGCGGCGGGACCGGGGTGGCCGGGGCGGGTACGGCGCCGATCACCCGGGTCGCGGCGTAGAGCCGGGACCAGCGGACCACCGAGATCTTGACGACGTCCCCGGTCCGCGGCGCCTCCACCATCTTGCCGTTGCCGATGTACATGGCGACGTGGTGGACGCTGGTCCAGCTGCTGCTGGAGGCGAAGAACAGCAGGTCGCCGGGGAGCAGGGCGTTCGGCGAGACGGTGCGGGAACGGGTCGCGAAGTACTGGTCCTTGGCGACGCGGGGCAGGCCCCGGTAGCCGGCCGCCTGGTAGGAGGCGAGCATCAGGCCGGAGCAGTCGAACCGGTCCGGGCCCTCGGCGGCCCACAGGTAGGGGTCACCGAGCTGGGCGAGGGCGTAGCGCACGGCGGCGAGCGCCCGCGGGTCCGCCACCAGGCCGTCGATGCTCTGATCGACCACGTACGAGGTGCCGAGCCGCTGCTCGGCGGCGTCCGCCAGGCGCTCGATCTCCAGGAGATTGGCCGCGTTCTCCTTGCGCAGCGCGACGAGCGCGGTTTCCTGCTTGCGCAGGTCGGCCTCGGCGCGGGTGAACGCGGTGGTCTGCTCGGTGGCCCGGCGCTGGGCCGACTCGTGTGCCTTCCGGGCGGCCTCCTCGGCGCTGGTGGCCCGGAGGAGTTCGCCGGTCACCGACGTGGTGGCGCCCTCGGCCTTGTCGCCGCGGGTGATGCGCTGGAGGTTGGCGAAGTCGCGCAGGCTGGCGCCGAACTCACCGGGCGGCAGCGCCGCGTCGGCCTTCACGGCGTCGGCGGCGGCGCTCTTGGCGTTGTCCTGGGCGCGGGTGAGCGCGTCCTGGGCCTCCTTGAGCCGGGCGGCGGACTGGGTCAGCTCGGTCTGTGCGGCGTCCCGCTCGGTCTTGATCCGGAGCAGTTCCTCGCCGAGGAGGGTGACCCGGGCGTCGAGCTGGTTGATCTGGGCGATCAGCGGGCCGTCGGCCGGGTTGGTCACGCCGGTGGTGCCCGGCAGGCCCGCAGTGCCGCCCGGGGTGGTGACGCCGGGCAGGCCCGGGACGGTGCCGGGGAGGCCGGGAACGGCACCCGGTACGCCGGGGACGGTGCCGGGTACGCCGCGGACGGCGCCGGACGAGCCGGGCAGTTGCAGGGGGCCGGTGACCTGGGGCCGGGAGCCGGTGTCGGGTACGACGTCGGGCAGCGGGTCGGCCCAGGCGGGTGTGGCGAGCGCCGCGGCCGCGACCGCCCCCAGAAGGGCGGACCAGAGCGCCGGGCGCAGGATCGGTGAGATCACCGGCTGCCGTCCTCGTCGCCGTCGGGCCTTGGTGCTGTGAGCCATACCGCTCCCCGTCCGGTCTGGGGTCCGTCACGTGATTGGGGCGTGTCGGGACAGGACGGCCCTGGTGTGTGTTCCGCCCCACCCTGTCTTACCTCACGGTTGCGACGATGTCGATGTGCGGAGCGTGACGGCCGGTGAACCGGCGCGACCACGTCGGCGGCCGGTCGGACCCGCGACGTACGCTCGATCGGGAACCCAGGTGGAAGGACGTGGCTTTCGGATGGACGCCGGACTCAAGCGCGAACTCGAGGCGAAGGTGTACGCGGGGGAGCGGCTGACCCGCGAGGACGGCATCGCCCTCTACGCCAGCGACGACCTGACCTGGCTGGGCCGGCTGGCCCACCACAGGCGTACGGAGCTCAACGGCGACCGGGTGATGTTCAACGTCAACCGGCACCTGAACCTGACGAACGTCTGCTCCGCGTCGTGCGCGTACTGCTCGTTCCAGCGCAAGCCGGGCGAGAAGGACGCCTACACGATGCGCATCGACGAGGCCGTCCGCAAGGCCAAGGAGATGGAGGACGAGCAGCTCACCGAGCTGCACATCGTCAACGGCCTGCACCCGACGCTGCCCTGGCGCTACTACCCGAAGGTGCTGCGCGAGCTGAAGGCCGCGCTGCCGAAGGTCAACCTCAAGGCGTTCACCGCCACCGAGGTGCAGTGGTTCGAGAAGATCAGCGGGCTCACCGCCGACGCGATCCTCGACGAGCTGATGGACGCCGGCCTGGAGTCGCTCACCGGCGGTGGCGCGGAGATCTTCGACTGGGAGGTCCGGCAGCACATCGTCGACCACAACTGCCACTGGGAGGACTGGTCGCGCATCCACCGGCTGGCCCACTCGAAGGGCATGAAGACGCCGTCGACCATGCTCTACGGCCACATCGAGGAGCCCCGGCACCGGGTCGACCACGTGCTGCGGCTGCGTGAGCTGCAGGACGAGACCGGCGGTTTCCAGGTCTTCATCCCGCTGCGCTACCAGCACGACTTCGTCGACTCGGCGGACGGCAAGATCCGTAACCGGATCCAGGCCCGGACCACGATGGCCTCGCCGGCCGAGTCGCTCAAGACGTTCGCGGTCTCCCGGCTGCTGTTCGACAACGTGCCGCACGTCAAGTGCTTCTGGGTCATGCACGGGCTGTCGGTCGCGCAGCTCTCGCTGAACTTCGGCGTCGACGACCTGGACGGCTCGGTGGTCGAATACAAGATCACCCATGACGCCGACTCGTACGGCACGCCGAACACCATGCACCGCGACGACCTGCTGCACATGATCTGGGACGCCGGCTTCCGTCCGGTCGAGCGGAACACCCGCTACGAGATCGTCCGCGAGTACGACGGGCCGCCGTCGCTGGCGGAGCGCCGGTCCGAGCCGCAGCAGGTCTGGGCCTGACCTGGCGATGAGCGACGAGGAACAGCAGCGCGGCTTCCCCCGGCGCGACGCCGAAGGCCGCATCCTCACCCTCGGTGACCTGCTCGGGGTGAGCCTGGCCGGCCTGGTCATCGGGGTGCTGGCGCTGCTGGTCTTCGAGTTCGCGTTCGCCACGGTCGGCGACAGCGGCTTCGGGGGTACGAACGGCTGGCTCGCGGTGATCCTGCCGCTCTGGTTGTTCTGGGACGAGTTCCGGGCCTGGGAGTTCGGCGCCGCCCGGGTGGTGGCCGCGCTGGCCGGTCTCGGGCTCGGCATCGTCGCCGGTCTGCTGGCCGCGGGCCTGGCCTCCGGGCTGCCCGCGCTGTTCACCGGCGCGTTGGCTGCGGCGGTGTTCACCGTGGTCTACGCCGTCATCTGGTTTCATGGCGTGCACTGGCTGGCCCGGCGTACGGGCTGAGGCACGGAGAGAGTGGGAATGCGGGAATGAGCGCGGCGGTCAAGTACACGCTGGGCCGGGTCGGGCTGTTCGTCGCCGTGCTGGCAGCCCTCTGGTTCGTCGAGATGAACATGTTCCTGCGGCTGATGGTGGCGCTGATCTCCTCCGCCGCGCTGTCGTTCTTCCTGCTGCGCAACTGGCGGGACGAGATGGCCGGCGAGATGGCGGAGGCGTCGGAGCGGCGGCGCGCGGAGAAGGACCGGCTGCGCTCGGCGCTCGCCGGTGACGACGAGCCGGGCGCCGAGCCGGACGCCGAGCGCCGCGACGGCTGAGCGGACGGACGAAGGGCCCGGCGCCGGACACGGCACCGGGCCCTTCACCGGTCAGCCGAACCGTTCACCGGCCGGCCGGGCCGTTCACCAGTTGGTCGAGCCCGGGACGACCGGCCACGGCCGGTTGGCCGGCTTGATCAGGTACGCGATGCCGCCGGAGCCGGAGGCCACCGTGCCGTTGGCCCGGTAGCGCTTGGTACGCAGCCAGATCTGCTCGAACTGCTCCCGCTTGTAGACGTTGCGGACCGCGTCGTTCGACGAGGACGCCGGGTCGTTGACGATCACGTCGCCGTCGGCGGTGAAGCCGACGATCACGAACAGGTGCCCGGAGGTGCCGTAGTTGGCCCCGTCCAGCTCGCTGGCGAGGAACGACTGCGAGGTCACCACCGGGATGCCCGCCTTGATGAACCGTTCCGCCTCGTCGAGCGAGTGCAGCCGGGTGACCCGCGCCTCCAGGCCGGGGAAGCTCGACGCGTACGCGGTGTTGAACGGCCAGTTGCCGGCGCCCTCGTACTCGTAGTCGTAGGTCATCCGGGCGGCGTGGTCGACAGTCGGGTCGGGGTAGGAGGGGTCGACCCACGAGGTGTCCTCGGCCGAGGGCTTGCGGCCCCAGTACTCGACCACCATCTCCGTCGAGGTGGGCGAGCACCACGCCTCGCCGCCGCCGTCGTACTCGGGGTACTCGCCGATGTGGATGTTCTGCGAGTAGCGCGGCACGGCCAGCTCGGTGCCCCAGGCGATGCCGCCCCGGCTCGGGGTGACGGTGAACCGGTCCGGGACGTTCGACGCCATCGCGCCGACCATCCGGACCTGCGGCGCGGCGGCCTGGCCGGGCGCGCGGTAGAGCGTCAGCCGCAACTGGTACGAGCGCAGCAGCACCCCCGCGTCGGCGTCGTCGACCGAGAACGTGTCGGTCCAGATGCTCGACCACGGGTCGCCCTGGCCGTCCAGCGTGGAGCGCTTGATGTCCTGGTCGCCGGAGGCCCAGCGGCCCATGACGTACCACGGGGTCTGTGCCCCGGTGTTGTACGTGCCGTGCAGCTCGACCTGGATCCAGGTGCCGGCCGGGGTGGCGGCGTTCCACGACGCGACCATCTCGGTGGCGTCGAAGCCGATCCGCCGCTCGGGCGAGGTCCAGGTGGCGTACTCCCAGGTGCGGGTCGTGCCGGTGTGCTCGTCGGTGAACTCGGTGGTGCCCGCCGGGCGGCCGATGGTCAGCGCCGGGTGGCGGCCCGGTACGGCGCGGGTGCCCTGGTGGGAGCCGCTACGCCAGTCGGGGAAGCGGGAGAAATCCTGAAAGGTGATCTGTTCGTCGTGCGTGACGCCCGGTCGCGGGGCTTGTGCCTGGACCGGTGCGCTGGTGGCGAGGAGGGTGAGCGCGGTGAGGCCGGCGAGGGCGGCCGCGCGCATGGGTCGTCCGAACATGGCAGCTCCACAGGGAGACGGCATCGTTGCCGTTCACTGTCGCGCTTGGCGGGAAGTTTCGCCAGATGTTCAGGCGTAGAAAATCATTGCCGAAGTGACGATCAGGTCGGGATGACCCAAGGCAAAGACAGATATTGATATGACCATGTGTCTCCTGGTGGAGTGTGCGGACAACGGGATCTCCCGTACCCCCAGGAGGTTGTCCATGGCCTTCCGCTCCTCTCCGCTCCGCCGCCGGCTGGCGCTCGCCGCCGTCATCGGCCTGACCATCGTCACCGCGGCCGCCGCGCCCGCCGTCGCCCGGCCCGCACCGGAAGGCTCCGGTGAGCCGGCCACCGTCGCCTACCGGGTGCTCGGCCCGCGTACGGCGGCCGACCGCACCGCCGTCGCCTCCACCGGCGCCGCGATCGACTACTCCGAGCACGGCGTGCTGCACGTCACGGCGACCAAGGCCGAGGCCAACGCGATCACCCGGCTCGGATTCCGGCTCGAGAAGGACGTCGTGCCGGAGCACAACCACGCCGACGGGGGCATGACCGCCAACGCGTTCCCGCCCGCCGACTCGAACTACCACGACTACGCCGAGCTGACCGCGGTGGTGAACAAGGTGGTCGCCGACCACCCGACGATCGCCCGCAAGCTGAGCATCGGCACGTCGTACCAGGGCCGGGACCTGATGGCGGTGAAGATCTCCGACAACGTCGCCACCGACGAGGCCGAGCCGGAGATCCTGTTCAACGCCCAGCAGCACGCCCGTGAGCACCTGACCGTCGAGATGGCGATCTACCTGCTCAACCTCTTCACCGACAACTACGGCAGCGACTCCCGGATCAGCAGCATCGTCAACTCCCGGGAGATCTGGATCGTCCCCACAGTCAACCCGGACGGCAGCGAGTACGACATCGCCACCGGCTCCTACCGCTCCTGGCGCAAGAACCGGCAGCCCAACAGCGGTTCGACAGCCATCGGCACCGACCTGAACCGCAACTGGGCCTACCAGTGGGGCTGCTGCGGCGGCTCGTCCGGCACCAAGTCGTCGGACACCTACCGGGGCCCGTCCGCCTTCTCCGCCCCGGAGACCGCGGCGCTGCGCAACTTCGTCAACAGCCGGGTCGTCGGCGGAGTGCAGCAGATCAAGGCGAACATCGACTTCCACACCTACTCGCAGCTGGTGCTCTGGCCGTACGGATACACGTACAGCAACACCGCCACCGGGATGAACACCGACCAGTACAACACCTTCGCCACCATCGGGCGGCAGATGGCGGCGACGAACAACTACACCCCGGAACAGTCGAGCGACCTCTACATCGCCGACGGCACCAGCATCGACTGGATGTGGGGCGCCCACAAGATCTGGGCGTACACCTTCGAGATGTACCCCGGCTCGGCCTCCGGCGGCGGCTTCTACCCGCCGGACGAGGTGATCCCGGCGCAGACCTCACGCAACCGGGAGGCCGTGCTGATCCTGTCCGAGTACGCCGACTGCCCGTACCGGGCGATCGGCAAGCAGAGCCAGTACTGCTGACCTCACCACCGGGCGGGAACCCCGGTTCCACCCCCGCCGGGGTTCCCGCCCACCCCGCCCGTCCGGACGATCTCCGCTGGTCGTGCGCTACCGTGGCACCGACCGTGCCACAGCGAAGCCGGTGTGAAACCGGCGCTGTCCCGCAACTGTGATGCCCCGTACGCGCGGCGCCGGCCTTCCGCCGGCGCCGACGGACGTGGGACGAGCCAGGTCGCCTGAGGCCCGGTCGCGACACGCGCTCTCGAGGAAGGGCGCCTCGCGGACGGGCCTTTCCCCTGTCGGCGAAGCACCACACTCCTCGACCGACAGGAGGCCCCATGTCCCGACGTACCCCCCGGCTCTTCGCCACCGCGCTCGCGGCCGGCGTGCTGCTCCTCGGCGGCTGCGCCGAGAAGACCTCGACCGACACCCCCGCCGCCGGCGGCTCCGGCGGCGCGTTCCCGGCCACAGTCGGCAAGCTGACGCTGGAGAAGCGGCCCGAGAAGATCGTCTCGCTCTCGCCGACCTCCACCGAGATGCTGTTCGCCATCGGCGCAGGCAAGCAGGTCACCGCCGTCGACGACCAGTCGAACTACCCGGCCGAGGCGCCCCGTACCGACCTGTCCGGCTACCAGCCGAACGCCGAGGCCGTCGCCTCCCGCAACCCCGACCTGGTGGTGATCTCCGACAACCTCAACAAGATCGCCGACCAGCTCGTCGCGCTGAAGATCCCGGTTCTGCAGATCCCCGCCGCGGCCACGCTCGACGACACGTACCGGCAGCTCACCGACCTGGGTACGCTCACCGGCCACCGGTCCGAGGCGGACGCCGTGGTGCAGAAGATGAAGGACGACATCACCGCGCTGACCAAGGACCTGCCGAAGCGTACGGAGAAGCCGACCTACTACCACGAGCTGGGCCCGGAGCTGTACAGCGCGACCAGCAAGACCTTCATCGGCACCATCTACGCGCTCGCCGGCCTGGAGAACATCGCCGACGCGTCCGACGCCGACGGGAAGAACGGCGGCTACCCGCAGCTCTCCCAGGAGGTCATCGTCAAGGCGAACCCCGACTTCGTCTTCCTCTCCGACACCAAGTGCTGCAAGCAGAGCGCCGACACGGTGAAGGCGCGCAGCGGCTGGTCCGGCATCACCGCCGTGAAGAACAACCAGATCGTGGAGCTGGACGACGACATCGCCTCGCGCTGGGGCCCGCGCGTGGTCGAACTGCTCAAGGTGATCGTCGACGCCACCGCCAAGGTCCCGGCCTGACCGTGGCCCTACGACAGGCGGAATCCGCCCCGAACCCGGCCGGGACGCCCGACGCGCCCCGGCCGGGTGCCCGGCTGCTGTCCCGGCCGGGGCGGCGTGGGGCGCGCGGCGCGGCCGGTGCCCCGATCCGGCCCGCCGGGCTGCGCAAGCGCTGGCTGTTCGCCGGTGTCGTGGCGGTGCTCGTCGCGCTGGTCGCGGGCGTCTCGCTCGGCCCGGTCAGCCTGCCGCCCGGCAGCGTCGCGGCCGAACTGCTCAACCTGCTGCCCGGGGTGCACCTGGACAGCGGGCTCACCGAGCGGGAAGTCGCGATCATCACCGAGCTGCGGCTGCCCCGGGTCGTGCTCGGCCTGCTCGTCGGCGCGCTCCTCGCCCTGGCCGGCGGCTGCTACCAGGGCGTCTTCCGCAACCCGCTGGCCGACCCGTACCTGCTCGGCGTGGCGGCCGGAGCCGGATTCGCGGTCACCGCGGCGATCGTGCTCGGCGCCGGTGCGGGCGGGGCGCTGACCGGGCTGCCGATCACCATTCCGCTGGCTGCGTTCGTCGGGTCGCTCGGCGCGGTCGTGCTGACGTACCTGCTCGGCGCCGCCGGTGGCCGGGACCGGTCCCCGGCCACGCTGATCCTGGCCGGGGTGGCGGTGTCGGCGTTCTTCGCCGCCGGGCAGACGTACCTGCTGCAACAGCACTCCGACAACATCCAGCAGGTCTACTCCTGGCTGCTCGGACGGCTGGCCACCGCCGGCTGGCACGACGTGTGGCTGGTCCTGCCGTACTTCGTGCTCACCTCCGTGGTGGTGCTGCTGCACCGGCGTGAACTGGACGTGCTCTCCGTCGGCGACGACGAGGCCGCCGGACTCGGCCTGCACCCGCAGCGCTCCCGCTACCTGCTGATCGCCGCCGCGTCGCTCGGCACCGCCGCCGCCGTGTCCGCGTCCGGGCTGATCGGCTTCGTCGGCATCATCGTGCCGCACACCATGCGGCTGCTCGCCGGTTCCAGCCACCGGGTGATCCTGCCGCTGTCGATGCTGTTCGGCGGCGCGTTCCTCGCCCTGACCGACGTGGTCGCCCGGACCGCCGCCGCACCCGCCGAGATCCCGATCGGCGTGGTCACCGCGCTGCTCGGCGGCCCGTTCTTCGTACTGGTCCTGCGTACCGCCCGCCGGGTGGCGATGTGAACGCCCCCGCGGTGCGCGTCCACGACCTGCGCGTCGCCCTCGGCGGCACGCCGGTCCTGGCCGGCGTCGACCTCACAGTCACGGCGGGCGAGTGGGTCACAGTGATCGGACCCAACGGCGCCGGCAAGTCGACGCTGTTGCGCGCCGTCGGCGGCCTGCTCACCGGCCCGGGCGAGGTGGCCCTCTTCGGTACGCCGATCGGCGCGCTGCGTCGCCGCGACCGCGCCCGGATCGTGGCCACAGTGGCGCAGTCCCCTGTCGTACCGATCGGCATGTCGGTGTTCGACTACGCGCTGCTCGGGCGCACCCCGTACATCCCGCCGCTGGGCCGCGAGTCCGCCGCCGACCTGGCCGCCGTGCACGAGGTGCTGGACCGGCTCGACCTGGGTCCGTTCGGCCACCGCGAGCTGGCCACCCTCTCCGGCGGCGAGCGGCAGCGCGTCTTCCTGGCCCGGGCGCTGGCCCAGGGCGCCACCCTGCTGCTGCTCGACGAGCCGACCAGCGCGCTGGACATCGGGCACCAGCAGGAGGTGCTGGAACTGGTCGACCAGCTCCGCCGCGCACACGGGCTCACAGTGCTCGCCACCATGCACGACCTCTCCATCGCCGGCGAGTACGCCGACCGCCTGGTCCTGCTCGCCGACGGCCGGGTGGCTGCCGCCGGGCCGCCCGAGGAGGTGCTCACCGAGGAGTTGCTGGCCCGTCACTACCGTGCCCACATCCGCGTCATCCCCGGCGACCACGGCCCCTTGGTGGTCCCCGTCCGCCCCACCTGACCCCTCACCCCACCCTCCCGCGCCGTTGATCTTGCACTTCAGGCCCCGGCAAAAGGTGCATATATCGCGTCGGGAGGACCGTAACTGCAAGATCGACGGGCCGGGCGACGGCCCTGCTGCTGAACTGTCCACGCCAGTGTTCGCCGTCTCGAATCCCGGATCAGCGTCCCGGCTGCCCCGGCCTCTCCCCGGCGATCTTGCAGTTCAGGCCCCGGCAAAAGGTGTGTATGCCGCATCGCGAGGGCCGTAACTGCAAGATCGACAGCGGTGCCGGGCGGGCGCGGGCGGGACCGGGGGCGGTGCGGGCGCGGGGGTGGGTCAGCGCAGGGTGGAGACGGAGAACAGGGCGCCGTCGGGGTCGCGCAGGGCGGCGCTGCGTCCGGCCGGGTTGTCGCGCGGCGGGACGAGGATGGTGCCGCCCAGCTCGGCGGCCCGGGCGGCGGTGGCGTCGGCGTCCTCCACCGCGAAGTACACCGCCCAGTACGCGGGCAGGTCCTCCGGCATCGGCTCGGCCCGGGGCAGCATCCCGGCGACGATCCGGGCGCCGCAGCGCCACCCGGTGTACGCGACCGGTCCGGCCGGGCGCTCCTCCGGATGCCAGCCGAAGACCAGCGCGTAGAACTCCTTCGCACCCTCCGGGTCGGGCGTGACCAGCTCGTTCCAGCACATCGCGCCCGGCGCGTTGTACAGCTCGGCCCCGCGCATCGCCATCGGCTGCCACACGCTGAACACCGCGCCGGCCGGGTCGGCGAGCACCGCCATGCGGCCCTGCTGCGCGACGTCGAACGGGGATACGACCACCTGCCCGCCGGCCGCCTCCACCCGGGTCGCGACCAGGTCGGCGTCGTCGGTCGCCACGTACGTGGACCAGACCGGCACCTGGTCCGGCGTACCGGGTGGCCCGGCCCCGGCGACCGCCTTGCCGTCCTTGCGGAAGACGGTGTAGCCGCCGGCCTCCGGTTCGGGGGAGATCTCTCCGGTCCAGCCGAACAGCTCGGGGTAGAACCGTCGGGCGTCGTCCAGACCGGGCGTGGCCAGGTCCGTCCAGCAGGGCGTGCCGGGCTCGACGCCGTTCACGGTGACCCCTCTCGCCGGGGGCGGCCCGCTCGCCCGCCCTGTCGGCATCGTGGCACCGCCGGGTCGGCCACCGGGCCGGAACCGGACAAAAGGTCAGCTGAAGCGGCGTCCCTCGTCCCGCCGGTACGCCCAGCCGGCGAGCGCGGCGAGCACCAGCACCCAGACCACGAGCATCACCAGCGCCCGGGTGTCCGGCCGGAAGTCGGTGACCGCCGCCCAGATCAGTTCCACGGCGCCCCGGGTCGGCAGGTAGGGCGCGATCGCCTTGATGAAGCCGGGCGCGTCGTCCGGCCCGGAGAGCAGGCCACCGCCGAACGCGAGCGGGAAGAAGATCACCTGCGCCACCACGATCGCGGCCTTGCTCGGCAGCGAGTAGCCGATCGCCAGGCCGAGCAGCGTGAACGGCACCGAGACCACGGCGACCGCGCCCAGGCCGAGCAGGAACTGCACCGCGCTGACCCGGGCGTCGGTGGCGACCGCCGCGATCACCACCACCGGGATCATCGAGACGTAGGTCAGGACCACCCCGGCCAGGATCCGCCCGGCCAGCCGCGGCGCCGGTCCGGTCGGCAGGGTCCGGGTGTACGGGTTCCAGGGCTGGTCGCGGTCCTCGGAGACGCCTACGCCGTACTGGAAGATGTTGGCGGTCATCACCGCGAAGGTCACCATGGCGGCGGTGGCGTAGGTGGCGCCGACCGGATCGTCGCCGGCGAACGGCACCACGAAGAAGAGCATCGAGGCGGCGGGGAAGAACGCGCTGCCCACCACCGCCACCGGCACCCGGATGATCTCCAACAGGTGGTAGCGGGCGTGGATCAGGGCGAGCGGCACGGCGGTCTCCTAGGCAGGGGTGGGCGCGGGCCGGTCGTCGGCCGTGATGGCGAGGAACGCCTCCTCCAGCGAGGTGGGCCGGACCTCCAGATCGTGGAACGGCACCCCGGAGGTGACCAGGTCGCGGACGAGCTGGTCGGCGTCGGTGGTGAGCAGGTGCACCCGCCCGTCGGCGCGTTCGGTGGTGACCACGCCCGGCAGCGCCGGCAGGTCGTCGGCGACCAGGCTGACCCGGCGTACGCCGACGATCCCGCGGATCGCCGCCACCGAGTCGTCGGCGAGCACCCGCCCGTGGCCGATCACCACCACCCGCTGCGCGAGTGCCTCCACCTCCTCCAGGTAGTGGCTGCTCAGCAGCACGGTGCCACCGTCGGCGTGGAAGCCGCGGATCGCGTCCCAGAGCGCGTGCCGTGCCTCCACGTCGAGGCCGGTGGTCGGCTCGTCGAGCACCACCAGCCGGGGACGGCCGACGAACGCCAGCGCCACGGCGAGCCGGCGACGCTGCCCGCCGGAGAGGCCGCCGGTCTGCCGGCGGACCTGGTCGGCGAGGCCGAACCGGTCGAGCAGCTCGCCTCGCGGCACCGGGTCGGGGAAGTGCGCGGAGACGAAGTCGACCACCTCGCCGACCCGCAGCGTGCCGGGCAGGCCGGTCTCCTGCGGGGTGACCCCGAGCTGCCGCCGGCTCGCCGGGTCGCGCGGGTCGCCGCCGCACAGCTCGACCCGGCCGGCGGTGGGGCGGCGCAGCCCGACCAGCAGGTTGATCAGCGTGCTCTTGCCGGCGCCGTTCGGCCCGAGCAGGCCGACCAGCTCGCCGGCCCGGACGGTCAGGTCGACCCGGTCCAGCGCCAGCACGTCGCCGTAGCGGCGGCTGACCTGTTCGGCCTGGGCCAGGATCATCGGCGATCTCCTCGGGCGGAAGGGCTGTGCCTCCCCTGTCTACCGTGCGCCCGCCAGCCGCGCTGTCCCCTGACCGGGTGCTCGCATCCCCTAGTCTGGTGGCGCCGTCGACGACGGTGGAAGTTCCGACCGGACACTGGGGAGGGTCCGTGACCAGTCCGAGCAGGAATCTCGACGTCCAGCCGGAGGCGCTGAGGTCGTTCGCCGCCGCCTCCCGGGACCGGGCCGGCCGGTTCCGCGAGCTGGAGCGGGCCTTCCGCGACGGCCACGTGGCCCGGCACTCCTTCGGCGTCATGCCCGCGTCGTTCAGCCTCGCCGCCGCGTACGAGCAGCAGTTCGAGGCGTGCCTGGAAGGGCTGGCGGACGGAGCCGAGGTGATGGCCGACATCGCCGAAGGGCTCGACGACACCGCGGAGGCCTACACCGGCACGGACGTGGCGAACACCGACATGTTCAAGCCGGGCGTCTGAGGGGGCGGGATGAGCACCGAGGCGCTGCAGCGCAACAAGACCTACTTCGAGCAGATCGTGTCGGGCACGCCCGACCCGTTCAAGCCGCTGTCGAACGCGGTGCTGTGGCCGTTCGAGCAGCTCCTGGAACTGGTCGCCGGTGAGCCGGACGATCTGATGCGGGCGGCCCAGCTCGCGCTGACCACCGGGGAGGCGGTCCGGCGGATCGCCGGGGACCAGGTCGCCGACCGGGCCCGGCTGCGCGGCGCCTGGGACGGCGACGCGGCGGACAAGTTCCACGCCTCGATGGAGTCGGTCGAGGAGGCGATCGAGGAGCTGGCGAAAGGCCTGGACGGCACCAAGGAGGTGCTGGTCGATGCGGCGAACGCCGCTGTGGACGCCTTCAACCTGCTGGTCGAGCTGATTCTGGAGTTCCTGCTCTGGTTCCTGACCGAGGTCATCATCGCCGCCGTGGCGGCCGTGTTGAGCGCCGGTGTGACACTGGCGGCCACTGTGGTGCGCGTGCTGGCCCGGCTGGCCACCACCGTCGGCCGCATGGTCAAGATCGTGGCCCGGTTCGCGGAGATCCTCACCAAGCTGGTCACCAAGCTGGAGAAGGTCGCCGAGCTTCTCATGCGCTACCGCCGGGTGGTGCTGGAGCTGCGGCAGGCCAAGAAGGCGTACCGGGCGTGGAACAAGTCCGGCTACACCAGGGAGGCGTTCGCGTTCAAGATCAAACGCGCTGCGATCCTCTTCCCCGGCAAGTTCGCCATCAACCAGGCGTCCCCGGTGAACATCCCGGGCATCGGCGGCGCCCTGCTCGACACCGGGATGGGCCTGCACGACGTCTCCGACGGGCGCAAGGACCGCAACTACCTGGTGGACGGCACGTACCGCGAGGATCTCGGCCCGTACACCAACGGCGTGCAGAACGTGTTCGACTCGATCGTGAACTGAGAGGCAGCAATGACGTTCCCGGCCCTGGACCGGATCGAGGCGCTGGCCCGCAACCTGGACGGGTGGCAGCGCGAACTCGGCGCGCGGATGGCCGAGCTGGAGCAGAGCAGCGCCGAGGGGGTGAGCGACTCCGGCCTGGTCACTGTCGTGGCCGCGGCCGACGGCAAGATCCTCTCCACCGACATCAACGCACGGGCCATGCGCTTCGACTCGTACACGCTCGCCGAGGAGATCACCTCGGCGGCGAACCGGGCGCAGGAGGCCGCCGCCGCCCGCGTACGCGAGATCGTCGGCGAGGTGATGGGCAACGCGCCGGGTGCGGAGCGCCCCGCCGACGACGGCTACGGCCACGACCGATACTGAGCCGATGGACGAGACCAGATACCGCGACCGGATCGGCCTGCTCGTCGAGCCGGGCGAGCGTGTCCTGGCCCACGCCAAGGCCGACGTCGGCCAGGGGCTCGCTCCGGCGCCGCCGCCCGAGCCGGAGTCCACTGCCGAGCCGAGCCGGCGGACGATCGGCTCGGTGCTGCTCAACGTGCTGCTGCCACTGGCCACCTGGGACCGCGGCGACCGCCTGGTCGACGCGATCGGCTGGGGGATCGCCGGACGCGGCGCCCCCGGCACCGCCGCCTCCCGCCTACATCGCGCGCTCCGCCCGCCCCGGCCCGACCTCCAGGTCCGGGAGACGCTGCTCGCGGTCACCGAGCGGCGGTTGCTGGTCTGCCGCACCGGCGGGGTCAAACTGCTCGCCGGGCGCGAGGCCGAGGAACGCGCGCTGGCCGAGACCGCCGTGGCGTGGTCGGCCGCGCGCGGCGAGATCGCCTCCGCGCGGGTGGGATGGCACCGGCTCAACCCGAAGCGGCTGCGGATCGACTTCACCGACGGCTCCTGGTTGTCGTTCACCGTGCCGATCGCCGAGTCCGGCCGTCCGCTGCGCGAGGTCGCCGCCGCGCTGTCCGCCTGACCGGACCCGCCCCGCCGGGCCCGCGGCGGGCCGTCGAGGACCGCGGTCGGCCGTCCACGTCCGCGCGGCCGGGCCTCCTCGTCAGGCCGTCAGCGGCGCGGGCAGCGGCTCGCGGTGCAGCACGGCCAGGCGGGAGACCGCCCGGGTCAGCACCACGTAGAGGCGGTGCAGCCCACGCGGCTCGGCGGCCACGATCGCGGCCGGCTCGACGACCACCACGTGGTCGTACTCCAGGCCCTTCACCAGCGTCGCCGGGACCACAGTGACGCGCGCCGCGGCCTCGACGTCGTCGGCCGTAGCGGTCTCGACGCCCGCGTCGGCGAGCGCCGCGCGGAGCCGGTCGACCGCGTCGTCCGCCGCGATCACACCGACCGAGCCGTCGTGCGCGAGCGCCGCCCGCACCTCGGCCACCGTCGCGGCCGTCAGGTCCTCGGCGGTACGCACATCGAGCGCGCCGTCGTTGCGCAGCGACCGGGCCGGGGGTACGTCGACGGCGAGCGCCGGCAGCAGCCGGTTCGCGAACGCCACCACGGCGGCGGGCACCCGGAAGCCCACGCTCAGCGGCACCACTGCCGCGTCCGGCTTGCCCAGGTGGGCCAGGGAGTCCCGCCAGTCGGTGGCCGCCCACGGCGCGGTGCCCTGGGCCAGGTCGCCGAGCAGCGTGATCGAGCCGTGCTCGCTGCGCCGGGCGATGGCCCGGCACTGCATCGGGGAGAGGTCCTGCGCCTCGTCGACCACCACGTGCCCGAAGCCGGCGGGCCGTTCCAGCAGCCCGGCCACCTCGTCGATGAGCACCGCGTCGGCGGCGGTCCACCGGGTCGCCTTCGCGGTGCGGCTGATCTTGCCGGAGCGGAACAGCTCCTGCTCCTCGGGCGTGAGCAGGCCGTCCGCGGCGGCGGCGAGCGCCTCGGCGTCGGTACGCAGCCGGTGCACCAGCCCGTCCGGGGTGAGCGCCGGCCAGACCGCGTCGAGCAGGTCGGTGACCGGCTTGATCCGGCTCATCCGGCGCAGCCAGGCGTCGCTCGGTGACTCCGCCCGGCGCGCCTCCGCCTGGCGTTGCAGCAGCCCCACCACCCGCGCCCGGACCCGCTCCCGGCCGGTGGCGTAGGGCAGCCCTTCCCCGCGAGTCTCGGTGACCAGCCGGTGCAGCGGGTCCAGCCCGATCCGCCACCGGTACGAGCCGTCCGACACCATGATCGGCTCGGTCGGCGTACCGATGTGGGCCTCGACGGCCCGGCGCAGCACCTCGGCCATCCGGACGTCGTGCTTGAGCGCGGCGGCGGCCGGGTCGTCGACCGCGCGGACCGGCACCCGCGCGACCAGGTCCTCCACTGTGGCCTGCTCGACCTCGACCTCACCGAGCGCGGGCAGCACCGCCGCGATGTACGACAGGAACGCCCGGTTCGGCCCGACGATCAGCACGCCCGAGCGGCGCAGCCGTTCCCGGTGCAGATAGAGCAGGTACGCGGCGCGGTGCAGCCCGACCGCCGTCTTCCCGGTGCCCGGTGCGCCCTGCACGCAGATCGAGTCGGCCAGGTCAGCCCGGACCAGCTCGTCCTGCTCCGGCTGGATGGTGGCGACGATGTCGCGCATCGGGCCGACGCGGGGGCGCTCGATCTCGGCGGTGAGGATGCGGCTGGCGGTGCCGAGTTCCTCGCCCCGGTCCAGGTGCTCGTCCTCGAAGCTGGTCAGCGTCCCGGCGCTGAACCCGAACCGGCGGCGTACGGCGACACCCTGCGGGTCGCGCGCGCTCGCCCGGTAGAAGGACCGGGAGACCGGGGCCCGCCAGTCCAGCACCAGCGGTTCGCCCAGCTCGTCGGTGACGTGCCGCCGCCCGACGTGGTACTCCCGCCCGGCGTGGTCCGGGTCGTCGCCGCCGAAGTCCAGGCGGCCGAAGAACAGCGGGGTGGTCGGGTCGTCGGCCAGCTCCTTGACCCGCCGGGCCATGTGCCGGCCGAGCTGCTCGGCTGTGTACGAGTCTCCGGCCACCTTGTCGCCGGTGGAGAAGAGCGCCTCGGCGCGTTCCCGCATCCGGGTCAGCGCGGCGCGGGAGGCGTCGAGGTGGGCACGCTCGGCGGCCAGTTCGGCGTCGAGGCTCGGTGTGGCGTCAAGGTCGGTTGCGGGCACGATGAACTCCGATGGCTCAACTGAGGCTCGCTCGCGTGTCCGGGGCGGTTGGCCTGCTCCCGGCGCGGGGACGTCCGCTGCGGTGCATGCTCACCGCGGCCGTCGGGCGGTCCTCCACGCTACGGGAGCACCGGCCGGTCGCGCCAACGATTTTCGGGATGGCTGGCGTTTCGCTCGACCCGGCCTCCACCTTAAGAATATTATTAAGTCCGGAGGTGGGGGATGGAGTGGGAGATCCTGATGACAGGGCAGGTGGAGGAGTTCCTCGATCAGCTCTACGTCCTCGACCGCGACTCCCATCGCCTCGTCAACCAGGCCATCCTGGTGCTGGAACGCAACGGGCCCGCCGAGGGGCGACCTCTCGTCGACAGCATCACCGCCTCGCGTCTGAGCAACCTCAAGGAGCTGCGACCGCCGTCGGCGGGGCGCACCGAGATCAGGATCCTGTTCGTCTTCGATCCATGGCGCTCAGCGGTGCTGCTGGTCGCCGGCGACAAGTCCGGGCAGTGGACACGGTGGTACCGCGAAGCCATACCGGAGGCGGAGCAGCTGTACGACACGTACCTGAAGGAACGGCAGGAGGAGAACCGATGAGCGGCGTCAAGCGCTGGCGTGACACCACCCACCTGGACCGGGCGATCGACACTGCCGGCGGCCCGCGCGCGTTCGAGGCCGAGGTCGGGGAGATGCTCGATCAGGCGCGTGGGTGGCGGCTCGCCGAGCTGCGCAAGCGGCGGGAGATGACGCAGGAGCAGGTGGCGTCGAGGATGGGTGTCTCGGTCGCCCGGGTCTCGCAGATCGAGGCGGGCAACGTCGCGACCCAGGAGGTGCTCGCGCGCTACATCGGTGCGCTCGGCGGCACCCTCAAGTTGATCGCCGACTTCGGCGACGAGCAGCTCAAGGTCGCCTGAATCCGATGGTTCCACCGCTGGATCCCGGCGTCCGCCGACGCGGGATCATTGAGGCATGACCGAGGCGCTTCCCGGCCGGAGCCGGGTGACGATCAGTGATCCGCAGGTGATGCGGGCACTCGCTCACCCGGCCCGCATGGCGATCATGGAACATCTCGGCACGCTGGAGGGCGGTGCGACGGCCACCGAGTGCGCCGAGATCGCCGGCCTCTCGCCGAGCGCCACCAGCTATCACCTGCGCGAGCTGGCGAAGTTCGGGCTGGTCCAGCAGGCGCCCGGGCGGGGTGACGCCCGGGAGCGGCTCTGGCAGGCGGTGAATCCGTCGTACCACGTCGAGGTGGGGCCGGACGCCGACCCGGAGGCGCGTGCCGCCGAGGCGGCCCTGGTCGAGGCGCACATGGTCCGCGACGCCCAGCGGGTACGGGACTGGTTGCGCCGCGCGCCGGACGAGTCGCCGGAGTGGTACGCGGCGACCTGGTTCAGCGACAGCATGCTGCTCATGACCGCCGAGGAGCTGACCGAGCTGAACCAGGCGATCCAGGCGCTGATGGAGCCGTACCGGCGGCGGACCCGGACCGATCCACCGGCCGGGGCCCGGCCGGTGGCGACGCAGTACCGGGCGATGCCCGTCGACTGAGGGGGTTGCGCGCGTCAGTTGTGAAGGATTACTTTCGAAGTATGTCCTTCACAACTGACGAGTCGCGCTGGCCGGACGTCTGGCTCGCGGCCACCGCGCGCGGCATCTCCAGTTGCGGGGACTTCCTCGCCGCCGCCACGCTCACGCTCGCCCTCCAGTCCGCCGGCGCCGGCGGACTCGCCGTCTCCGGGCTGCTGCTCGCCGCGACGCTGCCGCTCGTGGTGCTCGCGCCGCTGACCGGCCGGCTCGCCGACCGGGTGGACAGCCGGGTGCTGCTCGTCGCCGCCGGTCTCGTGCAGGCCGCGGTCTGCCTGGCCCTCGCGTACGCGCGGGATCCGGTGCTGGTGATCGCACTCGTGGCGCTGCTCGCGACCGGGCTCGCGGTCACCCAGCCGGCGATCGCCGCGCTGGTGCCGGTGATGGTCCGGTTCGAGGACCTGCCCCGGGCGGGCGCGCTCAACCAGACCGCCGGGACGCTCGGCGCGCTCGCCGGTCCGGCGCTGGCCGGGCTGCTCGTCGGGCAGTTCGGCACCCGGGTGCCGCTGCTCGTTGACGCGTTCAGCTACCTCGCGCTGGTGGCGGCCGGGCTGCTCATCCGTACCCGCAGGGGAGGGCGCCGGACGCGGGCCGCGGTCGCCGCGGCGGTCGCGCCCGCGTGGCGGCTGCGCCGCGACCCGCTGCTGACGGTGATGGTCGGCAGCGTGGCCGCGGTGATCGGCGCGGTCGGCGCAGTGAACGTGATCGAGGTCTTCTTCATCCGGGAGACGCTCGGCAGCAGCACCACCGTGTACGGCCTGGTCACCGGCTCCTGGACGCTCGGCATCGTGCTCGGCGCGTGGCTGTTCGCCCGGGTCGCCCGCCGGCTCGCCGACGACGGCGCGCTGCTCGGGGCCGGGCTGGTGCTGCTCGGCGGCTGCTGCCTGGCGGTGCTCGTCTCGGCCGCGGTGCCCTCGGCCTGGCTGCTCGTGCCCATCTGGCTGGCGGGCGGCGTGGCGAACGGTGGCAACAACGTCTTCGACCAGTTGCTGCTGGCCCGGCGGGTGCCCGAGGCGTCCCGGGGCCGGGCGTTCGCGGTCTTCGGAGCGGCGGCGCAGGGGGCGGCGATGGGCGGCTACCTGGTCGGGGGGCTGCTGCTGGAGGTGGCCGGCCCGCGCGTCCTGATCGCCGGCTGCGGCGTGGCCGGCCTGCTGGTCGTGGTGGCGCTGCTCGGGCCGGTTCGCCGCGCGGTACGCGCCGAGCGCGCCGCCGCCCGTACGGCCACGCCTGCCGCCGTCTCCGTAGCGGCGAAGTCCGTCTGACCGCTGGCGTTAAGAAGGGGCCCTTCCTCTACCGGAGGCGTTAACAAGGGGCCCTTCCTTCCCGCCGGGTGCGGAGTTCACCACTCGATCGGATCCCCCGGCGGCGCGGCGGAAGCCACGGCGATACGGTCGGGTCATGGCCGACCGCATCGCCCGCCCCCGGGTGGGGCACATCCAGTTCCTCAACTGCCTGCCCATCTACTGGGGGCTGATGCGGTCCGGCGCGCTGATCGACGTCGACCTGCACAAGGACTCGCCGGACCGGCTGAGCGCCGACCTGGTCGCCGGTGACCTGGACATCGGCCCGATCACGCTGGTGGAGTTCCTCAAGCACGCCGACGACCTGCTGCTCCTGCCCGACCTGGCGGTCGGCAGCGACGGGCCGGTGCTCTCGGTGAACGTGGTGTCCACCCGCCCGCTGGGCGAGCTGGACGGCGCCCGGGTGGCGCTCGGCTCCACCTCGCGTACCGGGGTGCTGCTGGCCCAGCTGCTGCTCGCCGAGCGGCACGGCGTGCGCCCGGAGTACTTCCGCTGCCCGCCGGACCTCACCCAGATGCTGCTGGAGGCCGACGCCGGAGTGCTCATCGGCGACGTGGCGCTGCGCGCGCTCTACGAGGCGCCGGCCAAGGGCCTCGAGGTGACCGACCTGGGGCAGGCGTGGCACGACTGGACCGGCCTGCCGATGGTGTTCGCCGTCTGGGCGGTACGCCGCGAGTTCGCCGCCGCCCACCCGGGCCTGGTCAAGGAGGTGCACGAGGCGTTCCTGCGCTCGCGCGACCTGTGCCTGGCCGAGCTGGACCAGGTGGCGGAGGCGGCGGCCCGCTGGGAGACGTTCGACGCGGCCACGCTCGCCACGTACTTCCGGGCGCTCGACTTCTCGCTGGGCGAGCGGCAGGTGGCCGGGCTGCGCGAGTTCGCCCGCCGGGCGGCCGCGCACGGGGAGGTGCCGGCGCTGCCGGCCGGCGGCCCGGAGTTCTTCCAGGGCTGACCGCGAGGGCTGACCGCGCGGGCCGCGCGAGGGCCGGCCGCGCGGAGTCAGGCCGGGCGTGCCTGGGTCAGGTCGCCGGGCGCAGCAGCGCCTTGGTGATCCGTTCGCAGGCGTCCATGCCGTACTCCCAGCCGCCTTCGACGCCGAACGGGGTGCGCAGCATCACGCCCATCGTCCAGGTGTCGCCGATGGCCAGGCAGTTGACGTGGTACTCCTCTTCCTTGTCCCGGTCGATCCACCCGTTCTTGATGGCGATCTTCTTCTGCTGGGCCGCCGGGAACGCCTTGCGGATGCCGAAGTCGCCGGGAGCGCGTACCTGGCGCATCTCGTTGAGCAGCCACTTGGTCCACTTCGGCCCGGCCGCCCGGCCGTCGTCGATGCAGAGACCGAGGCGCGCGGTGTCCCGAGGGGACAGCTCGGTGCGGCTCCAGCCGCCGTCGGAGGCGACCTCGCTGTCGGTCAGCCTGCAGATCGAGATCAGCCGCTCGATCGAGTCCGAGCCGCCGACGTTCTCGTAGAACTCCTGCGCCCGGGTGTTGTCGCTGTCCCGGATGATCTTCGTGGCGTCGGCCAGCTTCGCGTCGCTCGGTGTCCGGCCTTCCGCGGCGCTCAGGCGCAGGTAGTCGGCCACCACCCAGGACTTGATCAGGGACGCGGTGGTGCTCGTCTCGCCCATGTTCGCCGAGCCGATGATCTTCCCGGTGCGCTTGTCCAGCACGGACCAGGCGTACCAGCCCTTGATCTTGAGGCTGTCCAGGTTCTTCGCCTGGAACGGCAGCGGGGCGATCGACGGTGAGGGGGCGACACGCGGCGCGTTGCGGTCGACGGACTGCTGCGTGGACCGTTCGCTCGTCGGCTCGGGATGCGAGTTCGCGGTGGCCTCCAGCGGGGAGCCGGGGATCACACGCAGGGAGAGGCCGAGCAGGCCGACGAGGGCCGCAGCCAGGGCGCTGAACGCGAGCGGGCGCCGGTAGCTGCCGGGCCGACGCCGGGCACCGGCCATCAGAGCTTCCCGACCGGCTGTTGCGGCACCTTGAGCGCGGCGCCGGGCTGCGGCGCCACGAGTTGGGTGGCGACGGCGGCGCACATCTTCGCACCGTACGGCAGACCGGAGCTGCCCGGGTACCGCATCATCACGGAGAGACTCCACTTGTCGGTGAACGCCAGGCAGCTGACGTGCCAGTTGCCGTCGTAGGCGAGCTGCGTCCAGCCGTTCTTCATGTGCACCGGGCCCTGCGACTTGATCGTCGCCGGCAGGCCGTCGATGATGCCCCACCGGCCGCCGCCGGACCGCGCGCCCTGCTTGCTGACGCTGCCGGCCACCTTGGTCATCTCGCTGAGCAGCCACTTGGTCCACTTGGGGCCGGCGGCGCGGCCGTCGGCGATGCAGTCGCCGAGGCGGGCCGCGTCCCGGGGGGACATCTCGGTGAAGCTCCACCAGCCCTTGTAGTCGGGCACGCTGCCGGGCCTGGTGTCGGTCAGGCCACAGATCTGGATCGCCCGCGCGATGACCGGGTCGGGCCGGCCGCCCGGCTGGGGCTTGTAGGAACCGCCCGCCGCCCGGTACACCACGTTCGCGCCGTCGTCGTCGCTGTCCCGGATCGCCAGGATCGCCGCCTTCTTGAGCCCGGCGCTCGGCTGCTTGTCGCCGAGCTGGCGAAGGTAGTCCGCGATGATCCAGGCCTTGAGCATCGACTCGGTGGAGCTGGTCTGGTTCATGTTCTTCGCGCCGGTGACAGTGCCGGTCTCGCGGTCCATCAGGGCCCAGGAGAAGAACTCACCCTTGAAGTTCACCGACACCGGGGCGTCGGCGAGCGTCGGGGGCGCCGGCGCGGTCGGTGCCGGCGCCGGGACCTGCTCGCCGCCGCCGAGGCCGCCCGCGCCGTCTCCGCCGGAGAGCTTCGCGTACGCGGCCGGCACCAGCATGACGCCGCCGATGAGGACCGCCACGATGGCGAGCACCAAGGTCACGCGAGGTCGCATGAGTGGTGAGCTCCAGATGTCTGGCCGGGGGGACCGGCGCTTCCGCATGGGTTCGGCCCGGTCGCCACTAGGCCGGGGGACGGTGGCCTGAACGGTGACGATCATGAAGCCGAACGGTTTGCCGGTCGGAAGTCTACTTCCGGACAGCGCGGATGCCAGGTCTCGACACCCGTGACTTTGCCGGGTGGGCGGGATATTGAGCTGCTTTGCCGCTCTTGGGGGATTTCTGCGATTCACAGTGATCGACATCACAGCTAGCAGGGCCGATGGCGGCACGCGCACGTCCGGTGACGCGAGGTGGCCCTCGAAACCTGTTACACCCTCTGGTGTCATTCGTGGCGAGCTGTAACACTGGCTGCATGTATGGCAACGACTTCGCCCCGCCGGAGGACGCTCCGGGCGGCGGCCTGCTCGGCGAGGTGGAGGCGGCGGAGGCGGCGCTGCGCGAGGCGGCGGCGCGCGCCCGGCGCGGTGGTCCGGCCCCGGACGAGGACGTCGAGGCGTACTTCGCCGACGTCATCAACGCGGACCAGAAGATCGAACCCCGCGACTGGATGCCCGAGGCGTACCGCAGGACGCTGATCCGGCAGATCGCCCAGCACGCCCACTCCGAGATCATCGGTATGCAGCCGGAGGGCAACTGGATCAGCCGGGCGCCCTCGCTCAAGCGCAAGGCGATCCTGCTGGCCAAGGTGCAGGACGAGGCCGGTCACGGCCTCTACCTCTACGCGGCCGCCGAGACGCTCGGGATCAGCCGCGACGAGCTGGTGGATCTGCTGCTCGACGGCCGGCAGAAGTACAGCTCGATCTTCAACTACCCGACCCTGACCTGGGCCGACGTGGGTGCGATCGGCTGGCTCGTGGACGGCGCGGCGATCGTCAACCAGGTGCCGCTGTGCCGCTGCTCCTACGGCCCGTACGCCCGGGCGATGATCCGGGTCTGCAAGGAGGAGTCGTTCCACCAGCGGCAGGGTTACGAGATCCTGCACACGCTGGCGCACGGCACCCCGGCGCAGAAGGCGATGGCCCAGGACGCGGTGGACCGCTGGTGGTACCCGTCACTGGCCATGTTCGGCCCGCCGGACGGCGACTCGACGCACAGCGCCCAGTCCATGGCCTGGAAGATCAAGCGTTTCTCCAACGACGAGCTGCGCCAGCGCTTCGTCGACATGTGCGTCGGCCAGGCGGAGGTGCTCGGCCTCATCCTCCCTGACCTGGACCTGCGCTGGAACGACGAGCGGCAGGCGTACGACTACACCCAGCCCGACTACGACGAGCTGATGCGGGTGATCAAGGGCAACGGGCCGTGCAACCGGGAGCGCATGGCGCACCGGCGCAAGGCGCACGCCGACGGCGCGTGGGTACGGGAGGCCGCCGCGGCGTACGCCGCGAAGCGGGCGGAACGAAAGGAACCGGTGGCGGCATGAGCGAACGCACCGAGCGAAGCGAGGGCCGTGAGTGCATGCCCAGCCAGCACGGCATGAACAGCGCGTCCTCTCCCCTGTGGGAGGTCTTCGTGCGGGCCCGCCGTGGCCTGTCGCACACGCACGTCGGCAGCCTGCACGCCCCCGACGCCGAGCTGGCCCTGCGCAACGCCCGGGATCTCTACACCCGCCGCCAGGAGGGCGTCTCCATCTGGGTGGTGCCGGCGAGCGCGATCACCGCGTCCAGCCCGGACGAGAAGGACGCGTTCTTCGACCCGGCCGCCGACAAGGTCTACCGCCACCCGACGTTCTACGAGGTCCCCGAAGGGGCTGCGCACCTATGAGCCTGTTCGACTTCACGCTGGCCGTCGGCGACGACGCGCTCATCGCCGCGCAGCGCCTCGGTGAGTGGACCTCCCGCGCGCCCGAGATGGAGGAGGACATCGCCCTCGCCAACATCGCCCTCGACCAGCTCGGCGCGGCGCGGCTGCTGCTCACGTACGCGGGCGAGCTGGAGGGCGCGGGCCGCGACGAGGACGACCTGGCCTACCTGCGCGACGACCGCGAGTTCCGCAACTGCCTGCTGGTCGAGCTGCCGAACGGCGACTTCGGTGTGACCATGGCGAAGCTGTTCTTCCTGGCCGCGTACCAGTCGCCGCTCTACACGGCGCTGGCCGGCTGCGCTGACGAGCGGCTGGCCGCGGTCGGGGCGAAGGCGCGCAAGGAGTCGGCGTACCACCTGGACCACGCCTCGCTGTGGGTGAAGCGGCTCGGCGACGGCACCGAGGAGTCGCACCGGCGCATGCAGGACGCGGTCGACCAGGTGTGGCCGTACGTCCACGAGCTGTTCGCCCCGGACCCGGCGGCGCCGGTCGACCCGTCCACCCTTCGGGCCGACTTCGACGCCACCGTGTCCGCCGTGCTGGACGAGGCCACGCTGATCCGGCCGGAGACGGGCTGGGCGCCCGGTGGCGGCCGGGACGGCCTGCACACCGAGCACCTCTCCTACCTGCTCGCCGAGATGCAGGTGCTGCACCGCGCCCACCCCGGAGCGAGCTGGTGAGCGCGAGGAGTGCAGCGGAGCGGAGCCCCGCAGTCGCGAACGGAGGGTGGCGCTGGTGACCGACGCCAGGGCGGCCGCGGCGGCGGTGGTGGACCCGGAGATCCGCGTCATCACCATCGACGAGCTGGGCATCCTGCGCGCGGTCGACGAGGAACCGGACACCGGCCGGGTCGTCGTCACCATCACCCCCACCTACACCGGCTGCCCGGCCATGGACGTGATCCGGGAGGACATCCGCCGGGCGCTGGCCGCCGCCGGGCATCCGGACGCCGAGGTCCGCACCGTCTACCACCCGGCGTGGAGCACCGACTGGATCTCCGAGGCCGGCCGGGCCAAGCTCGCCGCCGCCGGCATCGCCCCGCCCGCGCCGCGCGGCGACGACACGGTGGTGCCGCTGACCCTCGCCGTACGCTGTCCGCGCTGCGGGTCGCCGGAGACCACCCAGATCAGCCGCTTCGGCTCCACCGCGTGCAAGGCGCTGTGGCGCTGCCGCTCCTGTTCCGAACCCTTCGACCACCTGAAGGCGCTGTGACTGTCACCATCACCCGGCCGGTGCGCCGCCGGCCGGTCTTCCATCCGCTGCCCGTCGCCGCCGTGGACCGGCTCACCGACGACTCGGTGTCGATCACGTTCGCGGTACCGGAGGAGCTGCGCGAGACCTTCGCGTTCTCCGCCGGGCAGCACCTCACCGTCCGCCGCCCGGCCGACGGCGACGGCGAGGAGGTGCGGCGGTCGTACTCGATCTGCTCCACCCCCGACGAGCTGGCTCGGCACGGCCGGTTGCGGGTCGGGGTGCGTGAGGTTCCGGGTGGGGCGTTCTCCGCGTACGCCTGCGGCGCGCTGCGCGGCGGCGACACCGTCGAGGTGCTGCCGCCGCTGGGCCACTTCACCTCCGCGTTCACCCCGGACCGGGCCCGCCGGTACGGCGCGGTGGTCGCCGGTTCCGGCATCACCCCGGTCCTCGGGCTGGCCGCGACCGCGCTGGCGACCGAGCCGCGCAGCACGTTCACGCTCGTGTACGGCAACCGCACGGCGAACTCGGTGATGTTCGCCGAGGAACTGGCCGACCTGAAGGACCGCTACCCGACCCGGCTGCACCTGGTGCACGTGCTGTCCCGGGAGATGGGCGAGTCGGCGCTGCTGTCCGGGCGGATCGACGCCGACCGGCTGACCCGGCTGCTCGACACCGTCGTACCCGGTGACGAGATCGAGGAGTGGTTCCTCTGCGGCCCGTACGGCATGGTGGTGGACGCCAAGGCGGTGCTCGCGGGTCGCGGCGTGCCGGACGCGGCGGTGCACACCGAGCTGTTCCACGTCGACGCCCCGCCCGAGCCGGTGCGGCGCGAGACCGACCGGCCCGGGGCCGGCACCGAGGTGACGATCCTGCTGGACGGGCGCTCGTCCAGTTTCACTATGGGCCGGGACGAGCGGGTGCTCGACGCGGCCCTGCGGGTGCGCGGCGAGTTGCCGTACGCCTGCAAGGGCGGGGTGTGCTCGACCTGCCGGGCCAAGGTGACGTCCGGTGAGGTGACGATGGCGCGCAACTACGCGCTGGAGCCCGACGAGGTGGCAGCCGGTTACGTGCTGACCTGCCAGTCCAGCCCGGTCACCGACGAACTCACTGTCGACTACGACGCCTAGCGGCGCCGCCGGTCAGAACACCACGGGCGGTGCCGTGGCGGCGCGGCCACGGGCCCGGCTGACGTGCCCGCGCCACCCGCCGACCAGCGCGAGCAGGGTCCATCCCGCCGCGCCGAGCACGAGCATGCCCCGCTTACCGGCCGGGTCCACGTCCTGCGCGTCGGCCAGTTCCACCTCGCCCCGCGGGTCGACGAGCACTGTCAGTCGCTGGCCGACCCGGTAGCCGGGGGAACTGCCCCGGTAGACCAGCGGCTCGTCGAGCCGGCCGGTGTCGCCCTGGAGGACGAACTCGTGCCGCTTGCCGACGGTCTGCACGTCGGTGATGGTCACCTGCTGGGCGACGCCACGCTCCCGAAGCACCGACTCCGGGGCGAGCTGCACGGTGCCCACCAGCACGAACAGCGCAGGCAGCACCGACAGCAGGGTCAGCCACCAGCCCCGGTGCAGCAGGCGCAGGCCGACCGCGAAGGCGAGGCACCCGACCAGGGCGACGGAGATCGGCACCGCGATCGGCAGTCCCACGGTGAGGTGGGCGACCACCGCGCTGACCGCGATCACGGCGAGGCCGAAGCCGACGAGCACGGCGGTCATGGTGAGGGACCAGAGGGCGGAGCGGGCGCCGGCCACGCGTACGGGGGCGGGCGGCGGCGATACGACTGACACGCCGAGAGCGTAGGCGGGCGGCGCCAGCGCTCCGCCTCCCGCAGTGGCGTTTCGAGTCGACCGCCGTCCGTGACGTGTAGAACGTTACGTCCTACACTTGCCTCATGGAGCAGATCGCCGTCCGGGAGCTGAATCAGCACACCAGCCGGGTGCTGGCGCGGGTGCGCGCCGGTGAGACGGTCGAGGTGACCGATCGGGGTGAGCCGATCGCCCGCCTCGTCCCGGTGCTGGCCGGTGACGCGCTTCTCGGCCGGTTGGTGGCCGAGGGCCGGGCCACGGCCCCGACCACGACCGGCCCGGTCCCGATGCCGCCGGTGCTCGGGGATCCCACGGTGGACGCGGCGGCCGCGCTGGTCGAGGCGCGCGACGAGGAGCGCTGGTGATCTACCTCGACTCGGCGGCGGTCATCAAGATGCTGCGGCGGGAGGCGGAGACGGCGGATCTGCTCGGCTGGCTGAACGAGCGCGCCGGCACCGCCTTGGTGTCGTCGGCCCTGGTCGAGGTGGAGGTGCCACGGGCGTTGCGTCGCGCCGCTCCACAGGCGCTGGTGGGTGTGCCCTCGGTGCTGGGACGTCTCTACCGGGTCGAGATCGACGCCACGGTCCGGGCGACAGCGGGCGCGTATCCGGAGCCGATGCTGCGCAGCCTGGACGCCGTTCACCTCGCCACCGCCGAGATCCTGGCCCGGCAGGCGGCGGCCGAGTTCGTCGCGTTCGTCACGTACGACAAGCGGCTGCTGGAGGCGGCCAAGGCGATCGGGCTGCCAGTGGCCAGTCCGGGCATGCCCTGACCGGGTGGGTCTCTCGTCACCGGGTGAGGAGTGGCGTTTCCCGCCGTCGGGCCCGCGACGTACGCTCGGGGATGTGACGGCGAACCGGGAGATCGACGACATCCTGCAACGCGGCGCGGACGGCGGGCGGATCACGCCCGAGGAGGCGCTGCTGCTCTACACCGACGCGCCCTTCCACGCGCTGGGCGAGGCGGCCGACGCGGTACGGCGGCGCCGCTACCCGGACAACATCGTCACGTACCTGATCGACCGCAACATCAACTACACGAACGTCTGCGTGACGGCGTGCAAGTTCTGCGCGTTCTACCGGGCCCCCAAGCACAAGGAGGGGTGGACCCACCCGACCGAGGAGATCCTGCGCCGTTGCGGCGAGGCGGTCGAGCTGGGCGCCACCCAGGTCATGCTCCAGGGCGGGCACCACCCGGACTACGGCGTCGAGTACTACGAGGAGCTGTTCTCCTCCGTCAAGAAGGCGTACCCGCAGCTCGCCATCCACTCGATCGGCCCGAGCGAGATCCTGCACATGGCGAAGGTCTCCGGCGTGAGCCTGGACGAGGCCATCGCCCGGATCAAGACCGCCGGCCTGGACTCGATCGCCGGCGCCGGCGCCGAGATGCTGCCGGACCGGCCGCGTAAGGCGATCGCGCCGCTGAAGGAGTCCGGCGCGCGCTGGCTGGAGGTCATGGAGCTGGCGCACCGGCAGGGCCTGGAGTCGACGGCCACCATGATGATGGGCACCGGCGAGACGAACGCCGAGCGCATCGAGCACCTGCGGATGATCCGCGACGTGCAGGACCGTACCGGTGGTTTCCGGGCCTTCATCCCGTGGACGTACCAGCCGGAGAACAACCACCTGAAGGGCCGCACCCAGGCGACCACGCTGGAATATCTGCGCCTGGTCGCGGTGGCCCGCCTGTTCTTCGAGACGGTGCCGCACCTCCAGGCGTCCTGGCTGACCACCGGCAAGGACGTCGGGCAGCTCGCGTTGCACATGGGCGTGGACGACCTCGGCTCGATCATGCTGGAGGAGAACGTCATCTCCTCGGCCGGCGCCCGGCACCGGTCCAACCTGCACGAGCTGATCGGCATGATCCGGTCGGCCGACCGGATCCCGGCCCAGCGGGACACGCTCTACAACCGGCTCGCGGTGCACCACACGCCCGCCGACGACCCGAGCGACGACCGCGTCGTCTCGCACTTCTCGTCGATCGCCCTGCCCGGCGGCGGTGCCGGGAAGTCGCTGCCGCTGGTCGAGGTCAACTGACCCGGTTCCGCCGTTCCGCCGTTCGGCCGGTCGGTGTCCGTCGTGCGGCCGGAGCTCCGCCCGTTTCCGGTGAAGCTTCGGCCAGGGGTCTTCACCTGCGTGATCACCGGCGGCTAGCCTGCCCGCGCGACACCACCGATCCGGGCCGCGAGCAGGCAGGTAACAGGTCGGCGGCGACCCGGGTGAGCACGGCCCGGTGAGCCGACGACGCCATTACGCTGGCGGCGTCCGTCGGACCGTCGTCCTCCATCGGCCCATGAGGGCCGTTCACATAACGCACCGCGGCAGGGGCGGGATGGGTGACCATCCCGCCCCTGCTGTCTGCCGGGATCGATGGGAATTCCCGCCGCCGCGCGGTGGCGTGACGAGGCGTCGCTCCGGTACCGTCCGTTCGTTCGGTACGTGATCACGTGTCCCTACCCCCGGGGGAACAATGACCTTCCGCTACCGGTCCACGCTGGCCCGCGCCGGCGTCGTGGCCCTGCTCTCCACCGCCGGTCTCGGCGCCGCCGCCGGCCCGGCACAGGCCGCCGACAAGGCCGACCTCCAGCTCATCCCGCTCAGCTACCAGCTCGCCAAGGGCGTCAGCGAGGCGAAGGCCAAGCCGTTCAAGTTCCAGGTGAACAACACCCTGGGGACCGTCGACGCGAAGGACGTCCGGGTCACCGTCGAGACGAAGGGCCTCAAGACCGCCAAGGTCGGCGTGCTGGTCCCGGCCGGCTGCGACATCCGTGGCACCACCTTCTCCTGCCTGCTCGGTGACCTGCCCGCCGGCACCACTGAGGACTTCGGTCTCCCGCTGTTCTCCACCGGCGGCAAGGGCGCGGCCGGCACGCTCACGGTCTCGATCAGCGCGGCGAACGGCGCCGGAGTGCTGGACACCATCGACCACGACATCACCGTCACCGAGCCGGGCTACGACCTCACGACCTGGGTCCAGGACGTGTACGCCGACGTGCGCGTGGACGGCGACGACGCCGACGAGTCCGGCCTGCGCCCGGTCCGGCCGGGCGGGACCGCGCCGCTGGACTGGGCCGTGTTCAACGACGGCAGCAAGCGCGCCACCGGCATCAAGTACGGGATCGCGCTGCCGGCCGGTGTCACTTTCGCGAAGCTGCCCGACGGCTGCGTCGAGCAGAACCTGGGTGGTTTCCTCAACGCGTACTGCGAGGATCTGGGCGCGGTGCTCAAGCCCGGCCAGTACTACACCGCCGACGTCCGGGTGACTGTCGGCGCGGACGTGACCGAGAAGCTGCTCCGGCCCGGCATCCTCTGGGCCGAGGGCCTGGACGCCGCCTCGGGTGCGCCCGAGGAGGAGCCGCGGGTCGCCAGCTCGGCGCAGCGGCGCGCGTTCGCCGAGACCGACGACGGTGACAACAGCGCGGTGTTCGACGTCTTCGTCGACCAGAGCCCGTCGACCCCGAGCCCGACGCCGACCACCCAGCCGACCTCGACGCCGACCGCCCAGCCGACGCCGACCGGCGACGCGACGGCGGTGCCGACCCCGACCGCCGGTGGTGGCGCGGGTGGCGGTAGCGGCGACGGTGGCCTGCCGGTGACCGGTATGCAGGTCGGCCTGATCGGCGGCGTCGGCGCGGCCGTGCTCGCGGCCGGCGCGGCGCTGATGATGCTGTCCCGCCGCCGCAAGGTGGTCCTTGTCGCTCCGGGCGAGGAGCGCACCGGCGACTGACCGGGGAACCGATACGCGACCAGGGCGGGGTGGGTGACCACCCCGCCCTGTCGCGTACCCGGAGGGAGGCGGGGGCGACGCGGCTGGCAGAGTGGAGGGGTGAGCCGTACCCCGCAGGGCCAGCGCGCCAGCCTGGACAAGCAGCCGCACGAGGTCGCCGCGATGTTCGACGGTGTCGCGGCCCGCTACGACCTGACGAACACCGTCCTGTCGTTCGGCCAGGACCGGTCGTGGCGGCGGGCCACCCGGGCGGCGCTCGGGCTGCGGCCGGGCGAGCGGGTGCTGGACGTGGGTGCCGGCACCGGTGTGTCGACCGAGGAACTGGCCCACTCCGGGGCGTACGCGGTGGGTGCGGACCTGTCGCTGGGCATGCTGCACGCCGGCAAGCGCACCCGTCCGTCGGTGCCGCTGCTGGCCGGGGATGCGCTTCGGCTGCCGTTCGCCGACGCCAGCTTCGACGCGGTGACCATCTCCTTCGCGCTGCGCAACGTCAACGACACCGACGCGGCGCTGGCCGAGCTGGCCCGGGTGACCCGGCCGGGCGGGCGGCTCGTGGTCTGCGAGTTCAGCACTCCGGTGAACCCGGCGTTCCGCACCGTCTACCTGTCGTACCTGATGCGTTCGTTGCCGGCGGTGGCCCGCGCGGTGTCGAGCAACCCGGACGCCTACGTCTACCTGGCGGAGTCGATCCGGGCCTGGCCGGACCAGGCGGCGCTGGCCGCGCGGATCGGCGCGGCCGGCTGGGGCCGGGTGGCGTGGCGCAACCTGACCGGCGGCGTCGTGGCGCTGCACCGGGCAGTCCGAAACTGACCGCCCGGCCAGCGAACGCTGGTCATTTCGTGAATATCCGATTTTGGTCTACTTTGTCCCGTAGGCTCGCCCCCATGACGGGACCAGACCAGGCCGCCACCGACGACGACGCCGCCGAGCTGATCGCGCAGCTCCGCGAGCTGGCCGGCGCGGATCCCGCCGATGTCCGGCAGGTCGTCGCCGAGGTGCTGGCCGCGCTGGACCGGGCCGCCGGTGGCGCGTTGCGCGACCACCTGCCCGAGGCCATCCGCCTCGACGCCGGGCTCGGACCGGCCGCGCAGGCGCGCCCCTGACCGGTCTCGACGCTCTTACCGGCGCGTTTCCGCGAAGTTAGGCCCCCCTCAGCGCGTACTGGTGTAACGCCGGTCATAGACTCCAACCGGATCGGCTTGTGAAGCATTTCACGAGCATGCGGGAGGAGGCGCGGATGACCGCGGTGGAGAACGACGCCGACGTCATCGTCGTGGGCGCCGGTCCCGGAGGATCGGCCACGGCGTACCACCTGGCGCGGCACGGCGTACGCGTGCTGCTGCTGGAGAAGACGGAGTTTCCCCGGGAGAAGGTCTGCGGTGACGGGCTCACGCCCCGCGCCGTACGGCAGCTGATCCGGATGGGCGTTGACACCTCGCCCGAGGCGGGCTGGCTGCACAACAAGGGCCTGCGGGTGATCGGCGGCGGCATACGCCTGGAACTGGACTGGCCCGACCTGGCCAGCTTCCCCAACTACGGCCTGGTGCGCACCCGGCTCGACTTCGACGACCTGCTCGCCCAGCGTGCGGTCGCCGCCGGGGCGAAGCTCCAGACCAGCGTCAACGTCCTCGGGCCGGTGCTCGGCGCCGACGACCGGGTGATCGGCGTGCAGGCCGAGGTCGGCCCGGACAAGGAACCCGCCACGTTCCACGCGCCGCTCGTGGTCGCCGCCGACGGCGTCTCCGGCCGCTTCCCGCTCGCCCTCGGGCTCGCCAAGCGGGAGGACCGCCCGATCGGCGTGGCCGTCCGCCGCTACTACCGCTCGCCCGCCAAGCACGACGACGACTACCTGGAGTCCTGGCTGGAGCTGCGGGCCAAGGGCAGCGACGCGCTGCTGCCCGGCTACGGCTGGATCTTCGGCCTCGGCGACGGCCGGGTGAACGTCGGCCTGGGCGTGCTGAACTCCTCCTCGGCGTTCGGCAAGACGAACTACCGCAAGCTGCTCACCGACTGGCTCGCGAACACCCCCGAGGACTGGGGGATGACCGACGAGTCCAACGCGGAGGGTCCGATCCTCGGCGCCGCGCTGCCGATGGGCTTCAACCGCGTGCCGCACTACACCCGCGGCGTGCTGCTCGTCGGTGACTCCGGCGGCATGGTCAACCCGTTCAACGGCGAGGGCATCGCGTACGCGATGGAGTCGGGCGAGATGGCCGCGGAGGTCGTGGTGCAGGCGCTCGCCCGCCCGGCCGGCGCGGAACGGGAGCGGGCGCTGATGGCGTACCCGCAGGAGCTGAAGGCCCGCTTCGGCGGCTACTACCGGCTCGGCGGCGTCTTCGTGAAGCTCATCGGCCGCCCCGAGATCATGCGGATGGCGACCAAGCACGGCATGCCGCACCCGATGCTCATGCGCTTCGTGCTCAAGCTGCTGGCCAACCTGACCGACCCGCGCGGCGGGGACGCGATGGACCGGGTCATCAACGCGATGACGAAGGTGGCTCCGGCCGTGTAGAAGACGACCGGCCCGAGGCGGAACGTCCACGGGCCGGACAGAGATCGACCCCCGCCGACCGAGGTCGTGAGGGACGTGAATAGTGTGATTTTGGCCAACCACCGAGGTCAGGGAAGGACGAGCAGGGGACAACGATGACGCTCTCTCCTTACGCACCCATCATCGGGCTGTTCGCCCTCGCTGCGGCGTTCGCGCTGTTCTCCGTGGCCGCTGCCCGACTCGCCGGCCCGCGGCGTCTGAACAAGGCCAAGCTCGAGGCGTACGAGTGTGGCATCGAGCCGAGCCCGCAGCCGGTCGGCGGCGGCCGGTTCCCGATCAAGTTCTACCTGACGGCGATGCTCTTCATCGTCTTCGACATCGAGATCATCTTCCTCTACCCCTGGGCGGTCTCCTTCGACGCCCTGCCGATCTTCGGCTTCGTGGAGATGGTCCTGTTCATCGTCGCGGTCTTCGTCGCGTACGCCTATGTCTGGCGTCGCGGCGGCCTGGACTGGGACTGAGGAGGTAGCAGATGGGCATCGAGGAGAAGCTCCCCTCCGGCGTCCTGCTCACCAGCGTCGAGAAGCTGGTCAACTGGACGCGGAAGACCTCGGTCTGGGGCGCCACGTTCGGTCTGGCCTGCTGCGCCATCGAGATGATGGCGGCAGGCGGTCCGCACTACGACATGGGCCGCTGGGGCATGGAGGTCTTCCGCGCCTCGCCCCGCCAGGCGGACCTGATGATCGTGGCCGGCCGGGTGAGCCAGAAGATGGCCCCGGTCCTGCGCCAGATCTACGACCAGATGGCCGAGCCCCGCTGGGTCATCTCGATGGGTGTCTGCGCCAGCAGCGGCGGCATGTTCAACAACTACGCCATCGTGCAGGGCGTCGACCACGTCGTACCGGTCGACATGTACCTCCCCGGCTGCCCGCCCCGGCCGGAGATGCTCATCGACGCGGTGCTCAAGCTGCGCGAGAAGATCATGCACGAGCCGCTGGGCCCGAACGGCCGCAAGATGCTGGAGGCCCGCCAGGCGCGCGGCGACGTGCCGGTGGTGCCGTACGGCTCGATGCCCTCGTCGTACCGCAGCGACAAGGCCCGGCGTGCCGAGTGGACGAAGGCGGTCCGCGAGGGGCGTGAGGAGCAGCTGCGGATCGAGAACTGGATGAAGGCGCAGAACCACCTTCAGGCGTCGCATAGGGGCCCGAAATGAGCAACGACAAGAACAACGACGGCGGGGTGCCGGTACCCACCACCCCGGTCGGTGCCAGCTCCACCGCCCCGGCGGAGTACCCGCCGGCCAGCCCGGCCGGCCGGGGCATGTTCGGCAACCAGGGCACCGGCGACGTCTCCGGCTACGGCGGCCTGGTCCGCCCGCGCAAGCCCATCGAGGAGGCGGCCCGGCCGTACGGGAGCTACTTCGACGAGGTGCGGGACGCGCTGGAGGAGGCGTACCCGGACTTCGGCGACGCGATCGAGAAGGTCGTGGTCGACCGGGGCGAGCTGACCCTGCACGTCCGCCCGGAGCGGATCGCCGAGGTCTGCCAGGTGATGCGCGACGACCTTGCGCTGCGCTTCGAGCTGCTCTCGTCGGTGTCCGGTGTGGACTACCTGGGCGCGCAGGAGCGCCGTCTGCACGTGGTCTACCACCTGACCTCGATGACCTACCGCCGCAGCGTCCGGCTGGAGGTGGCGGTCTCCGTCGAGGAGCCGCACGTCCCGAGCGTCACGGCCATCTACCCGACCGCCGACTGGCAGGAACGGGAGACGTACGACATGTTCGGTGTCGTCTTCGACGGCCACCCCGCCCTGACCCGGATCCTCATGCCGGACGACTGGGAGGGGCACCCGCAGCGCAAGGACTACCCGCTGGGCGGCGTCCCCGTCGAGTACAAGGGTGCGGAGATCCCCCCGCCGGACCGTAGGAGGTCGTACCAATGACCACGTCGAACTACGCGACCGAGCGCGAGACGACCGAGGGCAAGGTCTTCACCGTCACCGGCGGGGACTGGGACGAGGTCGTCTCCGGCACGGACCCGATCAACGACGAGCGGATCGTCGTCAACATGGGTCCGCAGCACCCGTCCACCCACGGCGTGCTCCGGCTGGTCCTGGAGCTGGAGGGCGAGACGGTCCGCGAGGCCCGCTCGGTCATCGGCTACCTGCACACCGGCATCGAGAAGAACCTGGAGTACCGCAACTGGGTCCAGGGTTCGACGTTCGTGACCCGGATGGACTACCTCTCGCCGCTGTTCAACGAGACGGCGTACGCGCTCGCGGTGGAGAAGCTGCTCGGCGTCACCGACGACATCACCGAGCGGGCCACCACCATCCGAGTGCTGATGATGGAGCTCAACCGCGTCTCGTCGCACCTGGTCTGGCTGGCGACCACCGCCATGGAGCTGGGCGCGATCAACATGATGCTGTACGGCTTCCGCGAGCGGGAGTACGTCCTCGACATCTTCGAGACCATCACCGGCCTGCGGATGAACCACGCGTACGTGCGGCCGGGCGGTGTGGCGCAGGACGTGCCGGACGACGCGATCCGCAAGATCCGCGACTTCCTCCAGCTGATGCCGAAGCGGCTCAAGGAGTACGAGAACCTGCTGTCCGGCCAGCCGATCTGGCTGGAGCGTACGCAGCACGTCGCGGTGCTCGACGTGACCGCCTGCATGGCGCTCGGCGTCACCGGCCCGGTGTTGCGGTCCGCGGGCCTCGCCTGGGACCTGCGCAAGACCATGCCGTACTGCGGTTACGAGACGTACGAGTTCGACGTGCCGACCCACACCGACGGTGACGTGTGGGGCCGCTACCTGGTCCGGGTGGCGGAGATCCGCGAGTCGCTGAAGCTGATCGAGCAGGCGCTGGACCGTCTGAAGCCCGGCCCGGTGATGGTGTCCGACAAGAAGATCGCCTGGCCGGCGCAGCTCGCCATCGGCGTGGACGGCATGGGCAACTCGCTGGAGCACGTCGCCAAGATCATGGGTCAGTCGATGGAGTCGCTGATCCACCACTTCAAGCTCGTCACCGAGGGCTTCCGGGTTCCGCCGGGCCAGGTGTACGTCGGCATCGAGTCGCCCCGCGGCGAGCTGGGCGTGCACGCGGTGTCCGACGGCGGCACCCGGCCCTACCGGGTGCACTACCGGGAGCCGAGCTTCGTCAACCTCCAGGCCCTCCCGGCGATGGCCGAGGGTGGCCTGATCGCCGACGTGATCGCCGGCGGCGCCTCGCTGGACCCCGTGATGGGTGGTTGTGACCGATGAGCTTTTCCGAAACGACTCGCACCCGGGCGCGGGAGATCATCGCCCGGTACCCGGCGGACCGGTCCCGCTCGGCGCTGCTGCCGCTGCTGCACCTGGTCCAGTCCGAGGAGGGCTACGTCTCCCCGGCCGGTGTCGAGTTCTGCGCCGAGGTGCTCGGGCTCAACAAGGCCCAGGTCGGCGCCGTCGCCACCTTCTACACCATGTACAAGCGCAAGCCCACCGGTGACTACCTGGTGAGCGTCTGCACCAACACCATGTGCGACGTGCTCGGCGGGCAGAAGGTCTACGACACCCTGGCCGAGCACCTCGGCGTCGGGCACGAGGAGACCACCGCCGACGGGAAGATCACCCTGGAGCACGCCGAGTGTCTGGCGGCGTGCGACTACGGCCCGGTGATGACAGTCAACTACGACTTCTTCGACAACGTGGAGCCGCAGGCCGCGCTCGACGTGGTCGAGGAGCTGCGCGCCGGCGGCCGGCCGATGCCGACCCGTGGGGCGCGGCTCTGCACGCTCAAGGAGATGGCGGTCCAGCTCGCCGGTTTCGCCGACGAGCGCGACGGCGCGGTGGCCGACGGCGGGCCGGGCGAGCCGAGCCTGCGCGGCCTGCGCCTGGCCGAGCAGCACGGCGTCTCGGTACCGGGCTTCGACCCGAAGACCCCGATCCGCAGCAAGGCCGAGGCCGACCGGGCCGCCGCCGAGGCGAAGGCGAAGGCCGAGGCCGCCAAGCCGGCCCCCGCGCCCGAGCCGGCCGAGCCGGAGGCGGCCACCGGCAGCACCGCGCCGGACGTGAAGGCGCCGGACGACAAGTCGCCGCAGGTGCGTACCGCCGAGACCCGGCAGCCGGACGCGAGCACCCCGGTGCCGGACGCGCCCGGCACCAAGGTCCCGGTGGACGGCCCGGCCCCGGCACCGCGCGACGCGCGGGCGGCGGAGGCGGCCGGCGTGGCGGCGAACCCGCCGGCCGGCGACGGCAAGCCCGCCGGCGACGCGGCCGGCGCGCAGGAGCGCAACCTCAAGGAAGCGGAGTCCGGTACGGGCGCGGACGGCGCCGACCCGGCGGACGCGAGCGGAACGGGGGTCCGGAAGTGACCACTCCTCGGCCGGAGACGCTGGCCAAGCTCACGCCGGTGCTCACCAAGCGCTGGCTCTCGCCGGACGCCTGGCGGCTCGGCACCTACGAGAAGCTGGACGGCTACGCCGCCCTGCGCAAGGCGCTCAAGGCGCACCCGGACGACCTGATCCAGCTGATCAAGGACTCCGGACTGCGCGGGCGAGGCGGCGCGGGCTTCCCGACCGGTCTCAAGTGGGGCTTCATCCCGCAGGGCGACGGCAAGCCGCACTACCTGGTGGTGAACGCCGACGAGGGCGAGCCGGGCACCTGCAAGGACCTGCCGCTGATGACCCACGACCCGCACTCGCTCGTCGAGGGCGTCATCATCGCCTCGTACGCGATCCGGGCCAACCGGGCGTACATCTACATCCGCGGTGAGGCGGTGCACGCCGCCCGGCGGCTGCGCAGCGCCGTCGACGAGGCGTACGCCAAGGGTTATCTCGGCCGGAACGTCCTCGGTTCGGGCTTCGACCTGGACCTGGTGGTGCACTCCGGCGCCGGGGCGTACATCTGCGGTGAGGAGACCGCGCTGCTGGACTCGCTGGAGGGCTTCCGCGGCCAGCCCCGGCTGCGCCCGCCGTTCCCGGCGACCCACGGCCTGTACGCCAGCCCGACCGTGGTCAACAACGTCGGCACCATCGCCAGCGTGCCGTACATCGTGCTCGGTGGCGCGGACTGGTGGAAGACGATGGGCACGGAGAAGTCGTCCGGCCCGATGATCTACTCGCTGTCCGGCCGGATCGCCAACCCCGGCCAGTACGAGTGCTCGATGGGCATCACGCTGCGCGAGCTGATCGAGCTGGCCGGCGGCATGAAGCCCGGGCACAACCTGAAGTTCTGGACCCCGGGTGGCTCGTCGACGCCGCTGCTGACCGCCGAGCACCTGGACGTGCCGCTGGACTTCGAGGGGGTGGCGGCGGCCGGCTCGATCCTGGGCACCACTGCTACGCAGATCTTCTCCGACCAGGACTGCCCGGTGTACGCGACCTACCGGTGGCTGGAGTTCTACCACCACGAGTCGTGCGGCAAGTGCACCCCGTGCCGGGAGGGCAACTACTGGATGGTCCGGGTCTACCGGCGCATCCTGGCCGGCCAGGGCACCCACGAGGACCTGGACACCCTGCTCGACACCTGCGACAACATCCTCGGCCGCTCGTTCTGCGGTCTCGGTGACGGCGCGACCAGCTCGGTGACCTCGTCGCTGAAGTACTTCAAGCAGGACTACCTCGACTACATCGAGGGACGTACCGCTCCGAAGCTCTCCGACAAGTCTCTGGTTGGAGCTCACTGATGACCGACGTAGCCAAGCAGACCGAGACCGTCACGCTGACCATCGACGGCGTCGAGGTCACCGCGCCCAAGGGCGCGCTGCTGATCCGCGTCGCCGAGCAGCTCGGCACCGAGATCCCGCGCTTCTGCGACCACCCGCTGCTGGCCCCGGCCGGCGCCTGCCGGCAGTGCCTGGTGGAGGTGGAGGGCCAGCGCAAGCCGGTCGCCTCCTGCACCCAGACCGTCGCCGACGGCATGGTGGTGCGGACGCAGCTCACCTCCCCGGTCGCCAAGAAGGCCCAGGAGGGTGTGATGGAGCTGCTGCTCCTCAACCACCCGCTGGACTGCCCGATGTGCGACAAGGGCGGCGAGTGCCCGCTGCAGAACCAGGCGATGTCCACCGGCCGGACGGACTCGCGGTTCCACGAGCACAAGCGGGAGTACCCGAAGCCGCTGCCGATCAGCACCCAGGTGCTGCTCGACCGCGAGCGCTGCGTGCTCTGCCAGCGGTGCACCCGGTTCTCCGAGGAGATCGCCGGCGACAAGTTCATCGACCTGATGGGACGCTCCTCGCACGAGGAGATCAACATCTACCGGGACGACGCGTACGGCGAGGAGGGCGACGAGGGGGACGTCCCGTTCAACTCGTACTTCTCCGGCAACACCGTGCAGATCTGCCCGGTGGGCGCGCTGACCGGCACCCAGTACCGGTTCCGGGCCCGCCCGTTCGACCTGGTCTCCACGCCCAGCGTCTGCGAGCACTGCTCGGCCGGCTGCGCGCAGCGCACCGACTGGCGGCGCGGCAAGGTGCTGCGCCGGCTGGCCGGCGACGACCCGGCGGTGAACGAGGAGTGGAACTGCGACAAGGGCCGCTGGGGCTTCCAGTACACCCGCGCGTTCGACCGGATCAGCACGCCGATGGTGCGCGACGAGAAGACCGGTGAGCTGCGCGAGGCGTCCTGGAGCGAGGCGCTGACCCGGGCCGCCGAGGGGCTGCGCGCGGCCCGCGACGGCGCGACCGGCACGGCGGTGCTGACCGGCGGCCGGCTGACAGTCGAGGACGCCTACGCGTACGCGAAGTTCGCCCGCATCGCGCTGCACACCAACGACATCGACTTCCGGGCCCGCCCGGTCTCCCGCGAGGAGGCCGACTTCCTGGCCAGCAGCGTCGCCGGGGTCACCGACGTGACCTACACGGACGTGGAGAACGCGCCCGCTGTGGTGCTCGTCGGCCTGGAGCCGGAGGAGGAGTGCCCGATCCTCTTCCTGCGGCTGCGCAAGGCGTACCTGAAGAAGAAGCTCACCGTGTACGCGCTCGCGCCGTTCGCCACGCGCGGCCTGGAGAAGCTCGGGGCCAAGCTGGCCCGGGTGGTGCCCGGCGAGGAGGCCGGCGTGCTGGCCGAGCACGCCACGGTGGCCGAGGCGCTGGGTCAGCCCGGCGCGATCCTCATCGTCGGCGAGCGCCTGGCCGAGGTGCCGGGCGGGCTGTCGGCGGCGGCGGACGTCGCCCGGCGTACCGGTGCCCGGCTGGTCTGGGTGCCGCGGCGCGCGGGTGACCGCGGTGCTGTCGACGCGGGCTGCCTGCCCAACCTGCTCCCCGGCGGCCGGGTCGTCACCGAGCCGGCCGCGCGCGCGGAGCTGGGCGAGGCGTGGGACATCCCGGCCGGGGTGATCCCCAGCCAGGCCGGCCGCGACACCGACGGCATCCTCACCGCCGCCGCGAACGGACAGATCGGCGCCCTGGTGGTGGCCGGCGTCGACCCGGCCGACCTGGCCGACCCGCGCCTGGCCGAGTCCGCACTGGACGCGGTGCCGTTCCTGGTCAGCCTGGAACTGCGGATGAGCGCGGTGTCCCGCCGCGCCGACGTGGTCCTGCCGGTCGCGCCGGTGGTCGAGAAGGCCGGCAGCTTCCTGGACTGGGAGGGCCGGCTGCGCACGTTCGAGAAGGTGCTGGACACCGGCGCGATGACCGACGCCCGCATCCTCGACGCGCTCGCCGCGCAGCTCGACGTGCGGCTCGGCACCGGCGACGTGCCGAGCATCCGGCGCGAGCTGGGCGCGCTGCCGCGCACCCGGGTCGAGCGGCCGTCGGCGCCCTCGGTCGAGCCGGCCGCGGTGCGGCAGCCCGGACCGGGCGAGGCGGTCCTCGCCACCTGGCACCAGCTGATCGACCTGGGCAGCCTCACCGACGGCGACGAGCACCTCGCCGGCACCGCCCGCCCGCCGGTGGTCCGGCTCGGCAAGGGCACCGCCGAGGCGCTGGGTGTGGCCGACGGCGACCCGGTCACGGTGGGCACCGACCGCGGCGCGATCACGCTGCCGGCGGCGATCACCGAGATGCCCGACGGCGTCGTCTGGCTGCCGACCAACTCACCCGGCTCCACCGTGCGGCGCGGCCTCGGCGCGACGTCCGGCGACGTGGTGAGCGTCTCCGCAGTCGGGAACGAAAGGTGGGTGCAGTGAACCCCGTCATCCTCGCGGCGCAGGACCCGACGCTTGCCGACTTCGGCAAGGACCCGTGGTGGCTGGTCCTCGGCAAGATCCTGTTCGCGTTCGTCGTCGCCGTGGCGGCCACGCTGCTCGGCGTCTGGTTCGAGCGCCGGGTCGTCGGCCGCATGGCGGTGCGGCCCGGCCCCAACCAGGCCGGTCCGTTCGGTCTGCTCCAGACGCTCGCCGACGGCGTGAAGCTGGCCTTCAAGGAGGACATCCTCCCGCGCAAGGCCGACAAGGTCGTCTACTTCTTCGCCCCGGTGATCTCGGTGGTCTGCGCGGTCACCGCGCTGTCGGTGATCCCGTTCGGGCCGATGGTGAGCATCTTCGGGCACCGGACGCCGCTGCAGGTCACCGACGTGTCGGTGGCGGTGCTGGTGGTGCTGGCCTTCTCCTCGCTCGCCGTGTACGGCATCGTGCTCGGCGGCTGGGCCAGCGGCTCCACCTACCCGCTGCTCGGCGGTCTGCGCTCGGCGGCCCAGCTGGTCTCGTACGAGGTCACCATGGGCCTGAGCGTGGTCGCGGTGTTCATGACCGCGGGCACCATGTCGACGAGCGGGATCGTCGCCGCGCAGGGTGACGGCACCCGGCTGAGCATCGGCGGCTTCGACCTCGCCGCGCCCGGCTGGTACGCGATCCTGCTGCTGCCCAGCTTCATCATGTTCTTCATCGCCATCGTCGGTGAGACGAACCGGGCGCCGTTCGACCTGCCCGAGGCGGAGTCGGAGCTGGTGGCCGGTTTCCAGACCGAGTACAGCTCGCTGAAGTTCGCGCTGTTCATGCTCAGCGAGTACGTCGCGATGGTGACCATGTCGGCGTTCACCGTGACGCTGTTCCTCGGCGGCTGGCACGCGCCGTGGCCGATCACGATCTGGTCGGGCGCCAACGAGGGCTGGTGGCCGATGCTGTGGTTCTTCGGCAAGGTCATCATGCTGGTGTTCGTCTTCGTCTGGCTGCGCGGAACGCTGCCCCGGCTCCGGTACGACCAGTTCATGCGGTTCGGCTGGAAGGTGCTGCTGCCGCTGAACCTGGTCTGGATCATGGTGCTCGCCGGGCTGCGCTCGATCGAGGACTGGCAGACCCGGGACCGGCTGCTCGTCACCGCCGTCGGCGCGGGCGTGCTGCTGCTGGCCACGCTCTTCTGGCCGTCGCGGAAGAAGGAGCCGAAGCCGTCGCTCCAGGAGCAGGCGGACACCCGGCCGTACGGCAGCTTCCCGCTGCCGCCGATGGATCTTCAGGTTCCGCCGAGCCCGCGTACGAAGCGCGTGCTCGCCGAGCGGGAGCCGGCCAACGTGGTCGCCGGCCCGGACTCCAGGGAGGTGTGACGTGGGCGCGATCACCGGAACGTTCAAGGGCTTCGGTGTCACCTTCTCGCACATGTTCAAGAAGGTCGTCACCACCGACTACCCGTTCAAGCCGCCGGTCTCGGCGCCGCGCTACCACGGGCGGCACATCCTCAACCGGCACCCGGACGGGCTGGAGAAGTGCATCGGCTGCGAGCTGTGCGCCTGGGCCTGCCCGGCCGACGCGATCTACGTGGAGGGTGGCGACAACACCGAGGAGCAGCGCTTCTCTCCTGGTGAGCGGTACGCCAGCACCTACCAGATCAACTACGCCCGGTGCATCTTCTGCGGGCTCTGCATCGAGGCCTGCCCGACCCGTTCGCTCACCATGAGCAACGAGTACGAGCTGGCCCGGGACAACCGGCAGGACCTGATCTTCACCAAGGAGCAGCTGCTCGCGCCGTTGCTCGAAGGCATGGAGCAGCCGCCGCACCCGATGCGGCTGGGCGACAGCGAGAAGGACTACTACGTCGGCGCGCTCACCAACCCGGGCACCTCGGCCGGCGCCGAGCGCTCGCCGATGGGCCCCGGCCGGTACCAGGTGGAGGAGCACCCCGGCGTGACCTTCCCCGGCGCCGAGCAGGCCGAGCAGCGGTCCGCCGCCGCGGCGGGCAAGGGAGGCAAGGCATGACCTCGGCTACGGTGCTCGCCGCCGCCGGCCAGGTGTCCGGGGGTGAGGAGGTCACCTTCTGGATCCTCGCGCCGCTGGCCCTGCTCGGGGCGATCGGCATGGTGTGGGCCCGCAACGCGGTCCACTCCGCGCTCTGGCTGGTGCTGACCATGCTCTGCCTGGGCGTGTTCTACGTGCTCCAGGCCGGGCCGTTCATCGGCATGGTGCAGATCATCGTCTACACCGGCGCGATCATGATGCTGTTCCTGTTCGTGCTGATGCTCGTCGGCCGGGACGCGTCCGACTCGCTCATCGAGACGCTGCGCGGCCAGCGGGTCGCCGCAGTGGTCCTCGGGCTCGGCTTCGCCGGCCTGGTGGGCACCGGCCTCTACCGCGCGCTCGACGGCGTCCAGCCGGTCGGGCTCGACGAGGCGAACGGCGAGGGCAACGTCCAGGGCATCGCCCGGCTGCTGTTCACCAAGTACGTCTTCGCCTTCGAGCTGACCTCGGCGCTGCTGATCACCGCCGCCGTCGGCGCGATGGTGCTGGCGCACGTGGAGCGGCGCAAGGCGGACCGGATGGACCAGATCGCCACCATGAAGGCGCGGTTCCGCCCCGGCAACTACCCCGGACCGAAGCCCGGCCCGGGCGTCTACGCCACGTCCTCCTCGGTGGCCACCCCGGCCCGTCTGCCCGACGGCCGGCTGACCGACCGCAGCATCCCGGAGATCATGCCGGTGCGCGAGTTGACGGCCGAGGAGACCGCACCGAAGGGGACTGATCGGTGAGCGCGAGGAGTGCAGCGAAGCGGAGCCCCGCAGTCGCGAACGAAAGGCTGGCACGGTGACCCCGGACTACTACCTCATCCTCGCGGCGGTGCTGTTCACCATCGGCGCCGTGGGCGTGCTGGTCCGGCGCAACGCGATCGTGCTGTTCATGTGCATCGAGCTGATGCTCAACGCGGCCAACCTGACCCTGGTCACGTTCAGCCGGATCAACGGCGACCTGAACGGCCAGATCATGGCGTTCTTCGTGATGGTGGTGGCGGCGGCCGAGGTCGTGGTCGGGCTCGCGATCATCATGGCGATCTTCCGGACCCGGCGCTCGGCCAGCGTCGACGACGCCAACCTGCTGAAGTACTGAGGGGCTCGTGGTGGAACAGATTCTGACGATCGCCCAGTCTGAGCCAGCCGAAGCCGTCACCTTCGCCACGGCGGACGGGATGCTGGGCAGTGTCTGGCTGCTGGTGGCGATCCCGCTGGTCAGCGCGGCGATCCTGCTGCTGCTCGGCAAGCGGGCCGACCGCTGGGGCCACTGGCTGGGCGTGGGCGCCATCGGCGCCGCCTTCGTGCTCGGGCTCACCTACTTCTTCCAGTTGCGCGGGCTGGAGAACAAGCAGGTCGAGCTGAGCCTCTGGGACTTCATGGCGGTCGGCAACCTGAAGGTGGACTTCGGTCTGCTCTTCGACCCGCTGGCCGCGGTCTTCGTCCTGCTGATCACCGGGGTGGGCTTCCTGATCCACCTCTACGCCGTGGAGTACATGGCGCACGACGCAGGCCGGCGGCTGTTCTTCGCGTACTTCAACCTGTTCGTCGCCGCCATGCTCCTGCTGGTGCTCGGCAACAACTACGTGATGCTCTACTTCGGCTGGGAGGGCGTCGGCCTGGCGTCGTACCTGCTGATCTCCTTCTGGTACGGCCGGCCCAGCGCGGCCACCGCCGGCAAGAAGGCGTTCCTGATGAACCGGGTCGGCGACGCCGGCCTGGCCATCGGCATCTTCATCATGTTCGCCGTGCTCGGCACCACCCAGTACGACGAGGTGTTCAACGGGGTCGGCTCGATGACCTCGACCACCGTGCTGGTGCTCGGCCTGCTGCTGCTGCTCGGCGCGGCCGGCAAGTCCGGTCAGTTCCCGCTCCAGGCGTGGTTGCCGGACGCGATGGAGGGCCCGACCCCGGTGTCCGCGCTCATCCACGCGGCCACCATGGTCACCGCGGGCGTCTACCTGATCGCCCGCTCCAACGCGATCTTCTCGGCCAACGAGACGCTCCAGCTCGTGGTGGTCAGCGTCGGCGCGCTCACGCTGCTGATGGGCTGCATCATCGGCGCGGCCAAGGACGACATCAAGCGTGTGCTGGCCTGGTCGACCGTGAGCCAGATCGGCTACATGTTCCTCGGCGTCGGTCTCGGCGGCGGCGCGTACGCGCTCGCCATCGTGCACCTGCTGGCGCACGGCTTCTTCAAGGCCAACATGTTCCTCGGCGCCGGCTCGGTCATGCACGGCATGAACGACCAGGTGGACATCCGCCGCTTCGGCGGGCTGTCCAAGTACATGAAGGTCACCTGGCTGACGTTCATGATGGGCTGGCTCGCCATCATCGGCATGTTCCCGTTCTCCGGCTACTTCTCCAAGGAGCCGATCATCGTGGCCGCGTTCGAGCGGGAGGGCTGGACGGCCTGGCTGTTCGGCATGGCCGCGCTGCTCGGCGCCGGGCTCACCGCGTTCTACATGACGCGGCTGTTCGTGCTCACGTTCCACGGCCCGAAGCGCTGGACCGAGGACATCGAGCACCCGCACGAGTCGCCGAAGCTGATGACCGTCCCGCTGATCCTGCTTGCGGTCGGCTCGGTCGGCGCGGGCTTCCTGCTCGCCACCTCCGTGCCGGACTGGCTCACCGCCACCAACGGGCTCGCCGCCGAGAGCGGGGAGCACGCGCCGGTGCTGGCGCACTGGCTGCTCACCGCGCTGTCGCTGCTGCTCACCGTGCTGGGCGCCGGGCTGGCCTGGTTCCTGTTCCGCTCCGGCACGGCCACCGAGCCGCAGCCGGCCGGCGTGGTGGTCACCGCCGCCCGCCGGAACCTCTACACGGACGCCTTCAACGAGGCGGTCTTCGAGAAGCCGGGCATCTTCCTCACCCGGGCGCTGGTGTTCCTCGACAACCGGGGCGTCGACGGGCTGGTCAACGGCCTGGCCGCCGCCGTGGGCGGGGGCTCGGGCCGGCTCCGGCGGCTCCAGACCGGCTTCGTGCGGTCGTACGCGACCTCGATCCTGACCGGCGCGCTGCTCGTGGTGGCGGCGTTCCTGGCGGTGCAGGCGGGGTGGCTGGCGTGATCGACCTCAACGCGGCCGCCCCCGCCGGCGGGCCACGCAGTCACGACGGAGGTAAGGCCGAATAATGTCCAACTTCCCGTTCCTCTCGGTGCTGACCGTGGCGCCGCTGGTCGGCGCCCTGGTGGTGGCACTGCTGCCCCGCAGCCGTCCGGACCTGGCCAAGCTGGTGGCGTTCGGCTGGTCGCTGCTGGTGCTGGTGCTCTCGGTGGTGATGTGGTTCGCCTTCTCCGCCGGTGGTGACCGGTTCCAGTTCCGCGAGTCGTACCCGTGGATCCCGAACTGGGGCGTGAACTTCACCTTCGAGGTGGACGGCATCGCGCTGGTCATGCTGATGCTGATCGCGATCCTGGTGCCGCTGGTGATCCTGGCGTCCTGGCACGACGCCGAGGCGTCGAAGCGTTCGGTGCCCGCGTACTTCGCGCTGCTGCTCGTCCTCGAATGCACGATGATCGGCGTCTTCGCCGCCGCCGACGTCTTCCTGTTCTACGTGTTCTTCGAGGTCATGCTGGTGCCGATGTACTTCCTGATCGGCAGCTACGGCGGCCACCAGCGGCAGTACGCGGCGGTGAAGTTCTTCCTCTACTCGCTGGTCGGCGGTCTGTTCATGCTGGCCGCGGTGATCGGCCTCTGGGTGGTCGGCGGGAAGACCTTCGACTGGCAGGCGCTGAGCCAGGCGGAGTTCGCCACCGACACGGCCCGCTGGCTGTTCCTGGGCTTCTTCGTCGCCTTCGCGATCAAGGCGCCGTTCTTCCCGTTCCACACCTGGCTGCCGGACGCCGGTGGCGCGGCACCGGCCGGCGCCGCCGCGCTGCTTGTCGGCGTGCTGGACAAGGTCGGGACGTTCGGCATCCTGCGCTACTGCCTCCCGCTGTTCCCGGAGGCGTCGCGCTGGTTCGCACCGTGGGCGCTGGCGCTCGGCGTCATCGGCATCATCTACGCCGCGCTGCTGGCGGTCGGTCAGAACGACCTGAAGCGCCTGGTGTCGTACACCTCGATCGCGCACTTCGGGTTCATCGGCGTCGGCATCTTCGCGTTCACCACCCAGGCCGGCACCGGCGCGGTGCTCTACATGCTCAACCACGGCCTGGCCACCGGCCTGCTGTTCCTCGTGGTCGGCATGCTGATCGCCCGGCGCGGCTCGGCGCTGATCAGCGACTTCGGCGGCGCGGGCAAGCTGGTGCCGGTGCTGGCCGGTGTGCTCTTCTTCGCCGGTCTCGCCTCACTGGCGCTGCCGGGTACCGCGCCGTTCGTCTCCGAGTTCCTGGTGCTGATCGGCACGTTCACCGTCAACAAGCCGGTCGCCGTGATCGCCACGCTCGGCATCATCCTGGCGGCGGCGTACGTGCTGTGGATGGTGCAGCGCACCACGCAGGGCACGCTGAACCCGGCGCTGACCGAGGTCGAGGGCATGCGCCGTGACCTCACCCTGCGCGAGAAGGTGGTCGTCGCGCCGCTGATCGCGCTGATCGTGCTGCTCGGCTTCTATCCGAAGCCGGTCACCGACGTCATCAACCCCGCCGTCCAGGCGACCATGCAGGACGTCGGCAAGTCCGACCCCGCCCCTGAGGTCGGCAGCGTCCAGGAGGCCGCGAAGTGAGTGAACTGAGGCTGCCGTCGATCGACTACGCGGCGCTCGCTCCCATCCTGATCATGCTGGGTGCGGCGCTGCTCGGGGTCCTGGTCGAGGCGTTCGTGCCGCGTCGTCTGCGCAACGCGGTGCAACTCGGGCTCGCCCTGGTGGCGATGCTCGCCGCGATCGTCATGGTGATCCTGAACGCCGACGACCGGCTGATCACCATCGGCGGCGCCATCGCGATCGACGGCCCGACGCTGTTCCTCCAGGGCGCGATCCTGGTGCTCGCGGTGATGGCGCTGCTGCTCGTCGGTGAGCGCACCGTGGAGCGGGGCGGCGCCTTCGTGGCGCACGCCGCTGTCACCGCCGAGTCGGCGGAGGACCGGCGGCAGGCCGAGGGCGTCGGTGGCGCCACCGAGGTCTACCCGCTGATGTCGTTCGCGATCGGCGGCATGCTGATCTTCGTGGCGGCGAACGACCTGCTGACCATGTTCGTCGCGCTGGAGGTCTTCTCGCTCCCGCTCTACCTGCTCTGCGCGCTGGCCCGCCGTCGGCGTCTGCTGAGCCAGGAGGCGGCGCTGAAGTACTTCATGCTCGGCGCGTACGCCTCGGCGTTCTTCCTGTTCGGTGTGGCCCTCATCTACGGCTTCACCTCCGGCATCCCGGGCCGTACGGCGGGCGTCGACTTCGCCACCGTGCACGCCGCGGTCACCGACTCCCCGTCCAGCCCGGTGCTGCTGTTCGCTGGCATGGCGCTGCTCGCCATCGGCCTGCTGTTCAAGGCCGCCGCTGCGCCGTTCCACGTCTGGACGCCGGACGTCTATCAGGGCGCGCCGACCCCGGTCACCGGCTTCATGGCGGCCTGCACCAAGGTCGCCGCGTTCGGGGCGCTGCTGCGCGTCTTCCACGTCGCGTTCGCCGGGGCCTCCTGGGACTTCACCCCGGTGCTCGGCGCGATCGCGGTGCTGACCATGCTGGTCGGCGCGGTGCTGGCGGTCACCCAGACCGACATCAAGCGCCTGCTGGCGTACTCGTCGATCGCGAACGCCGGTTACCTGCTCGTCGGTGTGCTGGCACCGAGCCGTGAAGGGCTCTCCGGCACCATGTTCTACCTGGCCGCGTACGGCTTCTCGGTGCTCGCCGCGTTCGCCGTGGTGACGCTGGTGCGCGACGCCGACGGGGAGGCCACCCACCTGTCTCGCTGGGCCGGGCTGGGCCGCCGCTCGCCGTTCTTCGCGGCGATCTTCACGTTCATCCTGCTGGCCTTCGCCGGTATCCCGCTGACCAGCGGCTTCACCAGCAAGTTCGCGGTCTTCGGCCCGGCCCTGGAGGCGAACCAGGCGTGGCTGGTGATCGCCGGCGTGCTGACCAGCATGGTGCTGGCGTTCCCGTACCTGCGGGTCGTCGTCATGATGTGGCTGTCCGAGCCGGGCGAGTCCACCCCGACGGTGACCGTGCCCGGTGCGCTCACCTCGGCCGCCCTGGTCATCGGCGTGCTCGCCACGCTGGTCCTCGGCGTGGTGCCCGGCCCGCTGCTCGACCTGACGACCGGTGCCGCCGAATTCGTCAGATGACAGAGGTGATCCCACCGGGGGCCGGTACGCCGTGGCGTACCGGCCCCCGGCCCGTATCCCCGTCGACGAGCAGGTCGAACGGGTGTGGCATGGTTGAGGACGTGGCGAACCCGGCTGGCGAGCGTTCAGGTCAGTTCGGCGCGCTCGGCCTGCATCTCGCCGACCCGCGCGTCGAAGCCTCCGTGCTGGGCGTGCTCGACCGGGTCGAGACGAACCTGCGGGCGAGCGTGGCGAGCGCCGATCCGCTGGTGACCGAGGCGTCCCGGCACCTGGTCGAGGCCGGCGGCAAGCGGTTCCGTCCGCTGCTGGTGGCGCTGGGCGCCCAGTTCGGCGACCCGGATACCGACCAGGTCGTCCCCGCTGCCGTGGTGATGGAACTCACCCACCTGGCGACGCTGTACCACGACGACGTGATGGACGAGGCCGCCGTGCGTCGCGGCGCCCCGAGCGCCAACTCCCGCTGGACCAACTCGGTGGCCATCCTGGTCGGCGACTACCTCTTCGCCCGGGCCGCGGACATCGCCGCCGACCTCGGCCCCGAGGCGGTACGCCTCCAGGCGCGCACGTTCGCCCGGCTGGTGCACGGCCAGATCGCCGAGACGGTCGGCCCGCGCGACACCGACCCGGTCGCGCACTACCTGCACGTGATCGCCGAGAAGACCGGTTCACTCATCGCCACCTCGGCCCGCTTCGGCGGCATGTTCGGCGGCGCGGCTCCCGAGCACGTCGAGGCCCTGGCCGAGTACGGCGAGATCATCGGCGTCGCGTTCCAGCTCTCCGACGACCTGCTGGACATCGCCAGCGAGTCGGTCCAGTCCGGCAAGACGCCCGGCACCGACCTGCGCGAGGGCGTACCCACCCTGCCGGTGCTCTACGCGATGGCCTCCGACGACGCGGACGCGGCGAGCGTACGGCTGCGCGAGATCCTGGCCACCGGCCCGCTCGTGGACGACGCGCTGCACGCCGAGGCGCTGAGCCTGCTGCGGGAGTCGCCGGCGCTCAAGCGCGCCCGGGAGACGGTGCGCAGCTACGCCGAGGACGCACGCGCCCGGCTGGCTCCGCTGCCCGAGGGTCCGGCGCGTCGCGCGCTGGAGTCCCTCTGCGACTACATCGCCGACCGCACCAGCTGACCCCCCGGCCGCCCTCACCCCCTCGGCCTGTCGCCGCCCGTCCGGGCTCTCGTCGATCATGAAGTTGACGGCCGCCCATACGGCGTGTCGCGCCGCTAACTTCATGATCGACGCGACGGGGCTCGGGGCCGACGCGGACGGTCAGGGGAGGGCGGGGGTGGGGG